>NZ_JBSXNQ010000049.1:0-129739 GCF_056857715.1 Marinobacter sp. L-13
TCAGCTACATCGATGGTGTCGTGTTCTGGAAACTGGCCCATTGGCTGGGCCGCAAATATCGCTCCCGGCTCAAACCGCTGATGCGTCATTGGTTCAAAGCCCCGGCTTCAGGTCAAAGTAAGACTTGGGTGCTGTATGGCAGAACCAATCAGGGACTGTTCAGTGGAGCCATTCTGTACCGACTCGTCGGTCACGGGAAAAAGCGATTCCGTTGGCGTCTTCCGGAGGGTAATCCCTACCTGAGGACAGAACCCAGAAACACTTGGACCTCGCGCTTTCCTGAGGTCGCTATGGCACTGTCCAGCGTTTAAACGGAGAGCCGGATGCGCTGAAAGGTGCACGTCCGGTTCGGAGAGGAGAGGCAGGGAAATAGTCCGACTACGCCCTGCCTCTTACTCTACTGGAGTAAGCATGGCATTTTCTTATTTTCGAAAATTTAACAGGTGGATTCCATTATTTTTGCTCGTGCTCGGTCTGGTGTTTTTCATAAAGCTAAGCGATCTAAAATTGATAAATTCTGAAGAGTTTAATAGCAGCATTTCTTCCTTCATCTCCATCGAAGGTTCAGATGAGTACGTGATTGCTACCCTCAAAAGCGGCGAGACTTTAAAAAAACAAAAATTCCGTACAACGCTATTCGACTTGCCAATTGGCGATACAGACGCGAGTATATCTGTTGTCGCGAATTATAAATATTTTGTACGCCTTAGTGACATTGTTCATCGACTTGTTGATGGTACTCTCCGCATTGAAGTTCCGGATTTAGAACTGTCAGTGCCTGTTGCCTTCGATATTCGATCTCTGTCCGAGACTAGTGATAGAACGGGTTTCGGCCCAAGGGAGGATATCTTAGTACAAGAGCTTAGATTAGAAATGGCAGAGCAATTAAGACTAAAGGGAAATTCTCAAAAATTTTCAGTCTATGAGCATGGAGCCAAAGCGATTGCAGAAAATTTCAATAAATATTTAGAAAAAAATGGCTTGTCTGGTATGTATAGCCAGATAGTTGTCAGCTTTAGAGGCGTGGATAGTGAAGTCAAGCGCGTTTTTCAGTATGAAGCCGACAATTGTGAAGACGTCCTGTGCACGATCAGTTGGAATGTTGGTGGCTACCATATTTTTTCCTCAAGGAAAAAAGTTCCGATCGAGAATGAACCAATGCGTCTCCAGTCATCTGACTAATACCGTCACAAAACAATCGGCTGCACAGCGACCGCTTTTCCACCGCTTCGCGGCTCCAAAACGGCGCGTGAGCCGGGCGTTATACGGAAGGTTGCCTGAATGTTTCTTGAGGACCTAATGCCTGTTACCGAATTATTCAGTGCGCTTGCTGTACCTGTAATAGGTTTCTTGGGTGTGTATATAGCTTGGAAACATTGGAAAACAGCGGCATATCGCCACAGGATGGACCTTTTCGACAAACGGTTTGAAATCTATTAGGCGACGATCGACTTCATTTTGTCCATACGGGGTGGAGGTCAGGTTTCGGATAAGTGCTTGGCAGTCTTTGAGGAAAAGACGTTGCCTGTCAGGTTTTTGTTCAACGACGAGGCTGCCGATTACATAGCAGAGATACGTTCTCAGGCCCTGGCGCGCAGACCTTCTCACAGGAAGCCGAGGGAATGGATGCCGGTCCGGAAAGATCGAAATTCAGCGGAAGTCATCCGAGGCCAGAAAGTGGCTTTACCATCAGCTTGACGAAGAGGAGTTGAATAAGCGCTTTCGCAAATTTTTGGACTTAGGGCGGTAAGCGAAACCGGGACAGATCTATTTTTCGTGACCATCCGACTCAACCCGACTGAACCACCCACTCGATAACCGGAGCCCGCTAATGACAGCCTACGTGATCGGCAACATCACCGTGAAAGACCCGGACAAATGGGCTGAATACCGCAGCCTTGTTCCGGAAACGCTGGTTCCCTGGGGTGCAGAACTGGTGCTTCGGGGTAAACAGGCGAAGGCACTGAGCGGGCAATACCGGCACACCGATACCGTGGTTATCCGCTTTCCGGATGCGGATTCCGCCACCGATTGGCACAATTCCCCTGCCTATCAGGCATTGGTGCCGTTACGCACCCAGGCAGCGGATGTGGATCTGGTGACTTTCGAGGCCGATTAATAACTACTGCCACCACCAGCACCCTGGCGCCTATACTGGACAGCAAACCAACAGAGAAGCGCCATGGAAAACAATTCAACAAGCCTGAGCATGACCGTCCTGATGACGCCGGACAAAGCCAATTTCTCTGGCAATGTGCACGGCGGCACCCTGCTGAAGTACCTGGATGAAGTCGCCTATGCCTGCGCCAGCCGTTACGCCGGGACGTATGTCGTTACTCTGTCCGTCGACCAGGTGATGTTCCTCCAACCCATCCAAATTGGCGAGCTGGTCACCTTTCTGGCCAGCGTGAACTACACCGGCCGTACCTCCATGGAGATCGGCATCAAGGTGGTTACCGAGAACATCCGCGACAAGTTGGTTCGCCATAGCAACAGCTGCTTTTTTACCATGGTGGCGGTTGATGACAACGGTAAAGCCGTCGCCGTGCCGCAGCTGGTTCCACGTACCGATGATCAGATCCGGCGATTTGCCAACGGTAAGGAGCGCCGCGCCATTCGTGCCGAACTGGAGGAACGCTACAGGGAGCTGCATAAAAAATGAGTCCGGCGCAAATAACTGAAGCAGATCTATTTTTTCGAATTTGAACGTGACTTGGTCGCAGTAGATTTACTCGCTCTCGCAATGATCATTTGCTAACGTGCAAAGCGTCCAGGAGGACGTTATCTCTCAGTAAACAAAAGGAATTGGATCATGGATCACAGTGACCGTGAGTATGTCTCCGCTGCCATCAACTTTTTCTGGGGCGATGGCACGGCCTCACCTGAATCCGTCAATGAACGATCCGCTGAGGTCGTCTATACCGCAGTAACCGAGTCGCAATCGTGCTCAGCTTCCATGGACCTGGTTCCCAGACCGAGCGGCGGCAAGCCAGGAATCTCCTATATCGTGAAACAAGTGGCTGGCATCGGTAAAAACATCGCTTCCGGTAACAGTCAGACTTATTACATTTGCAAGCTGCAAGTCAGCCAGAATTTCCGCTCTGAAATCCACATGGCACTAAAGGGAATTTGAGATGTTCAAGATTGGATTGATCGCTGTTGCTTTAAGTTTGTCCGTTGCTGTTCATGCCGGTAACCGAATCGAGCTTTTGTACTCGGACTTGAGATTCAGCATTCCGGCAGGTTTCGCCGCTGTTGGCGATATTGGCGACAGCCAGAACATGTTGATCTTCCGATACGGCGACGAGCTAGGTAAACGATTCCTGGCATTCGCAGACATGACCCACGATGAAACGTTGGAATACGGCTGCCCAGCGGCCACTTTCTTCGAGGCTGTTTTCTTTGAGACAGCTGCAGCCGATTGTGACCAGACGTTGATCGGGGCCGTGCACGAGAATTTTGTCAGCGGCAGAGATGTCGCCACCTGGACGCAGGATTCCTATTCACTCGCCTACTCCGACCACGGGAACAAAGCCTTCCTCTTTGTGATCGGCAAAGATGCAAAGCTGCTAAAGATTGACTCCGATTTTCTTGATGGCGAATCCCTCAAGCGCATCGCTGAAGACCTTTAATTCCAGCAACAAATAAATCAAGGAAGATTATGAGACTATCCCCCCTCCCCCTCGTCGTTCTCTGCCTGTTTATGGGCTTCACCTTCTGGGTGATGGCCGGCGCCGAGCAATCGCTCCTCGCATTCGGCGCCCAGTTGATGTCGAGCCCCGATACCGCACAGGTTGTTATCGATCTCTACATTCTCGCGGTATTGGCTTGCATCTGGATGTACCAGGATGCCAAACGTCGAGGCAAAGGATTGGGTTACCTGGTTCCGTTTTTCGTTCTGACAGCAGTGTTTGTCTCCGCAGGGCCCTTGCTGTATCTGGTTCTTCGAGGTGGGCGCGAGACTGAAGCCGGTAGGCTTTAACCGTTCGCATCAGCCAAATCAGCGTCGGCCATCTTTGAGCACCCGAGCTACAATGCTAACGTTGAGTGGTTTCAGTCAGCCAGACTTCGGAGGGCCCCATGGCAGGCGGATGGTCTCGTGATGGTGCGGTTCAGGAACAGATCGACGCAAGCGTTGAGGATGAAATCCAGCGCGCACGCAGCCAGTTGGCCAAAGGCGAAAGTGCCGAGGAATGTGATGAGTGCGGAGCACCAATTCCAGAGGCCCGGCGCAAGGCCATTCCCGGTGTTCGTTTGTGCATTGACTGCCAGTCGGCCCATGAAAAGGAGCGCAGCCAGTCTGGCGGCATCAATCGCAGAGGCAGCAAGGACAGCCAGCTGCGATAGAGACGGCCCACAAAGTAGCCTGGGCGGCGGTTAAAGAGGAATATCGCAAGGAGGGCGACAGGTGGGTCAAAGGCAAATCCCAAGAATGAATCGCCATAGCACACCCTCCCGGACTAGCGTTTGAATATGGACATTTCAATCGAACCGGGGCGGGCTGATCATCTTGATGGCATTCACGCTCTGGTCCTCGAATGGGGTTACACAGCCAGCAGGCTCCGAACGAAAGCATGGCTCGAGGCAATCGCTAACTCTCCTAGCCATCAGATTTTCGTCGCCCTTTCCGGGGGTTCGGTCGTTGGATGGATAGCAGTGGAAAAGCGCCTGTTCCTCAGCGAGCTGTTTGTCGCGGAAATTACAGGCCTGGTTGTAGGCTCCCGCGCACGGAGGGCTGGTATCGGCCAGCTATTGGTCCAGTCTGCTGAAGACTGGTCCAGCTCTATGGGACTCCCGCGGGTGGTGGTACGCTCTAATGTAACGCGCCTTGAGTCTCATGGCTTTTATCCGGCGGTTGGTTATACGCAATCCAAAACAACGCATGTCTACACCAAAGACCTCAAGCAGCCCGGATCGGAGCCCTGAACGCCCCGGCCTGAAAAACGGCGCTCTCCCAGCAAAGGAAACTGCATGAAAATCTATGGCGATACCCAATCCGGGAACTGCTACAAGGTTCAGCTCGTTTGCCAACTGCTGAACATCGACCATCAGTGGATTGATGTCGACATTCTGGCTGGCGACACAAAATCCGATGATTTTTTGAAAAAGAACCCGAATGGCAAGATTCCTCTGCTGGAGCTGGATAGTGGCGAGGCGTTGTCAGAGTCCAACGCCATCATCAACTTCCTCGCGTTCGGCTCTGATCTGTACCCGAATGACCGCCTCGCCCAGGCCCGCGTTCTGCAATGGCAATTCTTCGAGCAATACAGCCATGAGCCGTTTATCGCCGTCGCGCGCTTTATCAACAAGTACCTGGGACTGCCGGCAGACAAAGCCGACGAGTATGCCGCCAAGCAAACCGGCGGGCACAAGGCCTTGCAGGTGATGGAGCAACAACTGGCAGAGACGCCATTCCTGGCGGGTGAGAAGGTCACTACTGCAGATATCTCACTCTATGCATACACCCACGTCGCGGATGAGGGTGGTTTTGAGCTGGAAGCCTACCCTGCGATTCGCGCATGGCTGGATCGGGTTGCGGCATTACCGAATTTCAGGCCTATGGTTTAGAAGTGCGCGGTAATTACTCTCCTATCCCCATGTAAATCGTAAAGACTGGTTCACAAAGCGTCATAAATACGGCTTTTTATCGGTACAAAGGAAAATCCCCGTGCCTGAACTGAAAACCATCGGTCTGTTTCTCGTTACCGCGCTGGCTGAAATCGTTGGCTGCTACCTACCCTATCTCTGGCTTCGCGAGGGAAAGAGCATCTGGCTTCTCGTACCCGGGGCCCTGAGCCTGGCGGCATTTGCCTGGTTACTTTCCCTGCATCCTACTGCCGCCGGTCGGGTTTATGCGGCCTACGGCGGTGTGTATATCTTCATGGCCATTCTCTGGCTTTGGGCTATTGATGGTATCCGGCCAACCGTTTGGGATCTGGTGGGATCCGGCGTAGCCCTGCTCGGCATGGCGATCATCATGTTTGCGCCTAGAGGCGCATAAATCTGCATCGCGTACCCGATAATCACCACAGATCTGATTAAGCCGTGACCTCCTCTCGGCGCGCTGACGTACAGTAGTCATATGATCGACGTTCCACTTACCAAAACGAAGACGCTAGCGCCTCCTTACACTATGCAACGCTTTTCATATTGGCTTTTCGCACTGCTGCTCCTGGTGACCCCGCCAAGCCACTCGGAGACGGCAGACTGGCAAGCAGAGGTGTCCAGAGAGGCTGCAAACCTTAAGCGCCTTCACTCCTTGATTGTTGTCCATGAGGGCCAGGAAGTTCTGGCATTGGATTTGAAAAGTGCCGGGCTCGACACGCCAACCAACATCAAATCTCTCTCCAGGACAGTACTCGCCGCGCTGGTGGGTATCGGCATCGAAAAAGGTGTGTTCGAGGGAACCAATCAACCGGTTATTGAAACGCTCGGTGACCGCGTACCCGCCTCCGCCACCAAGGGCGTGGACCGGATAACTCTGGGGCACCTGCTGTCTTTGCAGGCCGGGTTGCAGCGGACATCTGGCCGTTACTATGGCACCTGGGTGAACAGCGATAACTGGGTTCACCATGTGCTCACCCGGCCGTTCGTGGATGAGCCGGGCGGTCGCATGCTCTACTCCACCGGCAGCAGCCACCTGCTCTCGGCGGCGCTCACTGAAAGCGCCGGGCGCAGCACGCTCGACCTGGCGCGGGAATGGTTGGGCGAGCCACTGAATATAACCATTCCGGCCTGGGGCCGGGATCCCCAGGGGATCTATTTTGGTGGCAATAATATGGCTCTTTCGCCAAGGGACCTGGCCAAAATCGGCGAGCTTTATCGCAATGAAGGCCGCCTTGGTGATCGGCGCCTGTTTCCGGAAAACTGGGTGCGGGAGTCCTGGATTGAACGCGGAAGGTCCGCCTACACAGATGATCCCTATGGCTATGGCTGGTTCCAGCAGCCGCTCGCCGGCGAAATGGGGTATTACGGGCGTGGGTACGGAGGCCAGGTACTGTATGTGATGCCCGCTCGCAAACTGACCGTGGTGATGACCTCTGACCCTACCCCTCCCTCGCCGGGTTCAGCCTTTTTGCGCCGCCAGTTCCAGTTAATTGAGGAGCACATAATTCCTGCCGTGGAAAACTGAAGCGGCCGTCACGCATACGTTTCCTCAACTATACTCACTGGTGGCGAACACCAAGGAGGAAACGAAATGAACAGGATCGCAATTACACTGTTTTCAGCTCTGTTGATCGCGCCAGTAGCAGCGATTGCAGAGAGCATGAAGTCTGAGGCGCCGGCCAACGCTGGCGTGTATTTCGTGCAACCAACTGACGGCGCAACCGTAAACGAAACCTTCAAAGTCGTCTTTGGTCTGCGGAACATGGGCGTAGCACCTGCTGGCGTGGAAAAAGCAGGCACCGGACACCACCACCTGCTGATCGATACCGACGTACCGTCCGATCTGAGCAAATCCCTCCCGGCAACGGATCAAATCAGACACTTTGGTGGCGGGCAAACCGAAACCGAGATCACGCTATCACCGGGTAAACACACGCTGCAGCTTTTGGTCGGTGATCACATGCATGTGCCGCACAACCCGCCAGTGGTTTCCGAGAAGATCACAGTAATGGTGGAGTAACGTTCTACCCTGAACGGAATGGCCAGTGCAGAGTTGCATTTCAGTCAATCCCCTGGGCGTTCGATCATGGTACTGTGAGCGCAAATAATCCGAACGAATCCAGGGGATAGCTGATGCGAAAGAACATTCTGATTACCGGTGCCAGCACCGGTCTCGGGGAAGGCATGGCTCGCGAATGGGCGGCCAAAGGCTGTAATCTGGCGCTCTGTGCGCGCCGGGCAGACAAGCTGGAAGCTCTCCAGCGGGAATTGCAGCAGGCTCATCCGGATATCCGGGTACTCGTCCGAGGCCTTGATGTCTGCGATTACGATCAGGTGTTCAAAGTGTTCCGGGGCTTCCGGGATGAGCTCGGTAGTCTTGATCGGGTGGTGGTTAATGCAGGTATTGGCAGCTCACAGCCCATCGGCCGTGGGCATTTCGCTGCCAACCGCCACACCGCCGAGACCAACTTCATCGCTGCTATTGCCCAGAGTGAGGCAGCCATGGAGATCTTCCGCGAGCAGAACAGCGGTCACCTGGTGTTAATGTCGTCTGTCAGTGGTGTTCGCGGCTTCCGTGGTCCACTGAACGTATACGCTGCCACCAAGGCCGCCGTAGCCTCTTTGGCGGAAGGTCTGCAGCTCGATACCAAGGGTAAGCCGATCAACGTCAGCAACATTATGCCCGGCTACATTCTCACGGATATTAACCGGGACACTAAAAGCGCGCCCTTCCGTGTGGATCTGGAAACCGGTGTAAAGGCCCTGGTGAAAGCCATCGAATCGGAGAAGCGCCGGGCCTACGTGCCCTGGTGGCCATGGACGCCGATTAGTTACGTAATCAAATCCCTCCCCTTTGGGTTATTTGCCAGAGCAATGTAAGCAGCTTGGAATCTTCAGAATGATCAAATCCTTTGCCCTGGCAGCGTTGATTGCTGTTCTGCTGGGGTTCCTTGGCTTTCAATACTACATCACCTCGGTACCCGATCTGGCAGAGCCCATTACCGTGGAGGAATCCCGATTCATCGAGCAGGACCAATCCCTCCTGTTAACGCTACGGGGTGGCGAGGGCCGCCAGTTTACCGTAGGCCTGCGCGGAGACATCGCCAACGATCCGGAACAAACCGCCTTGTTCTTTATCAGCAATCCAGATCTGGTGCCCTATGTGTACTGGCCGGGTCTTCGGAGCAACGACGAAAAACGGGTACTGGAGCTGCTGGAAGATATGGTTGAAAAACAAAAGCAGGAGGAAGCGGTCAGGAAGATTTATGAGGTGCTGAAGAACCGGAACTGAAGCCACCGGATTCTGGGCGGGCTGGAAAAATGGCTGGGAAAGCGGGTCCAAGAACTCCCCCAGCCAGCGCCACGGTTGTGGCGACTTTCTAGCGCACTTTTGAAAGGAACTTCTGGGTGAGCGGGTTTTGCGGATCGGTAATCACCTGGCGTGCTTCACCGATCTCTGCGATCACACCCTCGTGGAAGTAAGCCACCCGATCAGAGACATCCCGTGCGAACCCCATTTCGTGGGTCACACAGATCATGGTCATCCCCTCTTCTGCCAGCAAGCGCAGGGTATCCAGAACCTCGCCGACCAGCTCCGGGTCGAGCGCGGAGGTCACCTCGTCAAGCAGCATGTAGTCAGGCTTCATGGCCAGAGCACGGGCAATCGCCAGGCGTTGCTGCTGACCGCCCGACATTTTCGTGGGATAGACGTCGAACTTGTCGCCCAGGCCGACGTGCTCCAACTCTTTCTTGGCAATTTCGATTGCCTCTTCCTTGCTCATTTTCTTGACGATTCTGGGCGCCAGTGCGGCGTTCTCCAGCACAGTCATATGAGGAAAGGAATTCCATTGCTGAAAGACCATGCCCAGTTTCTGGCGCAGCTTGTCCTTGTTGGTCTCTTTGGCATGGACATCCACATCATCAACGAGGATCTTGCCCTTGTTGATGGGCTCAATGGCATTGATGCAATACAGGAGAGTCGACTTGCCACTGCCGGAGCCCCCGATAACGCTCACGACCTCGCCTTTCTTTACATCCAGGCTGACGCCTTTCAGTACTTCAAGATCGCCGAAGGATTTATGGACATTCTGTACGCTGATCATATTGCCATTTTCCTCTCAACATACCGGCCGTAGTGGGACAGCGGGTACGAAATAATGAAGTAAAAGATACCAACACCGATCAGAATCTCGAGCGGTTGCTGGGTTCTTGAAATCAGTTGCTCCGACGTGCGCAGCAATTCCATGTAACCGATGACCGAGACCAGGGCCGAGTCCTTGATGACACTGAGTGCAACACCCAGCCACGAGGGGAACACAGCACGCAAACCAATCGGCAACCGAATGTGGTAGATGGTTTGCCATTTGGTCATGCCCAGTGAGCGCGCTGCCGTCTGCATTGAGGGACTGACGCTCTCAAAGCCACTGCGGAACACCTCGCTCATGAAGGCCATGGTATACAGCGAAAGCACAATGGAGCCCGCAACAAACGGCGCCAGTGGATTCCCCATCGCACCGACAAAGGTGGAGAACAGAATAAGCTGGATGATCAGGGGAACACTTCTCAGCACGTCGAGCACGCTACCGAAAAGGACGTTGACGGCCTTGTTGCTCTCGGCACGGAGAAAACCAACGATCAATCCCAGAATCGTGCCCACCACGATGGCGACAACGGAGATGATGATGGTATTCCAGACACCGGTCAGAATCAGACCGCTATCGCTCCAGGACAGGGGTGTGAATAAGGAATTCATCAGATTTCCCCCTTGAAGAGTCTACGCGCAAGCAATGATGACCCGAACAACACGAGTTTGGTGATCACGAAGTACATCACGGCCGCCACAATGAAGAACTCCAGTGTTCGGAACGACAGCGACTGCAAACGCTGAGTCGTGCCAGAAAGCTCGCTCATACCGACCAGAATGCCCAGAGAGCTCATCAGGATGGACCAGACAAACTGGTTGGTCATCGGGTGGTAGATGCGTCTCAGCATCTGCGGGAGGATGATGTATCGATACGTCTGGATACTGGTCATGCCCAGCGACTTGGAGGCGCTGTACTGCGTGCTCGGAATCGACTGGAAACCACCCCGGAACGTCTCCGTCAGGTAGCCCGCGTTGATAAAGACCAGTGCGCTCAGTACCGCCACGTAGGGGCTGAGGTGGATACCAAATGCTCCAAGGCCAAAATAGGCCATGTAGATCTGGAACAGGGCCGGCGTATTCCGGGCAATCTCGACCCAGACCGTAGCAACCTGGCTGAAGAACTTCGTGTTATTCATTTTGGCGATCGCCAACAGTATTGCGATCACAACGCCCAGAAGCATCGCCAGAACGGATACGTGCAGGGTAACGAAGGCACCGTTCAGCAGCTGGGGCATGTTCTGGAACACAACGTTCCAGTGAAATTCGTAGTCCATACCTTGGCCATTTTATGAATGGTAGGAAACTCGACCAGAGCCCGGTAAGAGGGGCCTTGATCAGAATTTTAGGTCAGGACACCCGAGGGTGAGTGCCCGACCCGGGAACCAATGCAATGACGGCCGCCTGTTTGGCGGCCGTCGGTTCGGCGCTTACTTGTTGTCCCGGAGGGACTTGATCAGATCGGCCGGCGCATCGGTGCCGAAGTGCTTGTTGTAAGCTTCGTTCATGTTGCCGTCGCGAATCTGGCGTACCAGGAACAGGTTCAGGTAGTTGATCCAGGCAACCTCATCACGCTTGGCGATGATGCCCACAACGTCGTCGTAGTTGGGAACGTAGGGGCCCGCTTCAAAGTCTGCGAACTCTTCGCTACGCAGTTTGGTCGCAATGTTGGTGTTGGTAGAGATGATTGCGTCGACCTTGCCCTGGTAAAGACCCAGGTAGGCATCGTTCTCGGATTTGAAGGAGGTGTAGTTGTCCTTGCCCCAGCCCTGCTGCTCGGCATACGCGAGGTATTCGGTTTCGTAGGTGGTGCCGAGTGCCGCACCGACTTTCAGATCCTTAAGGTCGTCGAAGGATTCAATGTTCTTGTCCTCGTTGGCGATAACCTGGAATTTGAACACGAAGTACGGGTAGGTGAAGCCAACGGTCTTGGCGCGCTCCAGTGTATCGGAGGTAGAACCGATAACCACATCAGTTTTGCCGGAAACCAGGGAGGGAATCCGCTCGCCCCAGGTCAGGTTGAGAACGTTAACGTCCACGCCGAGCGCCTCGCCCAGGTCGTTACAGTAATCGACGTCGAAGCCTGCAGGCTCGTTGTTCTCGTCAAAATATCCCATTGGTGGGAAATCCAGAACCACGCCACAGTTCAGAGTGCCACGTTGAATCACGGTGTCCAGCTGATCGGCTGTCGCGCTTACGGAGGTTACCGCAGCACAAGCGAATACAAGCGGTGCTAGTTTGCGAATCATAGTTATTCTCTCTTTTTCTTTCGTGGGCGAAAAGTGTGTGTCCGTTATGCCTACACAACACGAGTTATGTGCAAAAAGCATACGTAAAAATACTACCGTAGATTATTTAGTGAAAATTTTTGAAATTTGCCATTTGGTAGGCAATTTTCCTTAATTTCCTCAATATAACCGGATTTTTTGAGCCTGCAGCTCGTGATAGCGGCCAAAAAACGAACAAACAGTCATTTTTCATGTTCTTAGGTCTATGATTTAACTGATGTTTACACCTCCTTAATCAAAAAGACGAATTTATTACTATAGCAGGCCATTTTAACGGTCTCTGAGCAACACAGCGGGGTTTAACCGCATTGCCCTGAGCGTGGGCAGTAATCCACCCAGCAGCGCCAGCGAACTGACACCTCCGGCAACCAGCGCCCCAATCCACCATAAATCGCCGGCCGGCAGCTTCAAGGCCAGGTCAGCTACAGGTAAAGCAATTAGCGCACCAAGCGCCGTCGCGAAAACCGTTGCCAGAAAGGTCAGCAAACCGGTTTCCAGCAGCATGGATTGGCGGATCGCTCCGTGACGGGCGCCAAGGCAGTGCAACAGGTTGGCCTCGTAAAGCTGCCGCCTGCGGCTGACACTGACTACGCTGGAAAGCACAAGCAGGCTGGCGAGAAGACTGACCGATGCCACAGCCGCCAGGCCCGCGGCTGCCTTGTTCAGCAGATCGCCTGCGGTTTCCAGCCAGTCAGCGGTGCGCAGCGTGATTACATTGGGGATGTTCTGTGCCAGCCATTGCTGGGATTCCCTGGCCGCCTCATCGCTTTGGTAGACCGCACCAACGTAAAGGCTGATCAAGTCGTCCAGTGCGCCTTGCTGCAATATGCCCTCGAACCAGAATCGGGTCTGCAGCCCTTTTTGCCGGTAAATTGCACGGATTTCGACGTCGATGCTCTTATCCTGTGCAGTAAAGGTGAGCTGGTCGCCCACCCCCAGTCCAAGCTGGTAAGCCTCCCGATCCTCCATGGCCATGTAAGCGGGCTCCCCCTCGGGGGCCGGCGATTCCCACCAGTTGCCCTCCACCAGTTCCAGTGCTTCGGGGTTTCCCGAGAGATAACTCAGTTTGTATTCATCTCCCATGGCTTCTCGCCGGGCTTCGGCGTTATCGGCGAGAACCTCCGCAATCGGCTTCTGGTTAATAGTGTCCAGGCGGGACCGGACCATCGGGAGCAACTCGACGCGGCTAGAAGCATCCAACGCTTCCAGGCCGTTTTGCAGCGGTTCCATCTGGTCCGGGAACACTTCATAGAGGATTAGCGCCGGCGACTGTTCCGGTATGGTGGTTTCAAGCGCCCTCAGGAGCGTGGTAACCATCAACGTGCAGGCCACCACAAGCGTCAGTGCGGTGCCCAGTGACAGCAGGGTTGCCCGGAGCGGCGAATCCGGCCGGTGCAGATTGGCCAGGGCCAACCGCCGGGCAAACCTGCGGTCGGCAAAACCGCCGTTTTCCAGAGCCTTGGCACCGCGGCGTAACCCCTTGATCAAACCTTCCAGGAGGCCCCAGAGCAGCGTAACCGCCAGCAGGAAAAGAAAGCCCAGATGAGGCGATGGGAGCCAGAACAGGGTAGCGCCGATGTAGACAGCCAGCAGTAGATAGCTGGCAATCCGCCAGCTGCGAGGCTCGTTGGGAGCCGCCTCGACCTGCCCCCGGAAAAGCCCGGCCGGCGCAGCAGCGAGGGCTCGAGCGAGTGCCGGCAGTGCAAACACGTAAGCAGTCAGAACACCGAACAGCCAGCTCAGAAGCAAGGGAACCAACCACAAGGAGAACCAGCCGCCGGCCCCATCGGGCCCCGCCAAAGCAAAGGCATCGCCCGCCAGGCTGATCGCCAGGGCGGAAAGCCCCAGCCCGATACCACCGCCAACTAGCCCCGCAAGGCTGCCCAATACACCAATCTGCAGGAGGTATATGCCGACAAGCGGTTTGCGACGCAGGCCAAGTGTTTGCAGGGTGGCAATTGTGCCCAGCTTTTCATCGAGGTAGGCGTGGATGCTGTTGGCAACGCCGAGGCCACCGATGAACAATGTCGTGAAAGCGATAAGGATGAGTGCTGTGGCAATCTGGTCCAGCCGCTCGGAAATCCGTTCGCTGCGCTCGGCAAACGTAGTGATTTCCCATCGCGCATCCGGGAATGCCTGCTCGAATTCCTCAAGCCAGGTATCGAGATTCTGCTCTGTTTGTACCCGGTATTCGTAATCCACGCGGCTACCCGGGCGAATCAACCCGGTTGCCTCCACGGCCTGCTCAGATATCATGATCGGCAGGCCGCGCCAATTGGCGTTCAGGCTCCGATCCGGCTGCTTCTGGATAAGACCGCTGATTCGAAAGGTGGCGGCGCCAATCTCAATCTGGTCGCCAACCGACTGGCCCAGGCGTTCTGCCAGCAATGGATCAATAATGGCGCCCCACTGCCCTTCTTTCTGGGCTGTAAGAACACCCAGGGGTTCATCCGGTGTCAGCTCCAACTCGCCGTAAAGGGGATAGAGGGCATCCAGAACCAGTATCTCGGCCCGGAAGAAGCCGTCACCGCCGCTTCCGCTTACGATGGTATCGAATTCCCGCACCAGCGAAATGTTGCCGGTAGCGCGAATCCATTCGAGCGCCTCATCGGGCAGAGGCTCGCTGGTATCCAGCTCCACATCGCCACCGAGCAGCGCCCGGGTATCTGCCAGCAAACTTTGCTCAATCACCCGGTACAGGCTGGCTGTGGCCGCGACAAGCGTGACGCCAAGAATCAGGCAGGCCAGGAAAATCTTCAGTGCAGAGATACGTGACCGCAGATCGGTGATCGCGAATCGGAGCATCCAGAGCGGGTTTGCGGAGCGTTCAGGAGGCATAAAGACGCCCACCGTCCATCCGGACCCTGTGCTGACAACGCTCGGCAACGCGCTCGTCGTGAGTCACCAGTACCAGCGTGGATTTGCTGTCCTTGTGCAAGTCGAACAGCAGAGAGAGCACTTTCTCACCGGTTTCGTGGTCCAGATTGCCTGTGGGCTCATCCCCCAACAACAGGCTTGGCTGATGAACCAGAGCCCGCGCGATCGCTACCCGTTGCTGCTCGCCGCCAGAGAGCTGCCCCGGGTAGTGCTGCAGCCGATGGCTGAGACCAACTGCCTCCAACATGGCGAGAGCTCGTTCCCGCGGCCTGGCCTCGCCGGCAATCTCAAGCGGCAGACTCACGTTTCCCAGGGCCGTGAGGCCAGGCAGCAGGTGAAAGGACTGGAAAATAATGCCAAGGTGCTCACTTCGCCAGTCGGCCAGAGCATTGGCGTCCATGTCGCCCAGGCGTTGATCGCCGACCAGAATTTCACCACTGGTCGGTCGCTGCAGGCCGGAGAGCAACAAAAGCAGGGACGTTTTCCCGCTACCAGAGGGGCCTGTGATTGCCAGTGTTTCTCCCGGGGGCACCATGAGGGAGGCATTTTTGAGTACAGCAACCTTGCCGGACTCTGTGGGGTACTCGAGAAAAATGTCGGTCATTTCAACACTGGTGGACACTGGCGCTCCTCTGGTTTGATGAATTTCCTGCTCTATTGCGTACTAGTAAATGATCGGCATCCGCATAAAGTTTAGAGTACGAACCGTTTTTAAGAGTGGCGCACTCACGTTTTTTGGCGCCTCCAAGGAAAAACAGGAGTCCTGACCATGACCGGACCGCTCGATGGCATCCGCATTATCGATCTGACAGCCATGATTTCCGGGCCTCTCGCGACCATGATACTGGCGGATCAGGGTGCCGAGGTTATCAAGATCGAGAATCCGGCGGGTGGAGACTTTACTCGCTCCGCGGCCAATCGGCAGGGCGATATGTCGGCGCTGTACCTCAACAACAACCGCAACAAGAAATCAGTGGCACTGAACCTGAAAGAAAAGGCAGGACGCGACGCGCTGCTTCGACTGGTGGCGTCGGCCGATGTCTTTGTGCAGAACTTCCGGCCGGGCGTCATTGAGCGGATGGGACTTGGCGAGGAGAAGCTGCGCAAGGTGGCCCCGAATCTCGTGATGGTATCAATCAGTGGCTTCGGTGATACCGGACCGTATTCCCAGCGACCGGTTTACGATCCGCTGATCCAGGGCCTCTCCGGATTAGCCACCGTGCAGGCCGGCGCCGATGAATTGCGTCCGCAACTGGTTAGGACCATCCTGCCCGACAAGCTCACCGGTGTAACCGCAGCCCAGGCGATTACCGCGGCTCTGTTCGCCCGGGAACGCACCGGGGAAAGCCAGCATGTCCGGCTGTCCATGCTGGACGCGATCATCGCGTTTCTCTGGAGCTCCGACATGGGCAGCCAGACCTTTGTTCACAGTGAGGTGCCACAGCAGGAGGCTGCGAGCCTTCAGGATCTCATCTATGAGACCACAACCGGCTACATCACCATTGCGGTTCAGAGCGATCGAGAGTGGCAAGCCCTTATTCGTGCTGTGGACCGCCCGGAGTGGGCGGAGGATCCAAGGTTCCTGACTGCCCGGCTGCGCCAGGAGAATATTGATGCGAGGCTGGAGCTGATCCAGTCGGTCATCAAAACCGATACGGCCGAACACTGGCTGGCAAGGCTTGAGGCCGAGCAAGTGCCCTGCGCCCCGGTGTTGACCCGCACTCAGGTACTCGACCATGCCCAGGTACTGGCCAACGATTTGCTCTCCCACTACGACCACCCCCAGGCCGGCCGACTCCGCCAGGCCAGGGCGCCGTCGCGATTCTCGGCCGCACCAGAGCAGCACTGGCAGGGAGCTCCGCGCCTTGGCGAGCAAACCGGCGAACTGCTGGCAGAGTGCGGGTATTCCGCCGAAGAAATCCAGGCGATGTGTGATTCTGGCATCGCAGCCGTGCCTGCCAAATAACATTCTGACGTCGCAAATCCACTGCAGCCGGACGATCAAATGCCCGTACCCGTAGTTCACCATCCAGACTACAGCTTCCCATTCCCGGCAAAGCACCGATTTCCCATGGAAAAATTCGGGCTCCTTGCCGATTACGCCCGCTCGAGAGGGCTTCTCACTCAAGCCAATAGCTTTCGCCCTGCCCCATGCCGGCAGGCGTGGCTGACCCGTACCCACTGCCCGGATTACCTCGCCCGTTTCGCCGGCGATCAACTCTCGGCGCGGGAGAAACGGCAGATGAATCTGCCCTGGAGCAAGGGCCTCGTCCGACGCACTTTCCTGGCTCCTTCAGGCACGGTTCTGACGGCGCAGTTGGCCCTCCAGCATGGCATTGCCTGTCACCTGGCCGGTGGCACCCATCACGCCCATTACGATTACGCTGCCGGCTTCTGCATCCTCAACGATCTGGCGATCGCCGCCAATGTGCTGTTGCAACAGGAGGGCATTGAACGTGTGCTTATCTTCGATGTGGATGTGCATCAGGGTGACGGTACCGCTGCATTGTTGGCGAACGAGCCGAATGCCTTTACCTGCTCGATTCACTGTGAGCGCAACTACCCGTTCGAGAAAAAGATTGGCGATCTCGATGTCGCCTTACCGGATGGCCTCGAAGACGGGGCCTATCTTGAGGTTGTCAGCGAAACGCTGCACAAATCACTGGCGTTATCCCGGCCGGATATCGTGCTCTATGACGCAGGCGTGGACGTATTCAGGAATGATCCCCTCGGCCGGCTGAACATTTCCGAGCAGGGAATTTTTGAGCGGGACTTTCAGGTGCTCAGTGAATTGAAACGTCGGGACATTCCAGTAGCGACGGTGATTGGCGGCGGCTACGATGATGACCGGGTGAAACTGGCCAAGCGGCACGGGATTGTTGTAGAAGCCGCCAGCCGGGTGTTTTCAGCCGACTGACCTAGTTTTTATTGCTCAAAGCAGAATTAGTCCTCATCACTGAAGGCAGACCGATGGAACTCAGCTGCCTCTTCGGCCTCCGGCACGCCGATCTCATGAACTTCCGGCACCTCTCCTCCGGCCAGCACTTCGAGCACGGCGTGCACCCCCTTGGACAGCGAACTCAGGCTGTAGCCACCCTCCAGAACCAGCGCTAACCGTCCCTCACAGTGTTTGTCGGCAATCGCCTGAACAATGCCTGTGATTACTTTGAAGCCATCGTAGGTGAGGTTCAGGGCCATGTCGTTTCTGTGCGGATCAAAGCCGGCAGAGACCAGCACCAAATCCGGCTGGAAGTAATCCGCCGCCGGCATCAGGATCTCCCGGAACACTTTCTCAAAGGCAACGTCGCCAGCCGTTTCCGGCAGTGGCACGTTGATGGTGTAGCCCTCCCCCAGCCCATCACCGATCTCTTCCAGGTGACCGGATCCGGGATAGAATGGCGCCGCGCAGTGGGTATCGAAAAACAGGACATCGGGGTCTGCCCAGAAAATGTCCTGGGTACCGTTGCCATGATGGGCATCCCAATCGATGATCAGAATCTTCTCACAGCCGAGTTTGGCCTGGGCATGGGCCGCAGCAATGGCCACATTATTGAGCAGGCAGAATCCCCGTGCCCGAACCGGTTCCGCATGATGGCCGGGCGGGCGGATCAGGGCAAACGCGCTGTCACACTCCCCTTTCACAACGCTTTCAACGGCGGCAATGGCGTTGCCGGCCGCAGCCGTGGCGGCTTTGATGCTGTCGGGTGACACCGCCGTCGTGTCTTTATCAAGCCACGCCCGTTTGCCGTCCAGTGAGAAGATGTGGTCAAGGTAGGAGGTGGTGTGTACCCGTGCCAGCTGATCGTAGGTTGCGGCAGCCGCACCCGATTTGAATTGAGTACCTGCCACCGGGTTTTCATCCAGATACTCCTTGATGGCGCTGATCCGCCCGGGGTGCTCCGGATAGCTCCATTTGAAATCCAAGCCCTGAAGAATGGATCGCACTCGCTTTTCCACCCGGCTGGGCATGAACGGAAGATCCACCTCGGGGTTATGCCCGAGCATGATCTCATCGTAAAACACATTCACACTGCGATCGCCGATCATGGCCTGTTTCCTTTTCTTATCCTTGTGATTCCGCCAGCGCCTGCTTAACCACCGAGGTGAATGCCGCCGCGCGAACCCCAGTCGGTTTGAAACCCAGCTTGGTCCAGGCAGCCTTGGCTTCCTTGTTTGAAGCAGAGTATTCGAGGATCAGCTCCGAGGCGTGATGCTCCTCCGCGAAATTGACAAGATCCCGCAACAGTGCCTTCAGGATACCAAGCCCCCGGAAGTCCGGCTCTACCCAGATATCATCAATAACGCCAGACTTGAATTCTGCCGCTTCCGACTGCTCCCAGATGCCCTGGCTTCTCCAGATATAAACATAACCCATACCCACGAGCCCGGCGCTTTTGCTTTCAGCCACAACGAGTCGTCTGTTGGGATCGTCCAGGGCGGAGTGCAGGGTTCGCAGAAGCCGTTTGTACTCGCTTTCCTTCAAATCATGGGGAGGCGCACCCGAAACATGCAGCGCCAGTTTGGCGAGGAAGCCCACCATCTCGGGCAGATCCTCTTCCCAGGCCTCTCTGATCACAAATCCACGCTTCGCTTGATTTACCGCCACTTGCAACTCCCGTTCGACCTTCGCCAAAAGCATGCCAGCCCAATCCCGGAATGATCTGCATTTTCGGGGCGTATACATTTGCGCTACTCTCCAAAGCGTAGTCGCTGGTTGATCGAGCTACAAAAGCGGCAACCCCTACACGGTTCTTTTACTCATTCCTGCCCGGGGTAAGTTTCGATGAGAAAACTCCTGTTGATTCTGGGGATTTCGGTGATCGTTGCATTGTTGTCGACGGTCACATCCCGGCCCATGCTGATTGAAGAGCGGCTGATCCAGATTCAGGCGGAAAATACTCTCCGGGAATTCCCCCGGATCGAGAAAGAGCCACTGGAAGTTCAGGCAGCCTTGCTGGATATGGCAGACGACGAACTGCTGCTACTGAAGGCCCGGGCAGCGTATTTGCGATACCCGGCGATGACACGCGAAGTATTTCCCCTATATGGTCCCGAACCGGAATTCCGGGAAATTCTTCGGCTCTATGGCGAAAACATTCTTCCGCCGATTCACTATTTCCTGAGCAAACCTGTTGGCTCTATCGAGCTGATGAACGATCTGGCGAGCAAATATCAGGCGGCTCTTGAGTTCTTTACCGGAGGCGAAGAAACCGATAACAGTACCGGCGGCCAACAAAATACCTCCCGAAAGGAAAAGCTGACTCCGGAAGAGCGCGGGTGGTACGCCGTGCGCTTTATTCAGGAAGAAGGGCACGATTTCCTGGGCCAGTTCGTATTTAACGAGCAGGGCGACGTCATCTGGGTTCGAACCGAACGGGTGCTGGAGAACATCAACCAGTTCTTCGCAAGTGGTATACGCAACCTTGAGATTCAGCACCGCACCGGTGACGACGTGACCGCCTCTGATATCGGCTGGGCGTCGGTGGATGTTCTGGTTTTTGCCAGCGCGTTGAAGGTACTTCGGGTAGGACGGGCTGTCGCTGTTTCATCCAGAGGCGCTGCCAGGGGTACCCGGTCCGCAGCACTGGCCGCTCGTCTCACGACTAGCGGGCGCATGCTGATGACGACCGCCCGCTACGCAAAATGGCCCGCTGTGATTGGCGTGGGGTATCTGGTGGTCACACACCCCGGTATCATCAATGACGTCCTGGCAGAGGTAGCGGAAGTAATGGGCTACCCGGTAAAGCTGGTGCAGTTTCTCGGGTGGATGCTGATACTACTGCCGGTGTTGTACATCGGCAGTTGGGTATTCCGGTTGATTGTGCGCCCTGCCCTCGGGTTGCTCGGAACCCTGATTATTGGCCTGTCGCACATTGGCCGGAAAAAATCACTTAACACACTGGACTGATTCAGAGACCGCTATGTCCTTTTCCCGCATCTACGAACAGGCCGTTCTTCAGAAAGGCGGCGAGAGCGAGGTTCGCGCACGGCTGCCGAGAGTGGCGGCACCCGGCGAGCTTGAGGCTCTTGGTGATGATCGATACCTTTCGGAAATCACCCGGTGCATCTTCAAGGCCGGTTTCGTCTGGCGGGTGATCGAAAACAAATGGCCGAAGTTTGAAGAGGCGTTCGAAGGTTTTGTACCGCTTTACTGGCAGCAGGTTCCTCCCGAAGTGCTTGAGCGTTTGGCGGGCGACGAACGCATCGTCAGGAACGCTCAGAAAATTCAGACCGTTCCCGAAAATGCGCGGATGATTGTCGATGCCTCCCGGGAACACGGCAGCTTTGGCAAGTTCCTCGCCGATTGGCCCAGCAGTGACCAGGCCGGCCTGCTGATGTGGCTTAAACGCAACGGAGCGAGGCTCGGTGGCAACAGCGCCCAGTACTTTTTGCGGCGAGTGGGTTGGGACGGCTTTATCCTTTCACGGGATGTTATTGCCGCGCTGCATAGGGAAGAGGTTTTGGATGCCTCACCCACCAGCAAGAAAGGGCTGATGCAGGCGCAGGAAGCGTTTAATCTCTGGCATGAGGAGAGTGGCCTGCCCTACAGCCACCTCTCGAGAATCCTCTCGTTTACTATCGACTGATCTTGTCACGCGATTTCATTACCTCTTGTTTATTTAATGATAATTGTTATCGTTCGCCTCCGCATTAACAACGAAGGCGTATTTTTGTATGATAGTCATTCGCTCCCGACGCTGCAGCTCTGCAGCACTGGTTTCACTCCTCGGCGCAAGCTCTCTGGCCATGGCGCAATCGCAAACCAACGACGCGACCACACTCGAAGCTCTCGATGTGGTTTCTGATGCGATTACCGCTCCGGACTATATGCCTCTGGAAAAAACGCCGGCCGTTGGAAAACTGAACGTTCCGGTTGAAGAGCAACCCTATTCGGTCTCAATCGTCGATCGCAGCTTCATCGAAGATTTCGGAGCCAAGAACATACAGGATGCCCTGCTCTACACACCGGGGGTCTACGCAGGCAACTTTGGTTTTGACACCCGAATCGATTCTGCAAAAGTTCGTGGTGTTGATGCCGGGCGCTATCTGGATGGTCTGCGTCAGATCTACGGTTCCTACAACACCGTGCGCACCAATGTGTACGCACTCGAGAGCATCGAAGTGCTCAAAGGCCCCTCGTCCATGCTTTATGGACAGAGTGACCTGGGCGGCATCATCAATGGGGTATCCAAGCTCCCGGAAGAGGAACAGGGCGGCGAGATCTGGGCCCAGTACGGCACGTTTAATCGTAAGCAGCTGGCCGTGGATGTAACCGGCCCCGTCAACGAGAGCGGTGATTTGCTGTACCGTTTTATCGCACTGGGACGCGATAGTGACACCCAGGTGGATTATGTGGAAGACGATGGCTACGTGCTCGCCCCTTCCCTGACCTGGCGCGCAACCGATGACACAAGCGTTACCCTGCTCCTCAACCGCCAGGAGAACAAAGGCCAGGTATCCGCTCAGTTCCTGCCACAGGCCGGCACCCTGGAGCCAGGATCGCAAGGGTTTATCGGCTCTGAGCGATTCGTTGGGGAGCCAGGATGGGATCGTTATGATCGGGAGAAGACCGAAGCTACCCTGTTTGTTGATCATCAACTGAATACCAACTGGGCGCTTTCCGCCACTGCTCGCTACAGCCGCTCCAGTACCGAAAACCGCGAACACTGGATAACCATTCCAAGCGTTCCCGACGCCAATGGCGAAGTGCCGCGTACCATTTACACGGCAGATGCTGAAACCCGCATTTTCAACATGGACGCTCGCCTTGAGGGTGATGTTGAGCTGGGCATGACCCGCCATCGTCTGATTATCGGCGCCGACCGCCAGGACGCGCTCTGGAAACAGGACAATTACTTTTACGGTTATGGCCTGGGTG
Source organism: Marinobacter sp. L-13 (assembly GCF_056857715.1). Lineage (NCBI taxonomy): Bacteria > Pseudomonadati > Pseudomonadota > Gammaproteobacteria > Pseudomonadales > Marinobacteraceae > Marinobacter > Marinobacter sp. L-13. The sequence goes on from NZ_JBSXNQ010000049.1 coordinate 22,793, forward strand.
GCACCTTCGATGTATATGATCCACAGTACGGCAACCTGAACGACGGTGCCATCAATCCGACCGACCGGCCGGACAACGAGATTGAGCAAATCGGCCTCTACATTGCCGATCACATCGAGATCGGCAACGTCGTCGTGTCGGCCGGCCTTCGCCACGACTGGGCCGAGAACCGCCGCCTGGCCGTCTCCGGATCAGATACCGTCAGCGACGAGGAGGCCACCACTGGTCGGGCGGGCTTGATGTACCGATTCGAAAACGGGATTTCTCCGTACATCAGCTACGCTGAAGCCTTCAGCATGAACCTCGGTACCGACGGCACTCCCGAGGCCAATACCCTGAAACCGACAACCGGCGACCAGCAGGAAGCTGGCGTGAAGTATGTTTCACCGGACCAGTCCCTGGGCATCAGCGCCGCGTATTTCGATATTACCCAGGAGAACCGCGTCAGTGATGGCAATACGCCAGGAGGTGTCGAGCAGACCGGCGCCGTGATCGACGGCTGGGAGCTGCAGGTGAACAAACGCTGGCAGCGTTTCGAAACCCAGTTTGCCTATACCGATATCAGTGCCAAAGACGATGGCACGGGCAACCGTCTTCCCTATGTGGCCGAGCGTCAGGCTTCCTGGTGGAACCAGCTCTATATCGCCAGCAACTGGCGGTTCGGTGCCGGAGTTCGATATGTGGGCGATAACGTTGGTTCAGGCGGCGGGCCCGTCGTACCTTCCGTTACCCTGTACGACGCCATGATTGGCTACACCTGGCAAAACTGGGACTTCACCGTCGATGCCAAGAACCTGGCCGATGAAGAATACATCACCTGGTGTCGCTCCGAGGGTGCAGACTGCGGATACGGCGAGCGGCGCACTGTGAACGCAAACGCCAAGTATCGTTTCTAACACTTCACCCTGAGGTCTCTGATCGCCGCAACCCGAACATTTCCGCGGCGATCAGCTCTTCTTTTTCTTCTTTTTGGCCTTCTCGTACAACTCGCGCAATGCCCTGGGATTCTTTCCTTTACCCGAGCCGTGAGACTCCAAAATACGTGTCCAGATCGCCTGCTTCTGTTCCGGTGACAGCTGTTTCCACTCTTTCTTCTCCTGACGGGTTCGGCCGCAGGCTTTGCAGATGGCCTTCTTGTTGAACTCGCAGACGTCGATACAGGGTTTCTTGGTGACGGGCTCCATGGATACTGGCTCCCCTCCTTCTTTGAGAAGTGGCTCTACTTAACACTGTAGACATCGACACCTGGATACAAGGCGTGGCATCAGTGGAAAACCGAAACAGGCCCATCTCACCGAAGAAAATCCAGGGACCGACCATTTTCCGATTTGCTCTGAACCTGTTACCGGTGCTTCCTGCAGCCAATATAGAAGCCAGAATACTTCTGCGGGCATCGATATCCGCCCTGGCCATTCCCGGGCCGCTATAGTTACCGTAAGAAATTCATGCAATCACAACAGTCTGGGGCCTTGAGTGTTTCCATCACTGACTACCGGGATCATCGCTTTTGCCATCGCATCCGTCGTTATTGTGACAGCTGGCAGCCGGCTTGCCCGGGTGGCGGATGAGCTGGCCGATCGAACGGGCCTTGGAGAGGCGTTGTTCGGCATCTTTCTGCTGGCCGGGGTAACCTCACTGCCCGACTTCGCCGCCACGCTGAGCGCGGCCATGGATTCAAGGCCGGATCTGGCCATGAGCAATGTCATGGGCAGCATGGCTGCGAACCTGGTGTTTCTGGGCATTGCAGACATCATGTACCGGAAGGCCAACCTGGAGCACGCAGCTGCATCTTCCACCAACCTGATGCTGGCCGCGTTGTTGATCGTTCTGCTGGCTTTGCCGCTACTGGCAATTGCGAGTCCACCAGTTTCCCTCTGGGGAATACACCCAATCACACCCGTGATTACCGCAGCGTATTTGTTCGGGCTTCACCTGGTTCGCACAACAGACAGTAAACCCATGTGGTTTCCCCGACTGACCCGCCAGACCGTTCCCGACAAGCCTGGTCATTATCTTCGCGGCGGTCTTGCCCAGGCCTGGGTCACTTTCATTATTCTGGCTGCAATTACAGGCATAGCTGGATGGGTACTGATGGAAGGGGCCAAAGTGATCAGTGACGAAACGGGCCTGTCCGATACCCTGATTGGCGGCCTGTTTACCGCGCTCGCTACCTCCTCACCCGAGCTGGTCACCACCATTGCTGCCATCCGCAGGAACGCGCTGACCCTGGCGGTAAGCAATATATTCGGCACCAACTGTTTTAATATGCTGGTGATCGCTTCAGCCGATGTGGGCTACCCTGGCGGTTCCATCTATCACGACATTACCCCGATACAGATGACCTGGGGGCTTGTCAGCATACTGATGACAGCCACGTTGTTAATGGGAATGGTCCGGCGCCAACGCTATGGAATTGGCAAGATCGGGTTTGAAAGCGCCCTGATGCTCTCGGTCTATGCAGTGGCGCTGATTATCGTGACAATTAGCGGATAATAAGGAGATTACCCATGAAAACGATTGGCCTTCTCGGCGGCATGAGCTGGGAATCCACCCAAACCTACTACCGACTCCTCAACGAGGGGGTCAAAGGCCGACTGGGCGGGCTGAATTCGGCGAAGCTGGTGCTCTTCAGCGTGGATTTCGCCGAGATCGAAGCGCTGCAACACAAAGGTGATTGGCCCGCTACTGCCGACATTCTTTCCGACGCCGCCTTGTCATTGCAGAGGGCCGGCGCGGATTTCCTGGTGATCGGCACCAACACTATGCACAAGGTTGCTCCTGAAATTGAACAGGCGATCGAGATCCCGTTGCTACACATAGCAGATGCCACAGCTCAGGTGCTGAAGAATGATGGAATCAACCGGGTAGGCCTGCTGGGCACGCGATTTACCATGGAACAGGCGTTCTACAGGGACCGACTGGAGGCCGCCGGTATCGACGTTCTCACGCCGGATGAAATCCAGCGGGACGAGGTGCATCGTGTTATCTACGAGGAGCTTTGCCTGGGAGAGATCAAGCCGGACTCGCGCGACATCTACCTCGATATTGTCAGCTCGCTTTCCGAGCGCGGCGCGCAGGCGGTGATCCTGGGCTGCACCGAGATCGGCTTGCTGATCAAGCAGGCGGATACCGGGGTTCCCCTCTACGACACCACGGAGATTCACGCAGCTCAGGCCGTCGAGCTGGCGTTACATCATCCGTAGAAGACCGACCAAGACGAACGCCTGCAAAAACTGGATAATGGCCGCCATTAAAAACCATGGCGCGCCAAATTCTCCGATCCAGGACTCTCTGCAATGGAAATCAACGTCAACTTTCTCGAGAACCTCAGACTTGAAGCCAAGTTTGACGATTTCACCGTCGTAACGGACCAGCCGATTCGCTATAAGGGCGACGGCTCGGCGCCCAGCCCGTTCGACTACTTCCTGGCCTCCTCTGCCCTGTGTGCAGCCTACTTTGTCCGGGTCTACTGCCTGGCCCGGGACATTCCCACCGAGAATATCCGCCTGTCCCAGAACAACATCGTGGACCCGGAAAACCGCTACAACCAGATCTTCAAGATCTCCGTGGAACTGCCCGAGGACATTTCGGAGAAAGACCGCCAGGGCATCCTGCGCTCGATCGACCGCTGCACCGTGAAAAAAGTGGTCCAGACCGGCCCGACCTTCGAGATTGAAACCGTCGAAAACCTGGACGCGGACGCCCAGGCACTGCTGATGACCCAGCCGGAAGGCGGCACCCAGACCTTTATCGAAGGCAAGGACCTGCCCCTTGAACAGACCATTGCCAACATGACTGGCATTCTCGAAGAGCTGGGCATGAAGATCGAGATTGCCTCCTGGCGCAACATTGTGCCTCACGTGTGGTCCCTGCACATTCGCGATGCTGCCTCACCCATGTGCTTCACCAATGGCAAGGGAGCTACCAAGGAAAGCGCCCTGTGCTCTGCCCTGGGCGAATTTATCGAGCGGCTCAGCTGCAACTTTTTCTACAACGATCAGTTCTTTGGTGAGGACATCGCCAACAGCGACTTCGTCCACTACCCGAACGAAAAGTGGTTCAAGCCGGGCCCCAACGACGAGCTGCCGGAAGGTATTCTGGATGACCACTGCCTCGCCATCTACAACCCGGACGGCGAGCTTGGCGGCTCCAATCTGATTGATACCAACTCCGGCAGAGCCGACCGGGGCATTGTCTCCCTGCCCTACGTGCGAAAATCGGATGGCGAGGTGGTGTATTTCCCCTCCAACCTGATTGAGAACCTGTTTCTCAGCAACGGCATGAGTGCGGGCAATACCCTGAACGAAGCACAGGTTCAGTGTCTGTCGGAGATTTTCGAACGGGCGGTAAAGAAGCAGATTATCGAAGAGGAAATTGCCCTTCCGGACGTGCCCCGGGAGGTACTGGAAAAATACCCGGACATCCTGGAAGGCATTGAAGCCCTGGAAGCCCAGGGTTTCCCGACTCTGGTAAAGGACGCCTCCCTCGGCGGCCAGTTCCCGGTAATGTGCGTTACCCTGATGAACCCGCGAACGGGCGGCGTGTTCGCCTCTTTCGGCGCTCACCCGAGCTTTGAAGTGGCCCTTGAGCGAAGCCTGACGGAACTCCTGCAGGGCCGCAGCTTCGAGGGCCTCAACGATGTGCCGGCGCCCACCTTCAACAGCCTGGCAGTGACCGAGCCAAACAACTTTGTGGAGCACTTTATCGATTCCACAGGCGTGGTGTCCTGGCGGTTCTTCAGCGCCAGGTCCGATTATGATTTCGTTGAATGGGATTTTTCCGGCACCAACGCCGAGGAAGCCGAGTGTCTGTTCGGTATCCTTGAGGAACTGGGCAAGCAAGTGTATGTCGCCGTTTACGAGGAACTGGGCGCGCCGGTCTGCCGAATCCTGGTTCCAGGCTATTCCGAGGTGTATCCGGTGGAAGACCTGATCATGGATAATACCAACATGGCTTTGGACTATCGGGAAGACATCCTCAACCTGCACCGCCTGGACGATGAGCAACTGGCCGATCTGGTGGAGCGCCTGGAAGCCAGCCAGCTGGACAACTACATGACGATCATCACCCTGATCGGCGTGGAGTTCGATGAAAACACCATCTGGGGCCAACTCACGATCCTTGAGCTGAAGATCCTGATCTGCCTAGCCCTGCAGTGGCATGAAGAAGCCCTGGAATTCGTCGACATGTTCCTTCAGTTCAACGACAACACCGTTGAGCGCGGCCTGTTCTACCGAGCCATGTATGCGGTTCTCGAAGTCACCCTTGACGACGAAATGGAGCTGGACGACTACATCACCAACTTCACCCGCATGTTCGGCGAGGAAACCATGGAAGCTGTTGTTGGCTCAGTGGATGGCAGCGTTCGTTTCCACGGCCTGGAAGCCACGAACATGCAACTGGATGGGCTGGAGAAGCATCAGCGGTTGATCGAGAGCTTCCGGAAGCTGCACGCGGCGCGTGCAGCCAGGGCGGGCCTGCAGCCGTAATCGGACGCCGAGCGAGCCGCGCCGCATTGGCGGCGCGGTCAGTCCTGATCCACACTTGATCATTACAAGTAGCCTATTTGCGTTTAATGCCCGTACACCCTTGTACATTTGTGGCATGCGCCAAACAAGGAGCCTTGCAATGAGCAATCCGGTGATCGCTGATAACAAGCCCAAGAAAGTCAGCCTGAAAAAAGGCGAGGAATACGCCTTCTGCGTTTGTGGCCGTTCCAACAACCAGCCGTTCTGCGACGGTTCCCACGGAGATACGGGGTTCAAGCCCAAGGTCTTCAAGGCCGAAAAAGACGAAGAGGCGGTTCTGTGCCAGTGTAAACAGACCGGAAGCGCGCCTTATTGTGACGGCACTCACCAGCAGTTCAGCGATGACCAGGTTGGCAAGGAGGCGCCGGAGTCAGACGATGATGGCGACGAGGAATCCGGTGATGCGCCGAAGGCCAAATCCACCAAAGAAGAACCCACCGTTGAATTTATTCATCAGTTGGCCCGTGAGGGGCTGAGCAGTATGGGCCACCATGGTCCGACAACTGCCATGGGCGTGCCCCGCCACACCCTGCCCCACTGGGACGACCTCCAACTGATGGTGGCGCAGATGGCCAGTAAGCCGCTGGCAGACGACGCCGACGTCTCGACCGAACTGGTAATCGGGCCTGAAGCCCGCAAGCCACTGACACTGAGCATGCCGCTATTCGTTTCCGACATGAGCTTCGGCGCGTTGTCGGAGGAGGCCAAGATTGCCCTCGCTCGTGGCGCCGAGCTAGCCGGCACCGGCATCTGCTCTGGCGAGGGCGGCATGCTGCCCGAGGAGCAACAGGAAAATTCCCGATACTTCTACGAGCTGGCCAGCGCCAAGTTCGGTTACAAGGAAGAATTGCTCAAGAAAGTGCAGGCGTTTCACTTCAAGGGTGGCCAGGGCGCCAAGACCGGCACCGGTGGCCATTTGCCGGGCAACAAGAACACCGGCAAGATCTCAGAGGTGCGCAATATTCCTGAGGGCGAACCGGCCAACTCCCCACCCACTTTCGACGATTTGCGCTCAGTTGAGGATTTCCAGCGCTTCGCCAGCCATGTTCGGGAAGTGACCGGAGGTATTCCCGTCGGCTTCAAGCTGAGCGCCAATCACATCGAGCGGGATGTGCAATTCGCCCTGGATGCCGGCGCCGACTACATCATTCTCGACGGCCGTGGCGGCGGCACCGGCGCTGCACCCGAGATCTTCCGTGATCACATCAGTGTGCCCACCATTCCTGCCCTGGCGCGTGCGCGGCGCTATCTGGATGACCGCGGCGCAAGCGGACGGGTCACATTGATCGTTACCGGTGGCCTGCGGGTCCCTATCGATTTTGTGAAGGCCATGGCGCTGGGCGCTGACGGTATTGCCGTTGCCAACAGTGCCATGCAGTCCATCGGCTGTGTTGCAGCCCGTATCTGTAACACCAACAATTGCCCGGCAGGCATTGCGACCCAGAACAAGGACCTGCGCCAACGGTTGAACGTCGACCAGTCTGCCAAACAGCTGCGGAACTTCCTTGAGGCCTCTGTCTCACTGATGCAGGTGATCGCACGAGCCTGTGGCCACGACAGCCTGAGCAAACTGAACATAGATGACCTGTCCACCTGGCATCGGGAGATGGCCCTGCTCAGCGGCGTTCGCTACGCCGGTGTGCTTGATCCTTCTGCCTGAGGTGCTTCTTCGCTGGCCGCCAGGACTCGAACCCGTTCGAAGTCCTCCTCGGTGAACACACCGTTCACCCCGGAAATGGCGGCCAGCTTCATGCCATGCTTCAGCCCCAGCTTGTAAATCTCCCGCACTTTTTCCCACTCGATATTCCGCCCGAGAGTGAAGTTCTCGAAACGCGCTTCCAGAGCAAGCACGATGGTTTCCGCCAGGCAGGCATAGGCAATGCCTTTCGGAAGCCCGATGTCTTTCATATGCACTTCACCCGGTAGCTGAATCTCGCCAGATTCGATCACCAGCACATCCGGCCGCTTGGCGACATCCTCCGCCGGGATATCCAGTGGGCGGGCGACGTCGGTTATGACGCAGCCCGGCTTCACTTTCATGATATCCAGGATACGTTTGCCGGCCCCGGAGGTGGCGGTCACGATCATGTCCATGTCGGCCAGATCGCGTTCGGCAGAGCCGGCAACATGTACGATGGCACCCGGCGTTTCCTGTTCGATGCTTTCCTTGAGAGCCAGCAGTTTGGCCGGCTCCGGTGCCGCCAGATAAATCTCGTCCACTGCCTTGGCCAGCAATCTGGCGCAGACAGACCCGATAGCACCCGTAGCGCCCACCACCATGGCCTTGCCGGCCGCTTTGCCACTGGGCCCAATACTCACCCGCCCTATTTTCTTCATGGCGTCATGGGCCGCCCACAGGGCACCGGATGCGCTGTAGCTGTTGCCGGTCGTGATCGGCAGCGGCGCCCGCTTGGCCACCGTTATACCGGCATCACCCACGACCTTGGTAAACGCACCCAGGCCCATGATCTGGGCGCCGAGTTTCTTGGCCAGTTTGGCCGCCTGCAGCAACCGGGCGTAGGTAAATTCCGGCCCGTGGGCCATGATTTCCCGAGGGGTGCCACCAACGGTAATGAGCCAGCCCTCCACCTCATCGCCATTGGGTGACCGGATTCCGGATACCTTGGAGTAGATGAACGGTGGCGAATACGCGATGGCCTTTTCCACCAGATTCATCACCACAGGCGGCGATACGTTGGCAACCCAGTCCAGGGGCGGTGTTTTGGTGAGGTATTGCTGCGACAGGGGATGAATGACAAACGCAAACCGGTTAACCCGGCGATAACCGTTCGGGTAAAGGATTCGCGGCTCAATCTCCAGGCTCTGAATAACATCCAGATAGTCATCGGGGCCCAACTGGTCCGGCGTCCTGGAAAGCGCCGCACTGATCATCGCCTCCATCACATTCACGCCAACGGGGCGGCCCTCCAACCAGGGACTGTAATCCACTACCATGGCAACCTTGCGCGAACGCATCCAGTCCATGGCCGCGTCCGTTACCCGCGAGGTAATCACGGTTTTTCCATCCAGCTCTTTCGCCGTGAAGTTCTCCAGGTCGCCTATCGAAGCCACGATGACATGAGCCTCGGAGACCGCGTGATGGAGCGAACCTTTCACCAGGTTCTCACCCAAGCGATACAGCGGTGTTCGGAGAATGGTTTCAACCGCTTTCACCGCCGCAGGCCTGAACATGATGGGTGCAGTAAGCGAGGTATAGGTTTCCAGCTGTTTCAGGGAAGTCAGCAGCCTGGGCACTCCGAAATCCGTGTAAGGATCGGCAAAGAAGAGATTCTCGGTATGTTCGGAAAGGGCCCTGGCAATCCGGTAACCGGCCTGCCCATTCAAGAAGAGCACCCGGGCATTGTCGAAGAAATGCCCGAGCTCAGACTGGGTATGACGCACAGCCCATTCCTGCAGGATAGCCCGCAACCCGGCACCGGTGGTTACCGGCTTATCCGGCACACAGGCCTCAAGGCGGGCAGTATCCGGGTGTTCAAGCTGCTCCCGGCCCACCTCGTAATGATCGTGTACCATGCTCAGACCGATGGCATCTGCCTGCGGATGCACGGACTCCAGAACCGCCTCGGCCCGGGAAAGATCGCCGTCCGTACCGATCCGGATAATCCGGAAAGGCTGCCCAAGAAACGACGTCTCGATATCATAATCGTACTCACCAGATCCCTGGCTGACACTGACAACGGTTTTCATATTCAGGTCTTCCCGTTTTCCTGTTGTTATCATTTACAGCCTAATTCAGGAGATCGGTTTCTGCCTTAGCGCAGATCAAATTCCAGACCGCTATTCAACGTCTACAATAGAGTGGCGGGCCGAACGACCATCAGACTTTCAAGGATCAACCAGGAGCTCACCATGACCATTCAGGAAGAACTCAACTCTACCGTCCGGGAACTGGTTCAGCCCGGCAAGGGAATTCTCGCCGCTGATGAAAGCCACCCGACCATTGCCAAGCGTTTCAAGGCCGTTGGCGTGGAGTCGAGCGAAGATATGCGCCGGGAGTACCGAAGCCTTATTTTCTCGGCTTCCGGGCTCGGAGAATTCATCAGCGGGGTCATTCTGTTTGAAGAGACTCTCGGCCAGCAGAGCCTGGATAATGTTCCCATGCCAAAGCTGCTGGCCAGCAAAGGAATTGTGCCGGGCATCAAGGTAGACAAGGGCAAAGGCCCTCTTGTGAATGCCCCCGGTGATGAAATCACCTTTGGCCTGGATGGTCTGGAGGACCGCCTGGAAATCTACAAAAACCAGGGGGCCCGGTTCGCCAAGTGGCGGGATGTGTTCCATATATCGGACACCCTGCCCTCACGGCAGGCGATCGAGGCGAATGCCGAGGTTCTCGCCCGCTATGCGGCGATCTGCCAGTCCCTGGGTATCGTGCCGATCGTTGAGCCGGAAGTACTGATTGATGGCAACCATTCCATCGAGCGCTGCGCGGAAGTCAGCGAGGCGGTGATTCGGGAGGTGTTCCACGCCCTTTACCGACACAAGGTGGCACTGGAATACATGATCCTCAAACCCAGCATGGTGACGCCGGGCAAGGAAAGCCCGAAGGCATCCCCGGAAGCCGTGGCGACAGCGACTCTCGATGTTTTTCGCAGGGCGGTACCGGCTGCGGTACCCGGCATTTTCTTCCTCTCGGGCGGCCAGACACCGGAAGAAGCCACTCTCAATCTGAACGCCATGAACAGCATGGGCGCGCAGCCCTGGGAGTTGAGCTTCTCTTACGGACGGGCTTTGCAGGAACCGGCACAGAAGGCCTGGGCCGGCAATCTGGACAATGGTCCGGAGGCTCAGGCAGCAATGCTGAAGCGGGCCCGCCTGAACGGTGCCGCTCGCGCGGGCCATTACCGACCGGAGATGGAAGACTGACCGGCAACAGCCCTGCGTGCCCGAGTTCCCTTAGTTGCAGCCGGAGACGCAGCTCGCCATGCCATTGAACGCCATGGTGCGGCCACTGAGGGGCACATGAACCGGCACTGTCACTGAATCCCGGAACAGAGCCGTGCGCGTTCCTTCCTGCACCATGCCACCGGAGGTCGCAGGTTCGTTGGCGTGGGAGGCGATAACCGCCTTCGGTTGCACGAGGTCATTGATTACGTAGGCGGCCTGTTTCGGTCCGGTGGTGAACGTATCACCGATGTTCATCACCACAAGCCCCGCACCGTAGTGATCCTTCACGACCAGCCTTTGCTCGGCAGTAATGCCAGTGTCACCGGACAGGTAGACCACCAGGCCGTTGGAGAACCTGAGCACGTAGCCCGTGGGTGGTCCGACACTGGCGCCAACACCCGCGGCAGCCAGATACTCTGCCAGTGGCCCGGTGAGGAACGAAGGCGATACGCCATTGCTGTGCACAGCCGGCACGGTCGTAATTGCCACGCCGCCAACCTCACGCTCGCCACCGAACCGAACCAACAGCGAGTTTGCAGGATCACCGCCGGCATCTTTCAGCTTGGCAGCAAAGAAGGCGGGCATTTCGCTACCCGTAACAATTTTTGAACCGTGTTTTACCGCAATATCAACAGTATTGGATTGTGGCAATGTTGAAACGCCGGTGTCTGGAGATCCGCACGTGCCCTGATTGGTCTTGCTGATACGCTGATCACCCACATGGTCCCCATGCATGTGGGAAACCAGAACAACATCAATTTTGCCCAGTCGGGGATCATCCGGACCGGCGACCGTTCTGCCGGCGTCATAGAGAATTCGGGTGCCATTAGGATCTTCAAAGACCAGCGCCCGGTCCCGGCCACAGAACTCTCCATCGTGGCTACCCAGGGGTGTGACTTTCACCACGTGGTCGTCGGCGGCAGCCGGCATAGCGGCGCCGAATAGCATACAGACAGACACTCCGGCAAAGGCCATCGTGTTGCGCAAACCTGCTCTGAACATGTTGTTCGTCCTCCCACTCGTTTTTTATTGGTACCGGTATTGATACGAACGACAAGCCCTTTGATACCAGTTTAGGCGGCGGGAAGGTCAACGCGTGGGGATTGAATGGGTGCGCTTGAATGAGAATCAGGCAGCGCGGGAGCCCGTCAGGATAACCCGCTGTTCCAGGCATGCCATCATGGGCGCCACCTGACGGATTTTCCGGGCCTCGGGCCAGAGCGTCTCTGCCTCGGCGAAACCCTGGCGGAGAAAGTTAAGCCATTGTTTGATACGACCGGTCACATAGCGGTCCTCAAGCCAGCCCTGCAGAACCGTAGCGTACTCACGAACCAGGGCGACAGCTTCCGGCCAGGTCATATCCGGCACCGTTTCGCCCTGCTGGCTGGCCTTGATCTGCCGGGCTAGGTCTGGCCGGGCGATCAGGCCACGCCCAATCATCACGTCATCGCAGCCGGACACCTCACGGCAACGCCAGTAGTCCGCGACACTCCAGATTTCGCCATTGGCAATTATGTGGGTTTTGACAGCCTCCCGGGCCCGGGCGATTTCCTCCCAATAGGCCGGCGGCTTATATCCGTCTACTTTACTCCGGGCATGAATGACAATCTCCGCCGCGCCCGCCGCTTCCAACGCCTGGGCACAAGCCACACCCATGGATCGGTCGTCATACCCCAGCCGCATCTTGGCTGTGACCGGCACATGCGCTGGTACAGCCTGACGGACAGCGGCGACGATGTCATGCATGAGCTCCGGCTCGCGCATCAACACACAGCCACCCTTGTGCTTGTTGACCGTTTTGGCCGGGCAACCAAAGTTGATATCCACCTGGGTGGCACCGAGTTCTGCCGCACGCACGCCGTGGCGCGCCATCTGGTGAGGGTCTGAACCCAGCAGCTGAACGGCAACGGGGGTGCCCACTTGAGTGAGCGACCGGTTGTACAATTCGGGGGCGTATTTGTAGAACACTCTCGGTGGCAGCATGCCATGGGTGACACGAACGAATTCCGTTACGCAACGGTCGATGCCGCCTACCCCGGTCAGGGTTTCACGGATGGGTGCGTCAACCAGCCCTTCCATTGGGGCGAGAATGATGCGCATGAGTGCTCCAGCAATTACAGGGTCTGTTCGAGGTGAGACTGATCAAAAATCAGACGGAGCGGATTGTAAGGAATTTGGCGGGAAGTTGATAGACGGACACCCCGAAACCGGGGTGTCCAATCGCTTGCTTACAGGTCTTATTCGACGTCGAACCGGTCGGCGTTCATGACCTTGGTCCAGGCTGCAACGAAGTCTTTCACGAACTTCTCTTCGTTGTCGTCCTGGGCATACACTTCTGCGTAGGCACGCAGGATCGAGTTGGAACCGAACACGAGATCAACACGGGTCGCAGTGAACTTGGTATTGCCACTGTTGCGATCCACGATGTTGTACGAGTTCTTGCCAGTCGGCTCCCAACGATTCGACATATCGGTCAGATTGACGAAGAAATCATTGGTCAACTGGCCAACGCGATCGGTGAATACACCGTGCTTGGTGCCGCCGTAGTTGGTACCGAGCACCCGCATGCCACCCAGCAGGACGGTCATTTCAGGCGCTGTCAGTCCCATCAGCTGGGCACGATCCAGAAGCATTTCTTCCGGCTTGACCACGTAGTCCTTCTTCTGCCAGTTGCGGAAGCCATCAGCCAGCGGCTCCATCGGATCGAAGGATTCGGCATCCGTCATCTCGTCGGTAGCGTCACCACGACCCTTCAGGAAGGGAACGTGAACCTCGTGGCCGGCTGCTTTGGCTGCCATCTCGATGCCAAGGTTACCGCCAAGCACGATCACGTCAGCAACGCTGGCGCCAGTGTCAGTCGAAATCTGCTCGTAAACCTTCAGCACCTTATCCAGACGATCGGGCTCGTTACCCTCCCAGTCCTTCTGGGGCGCCAGGCGAATCCGCGCACCGTTTGCACCACCACGCATGTCTGAGCCGCGGAAAGTACGGGCACTGTCCCACGCGGTGCAGATCAGCTCGTTCAGGCTCAAACCGGCCCCGGCAATCTTCTGCTTGACCACTTCCTCAATATAATTGGTCTCGCCCTGGGGAACAGGATCCTGCCAAATCAGATCTTCATCAGGTACACCCGGTCCGATGTAGCGGGACTTGGGCCCCATGTCGCGGTGGGTCAGCTTGAACCAGGCACGGGCGAAGCAGTCTTTGAAGTACTCGGGATCTGCCATGAACTTCTCGCAGATTGCGCGGTACTTCGGATCTACCTTCATTGCCATGTCGGCATCGGTCATCATCGGCTTGCGACGGACGGACGGATCAGTCGGATCAACCGGCATGTGCTCTTCTTTGATGTCGATCGGCTCCCACTGGTTCGCACCAGCCGGGCTCTTGGTCAGCTGCCACTCGTAGCCAAACAGCAGATCAAAGTAGCCCATGTCGAACTTGGTCGGATTCGAGGTCCAGGCACCTTCGATGCCAGAGGTAACCGCGTTGGTCGCCTTGCCGTCGAGGTTCGGGTTCATCCAGCCAAAGCCCTGGGTTTCAACGTCAGCCCCTTCCGGCTCCGGGCCGAGGGCATCGGCGTCGCCATTACCGTGAGCCTTGCCCACCGTATGGCCGCCAGCGGTCAGCGCTGCGGTTTCTTCATCGTTCATCGCCATGCGGGCGAAGGTCGTTCTCACCTGCTCCGCGGTCTTCTGCGGATCCGGCACACCGTTCACGCCCTCAGGATTCACATAAATCAGGCCCATCTGCACTGCAGCGAGCGGGTTCTCCATGGTGTCGGGCTTGTCGACGTCTTCATACCGGCTGTCAGACGGCGCCAACCACTCTTTTTCCGCACCCCAGTAGATGTCTTTTTCCGGATGCCAGATGTCCTCGCGGCCATAAGAGAAACCGAAGGTCTTCAGGCCAAACGACTCATAGGCAACATTACCGGCCAGGATAAACAGGTCGGCCCAGCTCACCTTGTTGCCGTATTTTTTCTTAAGCGGCCACAGAAGGCGGCGTGCCTTGTCGAGGTTGCCGTTGTCGGGCCAGGAGTTCAGCGGAGCGAACCGCTGGTTACCGGTGCCGGCACCACCACGACCGTCGGCCAGGCGATAGGTTCCAGCGGCGTGCCACGCCAGTCGAATCATCAGGCCGCCGTAATGCCCCCAATCGGCAGGCCACCATTCCTGACTGTTGGTCATCAGCTCGTGCATGTCTTTTTCGAGGGCTTCGTGATCAAGCTTTTTCACTTCTTCCCGGTAGTCGAAGTCTTCACCGAGAGGATTGGTTTTGCGGTCGTGCTGATGAAGGATGTCGAGATTGAGGTTCTCAGGCCACCAGCCAGCTACGTCGGCTTTTTCCTGAGTGTTTGAACCGTGCATTACGGGACACTTTCCGCCCGCACTGTTGTTGTCTGTCATTTTTCTCTCCTCATTGGGGTTGGCAAAACGACACTGCTTTGATTCAGGCACTTCTAACTATAGGACACACCCAATAATCTGCTCTGAGTATTTCTTATGTCCCGGATAGCGTGCGCCTATAGGATTTCCCGCAATATTTGCGGGTTCTCTGCCTTACTGGGCACAAGCGTAATCACTTGAATATCTCGCCAGAATGTCTAAAAAGTCCGGCCATGCGATTGAACGACTGAGTGACATTACATTGGACATGGATCTGCTCCTGCCTAACGAGAACAACTCCACCGTAGCGCGGGACCGATGGCGAAATACAATTAATTAAAAATAAATTTGTGAGAGTTTTTATTTATGAATGGAGCTCTGATGTCAGAGCCGTTCAATGGATGAAAACTTGCCGGCGTCGTCAAAGACGATGCGGAAACTGCCGCGAATGCCATCGCGAAGATAAAAACGGGAGAGGATACGGGCCGGGAATCGGACAGAGCGTCCGTCCCGGGCCGTGGTGTGAACATCCGTGGCAACGCCCTGATAGAGCTTGATCCACTCATCAGGGCTGATGCTGATATCCACAATAATCTGCTGCATCGGCGATCAGTTCGCCAGTTCAAGCAGCAGGCGGTTCAGACGGGTGACATAGGCACCGGGGTCCGGGAGTTGCTCTCCGCTGGCCAGGGTGGCCTGGTCCAGGATAACCGCTGAGAGCTCATTGAACCGCTCTTCGCCCTTCTCGCTTTCGAGTCGCTGGACCAGCGGATGATCAACATTGATCTCGAAGATCGGTTTGCTGTCCGGTACTTTCTGGCCGGCAGCTTCCATGATCTTCTTCATCTGGGCGCCCATATCGAAATCGCCCACCACCAGACAGGCCGGTGAATCGGTCAGGCGGTTGGTTACACGCACCTCCTGCACCCGGTCGCTCAGGGCATTCTTGATGCGCTCCAGCAGGTCCTTGTGCTCTTCAGCCGCCTCTTCCTTGTGTTTCTTGTCTTCCTCGGTCTCGACCTCGCCCAGGTCCAGGTCGCCACGGGCAACATCCTGCAACTGCTTGCCGTCGTATTCGCTGAGGTAACCCATCATCCACTCGTCGATGCGATCTGTAAGGATCAGCACCTCAATGCCCTTTTTGCGGAAGACTTCCAGATGCGGGCTGCTCTTGGCCGCAGTGAAGTTGTCGGCAGTGATGTAATAAAGCTTCTTCTGCCCTTCCTTCATCCGGCTGATGTAGTCATCCAGCGACACGTTCTGTGTGCTTTCACCGGTGTGGGTAGAGGCGAAGCGCAGCAGGCCGGCAATTTTCTCGCGGTTGCTGAAATCTTCCGCCGGGCCTTCTTTCAATACCGTGCCAAACTCGCCCCAGAACTTCTGATACTGCTCGGGATCCTTCTTGGCCAGCTTGGACAGCATATCCAGGACCCGCTTGGTGAGCGCGGTGCGGATGCTTTCCACGGTGCTGTCGTTCTGCAGGATCTCACGTGACACATTGAGGGACAGATCGTTGGAATCAATCACACCCTTGGCAAAACGCAGGTACAGCGGCAGGAACTGTTCGGCGTCGTCCATGATGAACACGCGCTGCACGTAAAGTTTCAGGCCACGGGGCGCTTCACGGTTGTACAGATCAAACGGTGCACGGGCCGGGATATACAGCAGGCTGGTGTAATCCAGCTTGCCTTCCACCTTGTTGTGGGACCAGGTGAGCGGGTCTTCAAAATCGTGGGCGATGTGCTTGTAGAACTCCTTGTACTCCTCGTCCTTGATCTCGGTACGGGGGAGTGTCCATAGCGCTGTCGCATCGTTAACGGTTTCGTACTCGTCCTTCTTCTCACCTTCGTCGGATTCGGCCTTCATGACAACCGGGAAGGAAATATGATCCGAGTACTTCTTCACCAGACTGCGCAGCTTCCAGCCGTCGGCGAATTCCTTGGCGTCTGGCTTCAGATGCAGGACGATCTGGGTGCCGCGGTTATCCAGATTGACCTGCTCGATGGAAAACTCGCCGTCACCCTTGGACTCCCAATGCACACCTTCTTCTGCAGGCGCACCCGCGCGGCGGGTAAATACATCAACCTTGTCGGCAACAATAAACGCCGAATAGAACCCAACACCGAACTGACCGATCAGCTTGCTGTCCTTCTTCTCATCGCCGGACAACTGCTGGAGGAATTCAGCCGTACCGGAACGGGCAATGGTGCCAAGATTCTGGATAACATCGTCACGGGTCATACCGATACCGTTGTCGGTGAGCGTGACGGTATTCGCCTCTTCGTCAAAATCCAGGCGAATCTTCAGCTCAGGATCGCTTTCATACAGGCTGTCGTCCTTCAGCGCTGCGAAACGCAGTTTGTCTTCGGCATCTGAAGCGTTGGAAATCAGCTCACGAAGGAAGATTTCCTTGTTGGAATACAACGAGTGAATCATCAGGTGAAGCAGTTGCTTCACCTCGGTCTGGAATCCAAGCGTTTCTTTATTGGCTTCAACCGTCATGGCGTTTTAGTCTCCTGAAACGAATAAACAGGCACGGCGTTGTGCCCGAGTTACCTCATAGTTTTGAGAGTGAGCGCGGAGGCCGTTCCGAAACCGTGCGGAGCCATGGATGGCGGAGCCGAGCGTACATGGACGTATTCACAGCGTGTTTCGGAACGGCCTCCGTGCTCGCTCCTGCACAAAAATCTCAGTCTGAGCAAAAAGTGGGGGCACACCGGGGCATTTCAAGCCCCGGAGTATAGGCAAGATCAGTCTTCGAGGAGGAAGTGCGCCCTGGCAGTCGCAATGGGTTGCGAGCGGGATTTCTGCCAGGCGCTGACCATCACGTTGGCAACGCGGTTGCCCTGGCGGGTCAGGCGGCATTCGGCGTAGGTCTCGCGATTGAGACCGGCCCTGAGGTAATCCAGGGAAAAGTCGACGATACGGGGCATGCGCAGACTTTCCTGGGACATGATCAGGTAGATGTTGGCAGACATCTCCATGAAGCCACCGATCACGCCACCGTGGATGGCCGGCAGGATGGGATTACCCAGGTTGGAGTCTTTGCAGGGCAGACGGAAAATCAGGTCGTCTCCAAACTGCTCACACTGAAGACCAATCCAGGTGGCATAGGGAATGCTGCTGAGCATGCGGCTGAAGTCACCGGTCTCCTGGGTGTAACGCAGGATTTCAGGATCGGTCATTCTTCACCTCCGGTAATCAGGTCCCGGTAATGTTTCGGGCTGGCATCCTTCCCGATACGCATGAAGGTGGCCACGCAGTTGGCAATGGTTTCACCGCCTTCCTGGTACGCCTCACAGCGGGTAAAAATGATGTTCCGGGTTACCCGGTAGGTTTCAGCCCGGGCATAAACCGGCTTGCGGGGCTGGGCCGGGCGCATGTAGTCCACGCGCAGGTCCAGCGTCGGGCAGAGCTCAAAATCTTCCAGGGCACAGAGGATCACGCACCCTGATGTGGTATCCATCAGTGTGGTGATGGCCCCACCGTGAATCACCCCGGTGTCCGGGTTACCGATAATGCGGTCACTGTAGGGCAGGCACAGTGTCAGGCTGCCTTTTGTGGCCTCGGTAACCGACAGACCAAGCTCGTTGGCCTGGTTGAGGGTGGCTATAAAACGGCTAACCCGTTTCCGTCGGATATCATCGTTCATTCAGATTCAACCTGTGGATCAGCTTTTAGGTTTTGGGCTGTTTTCCGCCTTGCCGGGCAGCGGCTCCTCGAAGACCTTCCCCGCCCTCAATGCTTCCAGTGCCGTCGAACAGAACTCGCGTCGATAGAGAACGACAACAACCAGAGTGGACGCCGCCATGAAGACAATCGGGTGAATAAACCAGCCTACCACGGCAAGTGCGTAATAGTAGGACCGCAGCCCAAGGTTAAAGGCATCGCCGGCAAGATTGCAGATGTTGCCGGCACTTCGTGCAAACGCCTCCCTGCCAGCGGGGCTGGTTTTGGTGTCGTCTGGCGGAGGGGCACTGCCCACCATCACCGACACAAAGTTGTACATCCGCATGGACCAGGTGAATTTGAAAAAGGCGTAGATAAAGACCACCAACAGCACCACCATGCGAAGTTCCCAGATTTCCCGGGTCGGCAATGTGGCGAAGGGCATGGTACTGAATACTTCCATGACTTCCTGGGTGTAGCCGAGAGCGGTGATAATACCCGCGAGAATCAGCAGGCAGCTGGAGGCGAAAAACGCACCGTTGCGCTCCAGGTTTCCGACCACAGACGCATCGGCAATCCGGTTTTCCCGCCGCAACATGACGCGCATCCAGTCCTCCCGGTAAAGGTCGAGGGTGTTGGACAGGCAGGGACGGTCCGCGGCACGGCGTTTCGAGTATTCGGTATAACCCAGCCAGCAGACGAGGAACCAGAGCAAAGCGATCAGTTCGAGTAAATTACTCATGGGTTGCCTTGGGTGCGAAGTTGGTGAAACAGAGCGGGAACAGACGCTTATGATACGCCAAGGGCCTGCTCGTCACCACCGCCGGGCAGGTTGCGGTAATCCACTGATGGCCGATCATGTGCTATAAACTGCCCATTCAGGAAGCGGGCAACTGTTTTGAACGAACCCGACATCGCATCATCCAAAAGGGAGCTTACTGTGAACCTGTCTGCCATCAAAAACAGCCTGGTAGCCATTGCGCTGGCACTGACACTCAGCGGCTGCTCGGTCAATCCGGTTACCGGGGAAAATCAGCTTTCGCTGATCGGTGAAAGCCAGGAGCTCGCCATGGGCGCCGAGCAGTACGTGCCCACCCAGCAAACCCAGGGCGGTCGGTTTTATGTGGACCCGGAGCTGACGCTCTATGTGAGCGAGGTTGGCCAGAAAATGGCCAGGGTCAGCGACAGACCGGACCTGCCCTACGAATTCGTGGTTCTGAACAGCAGTGTACCCAATGCCTGGGCCCTTCCCGGAGGCAAGATCGCCATTAACCGTGGCCTGCTGACAGAGCTTGACGACGAGGCTCAGCTTGCCTCGGTTCTGGGGCACGAGATTGTTCATGCGGCAGCCCGGCACAGTGTTCAGCGCATGCAGCAGGGAATGTTGATCAGCGCCGGCGTTGCCGGACTTGGTTTTGCCCTGTCGGACAACGAATGGGCCGGTCTGATCATGGGTGGTGCTGCCCTTGGGGCGCAACTTGCGCTGGCGCAATACAGCCAGGGCGATGAACTCGAATCCGACCACTACGGGATTCTCTACATGAAAGAAGCCGGCTATGACCCACAGGCGGCGGTGGAGCTCCAGGAGCTGTTCCTGAAACTATCCGAAGGGCGTCAGTCCAGTTTCATTGATGGCCTGTTCGCGACCCATCCTCCCTCAGCGAACCGCGTGCAGGAGAACCGCGAACTGGTGCAGAAGGTTGGCGCGGGCGGCTACCGCGGTGAGGACGTCTATGAACGCAAGATGGCCAAACTCCGCTCGCTGCAACCGGCTTACGATGCCCATGACAAAGCCATGGAGCTGGCCTCCAAAGGCGAGATGAAGCCTGCGCTGGACAAGATCAACGAAGCCATCCGTCTGCTGCCACGGGAAGCCATGTTCTATGCCCTTCGCGGCCGCATTTATCAGGACCAGAAGGAAACAGAGAAGGCTGCGGCCGACTTTGAAAAGGCGGTGGAGCTCTACCCCGAGATGTTCAAGTATCGCCTTTACAATGGCCTGAATGCTCTGAGGCTCAACAATCTGGACAAGGCCAGGGAGAATCTGACCAAAGCCAATGAAACCGTCCCCACTTCCATTGCCTTCCTTCGACTGGGCGATGTTGCGGTAAAACAGAATAACCGGAATGAAGCCATTGCCTATTACAGCAAGGCCGCCGAAGCCGGTGGAGACGTAGCTGAAGAGGCCAAACGTAAACTGGCGGCACTCACGCAATAATTGCCGCCGGAATCGTTGACTTTAGAAGGCCGGAGTCCCGAGGGGTTCCGGCCTTTTTATTGCCCGGGATCAAGATTGCCGGTCTGACGCACATCTTCTGTCATCGCCTCCATTGACTTTTAGAGCAATAACTCTAAAAATCAGATGACATCAACAACGATTGGATGACGGACATGCTAGCGAAACGTATCCAGCCCATGGTCTTCCAGGCGCGCCGACTGTACGTGGAACTGATGTTCCAGGTGATGGGGCGAGCCCTGCAGGCTGTGAGCGAGGTGGACGAGAAGGTTCAGAACGAAGCCCGGGCACTGCCTGACGGTTTCCTGTTCGAGATGATGGTGATGCCGGATGGCTCAAAGCTGATCGTCGAGCATACCGGCCAGGGGCGTTTCCGTTACCACGGTGACAAGGCCCCACGGCCGATCGACCTGTCGATTCAGTTCAAGCACATCGCCCACGCTTTCCTGGTGCTGTCTTTCCAGGAAAAAACATCAGTGGCTTTCGCCAATGACCGCATGCTGGTGGATGGCGACATCAGCTATGCCGTGCGGATGACGCGGGTACTGAACCGGCTTGAGTCCTTCATCCTGCCGAAAATGGTCGCCGAGCGCGCCGTGAAGGAATACCCGGCCGACCTCCACCTGCCGGAAAAGCTGATCAGCGCCGCGCGCATTTACCTGAAAGTAGCCACCAATTTCGTTGAGACAGTGAGAGCGTGATGACCAATAAATACTATGAGTTCTTCTGCCCGGTAAAAGTCATTGCCGGCAAGGCCGCCCTTGAACACATCCCTTACGAGCTGACCGGAATGGCTGCCAAGCGGCCAATGATCGTAACCGACAAGGGCGTGCGGGCTGCGGGCCTTCTGGAACCCGTGATCGCAGCTTGCGAGGAAAGCGGGCTGGAAATAACCACCATCTATGATGACGTTCCGCCTGACTCCTCGACCACGGTGGTACGCGATATCGCCGGCATCTATCGTCAGGAAAAGTGCGACTCCATCATCGCCGTGGGCGGCGGTTCGGCGATCGATACCGGCAAGGCCGTCAACATTCTGGTTTCCGAGGGTGGTGACGATATCGCCAAGTACAGCGGTGCCGGTGTGCTCAAGCATCCGCTCAAGCCCTTCTTCGTGGTGCCGACAACAGCCGGGACCGGTTCGGAAGTTACGTCGGTTGCGGTCATCACCGATGAAGCCAAGGGCGTCAAGCTGCCCTTCACGTCGTCGTTCCTGCTGCCAAACGCGGCCATCATTGACCCGCGCATGACCCTCACCCTGCCGCCGCACATTACTGCCGCGACAGCCATGGACGCCATGACCCACGCAACCGAAGCGTTCACCTGCATGGCGAAAAACCCATTGAGTGACGCCTACGCGACTGCGGCCATCAAGAAAATCAGCCAGTCGCTCCTTCAGGTCATGGACAACCCGAAAGACAGCGACGGACGACTGGAGCTGGCGCAAGCCTCGACCATGGCCGGCATCGCCTTCTCCAACTCCATGGTGGGTCTGGTGCACGCCCTGGGGCACGCCACCGGCGCCGTCTGCCACCTTCCCCACGGCCTTTGCATGAGTCTTTACCTGCCCTACGCCCTGGAGTACAACCTTGAAACCATCCGGGAACCCCTGGGTGAACTTTTGCTGTACCTCGAGGGCCCCGAAGTCTTTGCAGCAACTCCGGCAAGCCGCCGGGCAGAGGCCAGTATTTCCGCGATCCGGAAGTTGCGGGATGCTTTGTACAAGCGCTGCCAGCTGCCCCGGACACTCAAGGAAACCGGTAAGGTAACCGAGGCACAGCTGGACCACATCGCTGAAATGGCGTTGGATGATGGTTCCATCATGTTTAATCCGAAGGAAGTAACGCTGGAGGATGCCCGCTCGGTTCTGCGCCGCGCCTGGGCGTGACTGTTTCGCCGGGGGCCCTGCCTGGCCCCCGGCGTTTGCCTTGTGTGAAGATAGAATTCACATCATTGAAAGTGATCAAGCAAGAGAGGAAAATTAGCCAATTCTGGCAGGGATGATAGCCGGGTTCATTATCCACCTACAGTACTGTTCCGTAGAGAGCCCCACCACATGCAAAACCGATATCCCCGCCCTGTTAATGCCACTCTTGGCGTCCTTCTTCTTGTACTGACTGCACTTTCCTCGCCAGTTTTTGCCTCACAGGATGCCTCTGGCGAACAAAAGGTTTTCCGCTTCAATATTTCCCCCAATGGTTACCCACCCTATCTCATCGGTGACCAGAGCCAACCATCAGGAATCATGTGGGATGTGGTGTCCGAGGTAGCCCAGAGGCTTGGATACCGGGTAATCGCTGAGCAAATCCCCCGTAAACGTGTAGATCAGATGCTGCTTGATGGATACATCGATGCCACACCAAGGGCTCGCGAGTGGGCGGACGACCCGGAGAAATTCCTGTTTACCGATGCGATAGTCGACATAGAGGAAGTGTTTTTTGTACCAGCACAATCCAGCTTTTACTACGAGAGCCCGGACGATCTGATCTCCAAAACCATTGTCACCCACCTCGGCTACCGTTATCCGCTGCTTGAGCCCTACTTCGAGGAAGGTCGGATTCGCCGCTTTGATGTTTCCAGAGACAAGGACATGTTCACCTTTGTACTGCACGGTGACCGTTTCGACGCCGCGGTCGCCGACCGGCTCGTCGGAAAGTGGATTCTCAGAAACGAGGGTCTGCGGCAGCATTTCGACATCAGCAGCGAAGGCATCAGCAATTACGGGTTCCGGCTAATGCTGCGGAAAGACTGGCAGCCCTTTGCCAGCCAGTTCAACGAAGAACTGGCGAAGATGAAGGCGAATGGCGAGCTGGATGCCATTCTCGCCAACTACCGCTGAAGCCGCCCGGTGCTACTCAAGGCGTCGCAACAACAGCATCGGCGATACACTCAACACCGGCCGTAGCTGCCAGCGGCCGAACAGGGCAAGAACAACGGCGCTTACGATTGGAATCGGCAGCACCACGTGCCAGTGCCACTGGAACGTGCCCTCGAACATCCTGAATTGAAGCGCCCAGACTGCCGCCTCGGCGGCGACCACTCCAAGCACACCTGCGAAACCACCCAGCAACGCAAATTCGAGCATGGTACTGCGAACCAGCAACCTCTGGCGTCCGCCCAGGGTTCGCAGCAGCGCACCTTCCCGCTGTCGATCCTGAAGCGTCGCACTGACGACTGCAGCCATCACCACCAGCGCGGCGGCAAGGATCAACGCCAGAATGGCTTCAATCGCCTGGGTGACCTGACGGACAATCTCCTGGATCCGCTCAATCACATGATCAATTTCCAGAACGGAAACCGTCGGGAACTGCCGGGAAAATTCGTTCAGGGCATCTTTCTTGTCCTTGGGCAGGTAAAAACTGGTAATCCAGGTCGCGGGCATCTCGGTGAGCCCGCCCTCCGGCGGGAACGCCATGTAGAAATTGGGCTTCATGCTGTCCCACTGGACCGTCCGAATACTGGTGACGGCTTCTGTCACCTTTTCCGAGCCAATGGTGAACGTCAGTTCGTCGCCCAGTGACAGTCCCAGCTTTCCGGCCAGCTCCGCTTCCACCGAGACACCTTCCTTCTGGTTTTCACCAAACCAGGCGCCCTCGACTATCTCGTTGTCGTCCGGCAAGGCCGACATCCAGGTCAGGTTCAGTTCACGGTTGAGAGCGTTAACATTCTCATCCTTGCTGACCGTTTCCTTGACTGGCTGACCATTGAGTTCGGTCAAGCGTCCTCGAACCATCGGGTAAAGTTTGTCCAGTGGCTGGCCACGCTCCTGCCAGAACGCATCGACGTCCTCGACCGCTTCCGGCGCAATATTGATCAGGAAATGATTGGGCGCGTCATCCGGCAACTGGGCCTGCCAGTCTGTCAACAAAGAGGTACGCACCAATATCAGCGTGGCCGCCAGCATCAACGTCATCGCAAATACAGCAATCTGGGAAAGACTGGCCCGGCGATGCCGGTACAGCCCCACAAGGGCCAAACGCCAGGCGTTACCACCGCCGCGAACCTTGCGCAGTGTTGCCACCAACAGCCAACCCACCAGACCAAGTGCCCCGAGCAGCAACGCAAGCCCCCCCAGAAGGGAAACCACCAGGGCAAGTTCGCCCGCATACATCCACACAAGCCCGAAAACCGCCACAATGGCAATTATCATATCCGGCAGGGCCTCGCGCCCGGTTTCACCGGGCTGGCTGCGCAGTACACGCATCGCCGGAACATTGCGAAGCCTGCGAACGGGAGGATAGGCAAACGCAAACAGAGAGACCAGTGCCGTCAGCAAGGCGGGCACCAATGCAGACGGATCGAGCTGAAATTCCACCGGGCGCTCAAGCACCTGGCTGAGCATGTGAATCAGCAACCAGTACAGCGGCATCGCGACCAGCAGTCCGCCCACGATCCCGGTAACACCCCAGAGCGCGAGGCGCTTGAGGTACAGACCGCCAATACCTGCACCGCTGAGCCCCAGCGTTTTCAGAAGTGCCACGGTATCGCGCTGGGAAAGGGCATACTGACGACTCGCCACAGCCACGGCCACGGCGGCAAGCAGGACTGCAAGGCTGCCACCCAACAGCAGGAATCTCTCGGCTCGCTCGAGTGAGCGCGAGAAGGTCTCGCCATCCCGGACACCCGCCCATTCATGACTGGGTTCGAGTCTGGGTTCCAGCCATTGGTAGTAAGATTCCAGCGCAGCTTCATCACCGGCAAACAGGTAGACGTATTCAACCCGGCTGCCCTCCTGGATGACCCCGGTGGCGGCCACATCATCCACATGCATCATCACGCGGGGGGCCAGTGCCGACAGCCGGAAACCGCCGTCCGGCTCCCGGATGAGCAGGCCGGACACGGTAAGATTCAGATTACCAACTTCAAGCGACTCGCCGACTTCGAGATCCAGCAGCCTGAGCAAGCGCGGGTTGATCCAGACCTCTCCCGGCCCGGGCCCCTGATTTACGAGCGCCCGGGTACCTGTCGGGTTCCGCTGGATTTCGATATCGCCGCGAAGCGGATATTCATTGCTCACGGCCTTGACTGACACCAGCTGGAAATTCTCGTCACCGAACACCATGGTGGAGAATTCCACCATTCGACCGGTTTTCAGGCCCTGATCGGCGGCTTCCTGAAGCCAGGTGTCCGGAATCGGTCGGCCATTCTCTGCCTCAAGCTGGCGATCCGCTGCCAGGAACGAGCTGGCTGAAGAAACCAGGGTGCGTTGAAGCTGACTGGCAAACAGGGCAATGGTGGCAACAGTGGCAACGGCGATGATGAGAGCGGCCAGAACGACGCGAACGTCTCGTTCACGCCAGTCCCGGCGAACCGACATGAGTTTTTTTGCAGCAGCCATCAGTGCGCCATCTCCTGCGCTGCTTCCGGTTCGGTCAGAACGCCGGCTTCAATATGGAACTGCCGATTGCAGCGCGCCGCGAGGTGTTCATCGTGGGTTACCATCACCAACGTTGTGCCCTGCTCCCGGTTCAACGCCATCAAGAGATCAGACACTGCCTGACCGGTGCGGTTATCCAGGTTGCCCGTCGGCTCGTCAGCGAACAGGATCAGCGGCTCAGACGCAAATGCCCGCGCGATGGCAACCCGCTGCTGCTCACCACCGGAGAGCTGTCTGGGCGTGTGGGTCAGCCGTTCGCCAAGCCCAACCCGTTCCAGTAGCTCACGGGCCCTCTTCTCCGGCGACGCCATGCCGGCAAGTTCCAGCGGCAACATAACGTTCTCGAGCGCGGTTAGCGCCGGCAAAAGCTGGAAAGACTGGAATACAAAGCCAACCCGGTGTGCGCGGAGTTTTGCCCGCTCATCCTCGCTGAGCTTGCTGATCACCGAGCCGTCCAGCTCCACCGTCCCCTCGCTGGGCGTATCAAGACCCGCCAGCAAACCCAACAGAGTGGTTTTACCAGAACCGGAGCGCCCGACAATGGCTACGGATTCTCCCCGATTGATTTCGAGAGTGACCCCTTGCAAGATCGTGAGCGTATCGGTTTCAACACTGACGCGGTGGGTGAGGTTATCTACCCGTAACATTGGGCTCTGGCTATCCGGGTTAACATTGGTCATCTGATTCACGGAATCTCCCGATCCTGGGTCTCGAAAACGGCTTAAAGGTGTATTGGTTGTCTATGCATACGGCATTGGTGTACGTCAGATCAATTCTTTTTCTCGTGTTTGCCGTGCTGGCGCTGCCGGCAGTGGCCAGTCAAAACACGCTGCTCATCGTAGGTGACAGCCTCAGTGCGGCCTATGGAGTGCCCTCCGAAACTGCCTGGGTGCAGTTGCTGAGAAACCGGCTCGAGAGCAAAGGGTTGAGCGACTGGGAAGTGGTCAATGCCAGCATCAGCGGAGAAACCACGGATGGCGGTGCCCGCCGGCTGCCTGATCTCCTTGAGGAGAACGAGCCCGACGTCGTGGTCATTGAATTGGGTGGCAATGATGGCCTTCGCGGCTTCCCCCCCAACGTAATCGAATCCAATCTCGCCTCCATGATCGAAAAGGTGCAGACCTCGGGTGCTCGCGCCGTACTGGTGGGCATGCAGATACCGCCCAACTACGGACAGCGCTACACAGAGATGTTTGCCGAAATCTATCCGAAGCTGTCTGACCGATACGACACCGCGTTGGTTCCCTTTTTCCTCGACGGCATCTACAACCAGGCCGGGTTGATGCAGGACGACGGGATTCACCCGACCGAGGAAGCCCAGGGCAAACTGCTGGAGAATGTCTGGCCGGTGCTCAAACCGATCCTGCAATAAAGATGGTTCAGGTCAATCCCTGGAGGAATGCCAGCGCACGGCGCTCTGACCAATAAAAGCCATCTTTCGAATGCTCGACAAACCCGACGTGGCCGCCCCAACGAGGAGCTTCGAGGCGCACATGAGCGCCCAGCTCCCGCCGGGATTCCGGAAAACAGCGCGCCGACAGAAATGGGTCGTCAGCGGCATTCACCATCAGCGCCGGCACGCGGATATCTCGCATTCGCCCCAATGCTGAACACTGGGCCCAGTAATCCCGGGCATTGCGGAAACCGTGCAGAGGCGCGGTGTAGCGGTCATCAAACTCATGAAAGCTGCGAATGGCATCAAACCCCGAAATATCAATCAGGTCCGGAAACCTCTCCGCCTTTTCCTCCATTTTTACCTTCAGATCCCGGAGAAAGCGCTGCATGTAGATCTTCCTGCTGGGCAACGCCAGCATATCTGCGCTGCCGGCCAGGTCGCAGGGAACCGAATAGGCAACGGCTCCGCAGATCCGGCTATCAACACGCTCGCCCTGTTCGCCCAGATAAAGCAGCGTCAAATTGCCCCCCATGCTGAACCCGGAAAGAAACAGGGTGTCGTAAGCACCTGACAACCCGTGGTTGACCACCAGGCCGAGATCCTCGGTGGCGCCGCTGTGATAGAACCTCGGTTGCCGATTCATAACCCCGCCGCAAGAGCGGAAGTTCCAGGCAAGAACATCCCAGCCTTCCCGAAGCAGGGCGCGAGTTAAACCGAGCACGTAGGGCCGCCTGCTGTGACCTTCCAGACCGTGAGACACGATGGCCAGTCGATCGCTACCCTGCCGGTACCAGTCCAGGTGCAGTTCGTCGTCATCCGGTGTGGCGATCACTTCCGGCTCCGGTTCCACCATCGGGACTTTGCGAAACAGTGTGGGCCAGACAGACTGAACGTGACCGTTGCGCAACCACGGCGGGGGCCGGTAGTGAAGAGTCCTGCTTTCGTACAATTTTTAGCCTTTCATATCAGGGGGTTGACCCCGTAAACCAAAGCGCTTAATATGCGCGCCACTTGATGCTGTTCCCCGATAGCTCAGTTGGTAGAGCAACGGACTGTTAATCCGTTTGTCGCTGGTTCGAGCCCAGCTCGGGGAGCCACTTATTCCGAAATGCCGCTGATTCTTCTGAACCAGCGGCATTTTTCGTTTACGGCCTCAGAAAATCTGCTCGCGCTGCATGAATTCGGTCAGCACCCGGAACAACGTGAACCCATCCTCGGTGCCAATCAGCTCCCGAATGGAATGCATACCGAACTGGGGCACGCCAATATCCAGCGTGGTTACACCCAGGTTCCCCGCCGTCAGGGGCCCAATGGTGCTGCCACAGCCCATATCGCTCCGAACCACAAAGGTCTGGTGAGGCAACCCCAGCTCGTCACTGATGTGCCGGTAAACTGCTGCCGATCGACTGTTGGTGGCGTACCGCTGGTTATGGTTGACCTTGATCACCGGCCCCTGATTGAGAATCGGGCCATGATTCTCATCATGTTTATCCATGTAATTCGGATGAATGCCATGGGCATTGTCCGCCGACACCATCATCGAGTTGGCAATAGCACGAGCCTTGCCAGCGCCGACCCAGCGGTCCAGAACCGCTGTCAGGAACGGCCCTTGTGCACCTTCGGCAGACATACTGCCAACTTCCTCGTGATCGTTGCAGACCAGCAACGCGGCTTCGTCGCCGGAGGTTTTCAGCAGCGACTGGAGGCCAATATAACAACTCAGAAGGTTGTCCAGGCGAGCCGAGGCGATGAAATCATCACGCAATCCGACAAACGAGGCTTCACGGGCATCGTAGAAACTGAGCTCGTACCCCAGGACCTTGCGGACAGTGAGCCCGGTCTCCGACTTGACCTGCTGGGACAGCAGATCCACGAAGCTGGTGGTATCGCTCTCAGGAACCTGCATCAGAACCGGTGGCAGATCGGTCTGTGGGTTAACCGTGCGATTGCTGTTGGCTTCTCTATCAAGATGGATTGCCAGGCTCGGAATGAATGCCACAGGCTTACGGAAATCCACCAGGGTGTCCCGTACCTTGCCGTCTTCGTCCAGCACCGTCACCCGACCGGCCAGGGAAAGATCCCGGTCAAACCAGGGATTCAGCAGCACACCACCGTAAACTTCGACACCCAACTGGAAGAAGCCCTTGCGGCGGAGCTCAGGGTTCGGCTTGACCTTCAGGCAGGGGCTGTCTGTATGAGCACCCACCATGCGGATTCCCGAGGTGCTGACATCTTTGCTGCCAGTTCGGAAGGCGACAATTGAGGAGCCGTTGCGGACAACGTAATAGCCCTGGTTGCTCACCAGCGACCAGTCTTCCCGCTCATCCAGCTCCTGAAATCCGGCCGCACTCAGCCGTTGTTTCATGGTGTCGACCGCATGCCAGGGTGTGGGGGAAGTGTTCAGAAACTTCAATAAATCTTTGTTAAATTCAGCGTGTTCCATGATGTCCCTGATTAAAAGATAATTGCGCCAACAGTATGGCATGAAGCCGTAAAGCCTCATACTGCGTCAACGGACATTCCCTATAACCGGGTCACAAATCAACCATCACCGGGAGCCCAACGTGCCAGCACCGAGATTTCTCGACATTGAATACTGCCAGACCGACGACGCGCTTTTTCCCACCGCCATGGCCTGGTCGCTGGAAGACGGCCGAATGAAAACCGTGGTTATAGCCCCTTCCGACGACTGGCTCCCGGAAGACGGTGACCTGGGCGATGTCGACCTCCTCTACCTTGAAGAACAGGGCGTGCCCCTGATCGAGCTGGCCCGGGAACTGCACCAGGATCTGCCCGACCAGACCGTCTTCGTGGACGGCCTCGATCCGGACGAGATTCTGGTAGACCTCATTTTCACGGCCGTGGCACAGGAGGCCCCGTTCGAAATCGCACCCATCAGTGAGCTGATCACAGGCCTGAACAGCGAAACCCTGGAAGACCGCCGCCGCCAGCTCCTGTTCGAGGAAAGCCTGGAACCCCAGTTGCCTGAAAATGGCGTCTACGCACTGCTGCTGATGGCGCGGGAAGAGGGCCTGTTCGACGAGGATTGAGAAACAGCAGGAATTGACAGGGGGAAGTGTGACACGGGTCGACGTAACAAACGGTTACACGAGGCAGAATCAGCCCGTATTCGCCCATGTCAGGAAGCCCGATAACAATGAACAAGGTTGTGCGAACGCCCCTCGTCTGTCCGCTTGTCCCTGCCCTGCTCCTCGCATCCCAGGCCGCCCTGGCCCAGGAAACGCCAAGGGCCGACAAACACTACATCGGGCTGCTGGCAACCACCTACAACCACCGCACCATCGGTGAAAACACCAAGGAAACCGCCTGGGGCACTGGCGGAACCCTGGTGTTGGGTGGCCATATCACCGATCTGTTCCACGCCGAGCTGCGAGCCGGCGGCGGTTTCAAAGACGCCAAGGTCCCGAACAGCGACCTCACGCTGAGCGTTGACTATTACGCCAGCTGGTACATGGGCCTGCACTACCCGATCACCGACTACGCCAACGTTTACGGCCAGTTCGGTTTTTCCTATATCCACGGTGAGGGCGAGATCAGCGATCCCGCAAATGACCGCAACAACGCCTACCTTGATCTCGACGGCGAATTTCCGGACAGCGGTTTCTCCATCAGCTGGATTGCAGGGCTTGATTTCGAAGTGATGGACGATACGTTTCTGGTCTTCGAAGGCGGAAAGCTTTTCGAAGACACAGGAACGGATGTGAACACCTTCCAGTTTTCCGGCGGACTGCGCTACGAGTTCTGAACGGCCGGCCGGATCTCGTGTTGCTGATCCGACCCGCTACCAGATCGCCATTAAGCCTTGTGGCGAATATGCCAGCACCGGTGAATCCGGGCGTTGCGTTGAAAATCCTTGTCCAGGGTATCCCGCGTCACTTCAGCAACCTCGAACTCGCTTTCCAGTGTCTCGTCCAGCTTGAAGCGTCGGAAATTGTTGGAAAAGATCAGCAACCCGTCGGAACTCAACCTTGCCATGGCCTGCCTGACCAGCGTGGGATGATCCTTCTGGATATCCAGAACGCCGGCCATACGGGCAGAGTTGGAAAAGGTCGGCGGATCCATGAAAATCAGGTCAAACCGTTGGTCCGCCGTTTTCCGGTCTGCCAGCCAGGCCAGGCAGTCTGCCTGCTCTACCCGATGCTTCTTGAGGTCGGCTCCGTTCAGCGCAAGGTTCTCCTCGGCCCAGCCGACATACGTCTTTGACATATCCAGACTGAGCGAGCGGCTGGCGCCTCCAACAACAGCGTGAACAGTGGCCGCGCCGGTATAACAGAACAGGTTCAGGAATCGCTGGTTTGCCGAGTGCTGCTGAATCCAGTGCCGCACCGGCCGATGATCCAGAAACAGACCCGTGTCCAGATAATCCTTGAGGTTCACCTTCAAAACGCAGCCGTGTTCGTGAACCCTGAAAAACTCGCCACTGACTGCCTGCTTCTCGTACTGATTGGTGCCGGTTTGCCGCTGGCGCTGCTTGCACACCATATCCTCCGGCTCCACTCCCAGTGCTTCGGGAATGACTGAAAGGGCCTCCGCCAGGCGTTCTCGAGCAGCACGCTCATCCACCGATTTCGGGGCCGCATACTCCTGCACGTGCACCCGCCCCTCATAGATATCGATCGCCAACGCAAACTCCGGCATATCGGCATCGTAGAGGCGGTAGCAACCAATGCCCTGCTTTCTTGCCCACTGCCCAATGGTCTTCACGTTCTTCTTGAGGCGATTGCGCAACATGGCCGCGCGTTCCTCATTGGCAATCCGAGGGGTGACCTCACCGGGAATATCCGGGGTCCTCGGTGTCATTGCGCTCACTTCATTTACCTCGAACAGCAGCAACTGGGCGGGCAGCTTGCCGTTGAAAAGCCGGTATTGCTTGTAACTTCTCAATCCGATGGACTTGCCGAATTCCGGGGCTCCGGTAAATACACCGAGGCGCCAGCCTGGAACGCAGCGTTTAACCGCGTCGCCCAGTGCCTGGTACAAGCCGCCCAACTCCCTGCGCTCACTCAACCGCTCACCGTACGGGGGATTGGTTAGGACCAGCCCCTGATCAGACCAGTCGCCTTCCAGTTCCAGGGCATCGACTGCGCGAGCCTCAACGTGCACAACATTCTCCAGACCTGCCCTCTGGATGTTTTTCCAGGCGGTCCCGATGACCCGGCTATCCTGGTCAAAGCCCGCCATTCTCGGGATCCGCCCTTGCTTGCCCTCGTGGGCGCGACGCTCCGCCTCCTGGCGCAGCGATAACCAGAGCTCCGGCTGATGGCCCGGCCACTTCTCGAAACCGAACCGTTCCTGCTTGCGGCCGGGCGCCATATCCAGCGCCATCATGGCAGCTTCAACCACAAGGGTGCCTGAACCGCACATCGGGTCCACGAAATCGCCGCCGGCGGCGGCAATCTCCGGCCAGCCCGCTCGCATCAGCAATGCCGCGGCCAGGTTTTCCTTCAGGGGTGCCAGGCCCTGATCCGTACGATAGCCGCGCATGTGCAGACTGTGCCCGCTCAGATCAATGCCCAGGGACAAGCGGCCACGATTGAGTCGCGCGGAGACAATGACATCCGGGTTCTTGGCATCCACTGAAGGCCGCGGTCCGCCATTGGCCTGAAACCGGTCCACAATGCCGTCCTTGACCCTTTGAGCGCCATATTGC
Organism: Marinobacter sp. L-13; assembly: GCF_056857715.1. Classification (NCBI taxonomy): domain Bacteria; kingdom Pseudomonadati; phylum Pseudomonadota; class Gammaproteobacteria; order Pseudomonadales; family Marinobacteraceae; genus Marinobacter; species Marinobacter sp. L-13. The sequence continues at coordinate 55,963 of NZ_JBSXNQ010000049.1, forward strand.
GTATTGCGGATGGCCTCGTTCTGACCGAGGAACGTAACGCGGAAACTGCCATGCACAGGAATGTGCTGCTGCCAGTCCATGTGAACAACGCCATCATAGAGCTGATCGCCGCTGTTGGCGTCCACTTCATCAATGTGAAGGATCACCCGGTTGGCGAGACGCGACCATAGACAGGCGCGATAACCACCCTCCAGAGAACCCTCCACCCAGACCCCGGCCGGGGCATTGCGTACGGTATCCAGACCAAAGGTGCTGAGCTCGTCCGCCAGTAGGTATTCCACCCCCTTCGGGCAGGTTACGAAAAATACAGATTTGGACAAGTTCAACTCCTGGTTGCTGGACGGCTTGAGGTAAGTTTCCGGAATAAAGGCTATTCCGAAAATCGCAGTAAAATTTTTAGTTCATATAACTATAAAAAAAGCGTCACATAGATGAAATAATTAGTGTACATCGGCTAAAGGTTCGACTTACCTTGTAAGTGACGCGTCGTTCCGGAAGGGTGCAAACCTTCCGTTAACAGGATCCTGACTGCTCTGGCTTGAGCTGACAATAGTGGGTTATCCCGGAGCGGATAACACTGGTCGCAGCCACTGCAGATGTGTACACGCTTGTTCTGTTAATCCATCAGTGAGGAACGGCATGAAAAGACAGAAAAGAGACATGTACGCTCGTGCATTCAAGCGGGGTTATCTCGCTGGCGTGTCCGGAAAATCCAAAGACAGCTGCCCGATTGAACAGGCGGAAGTTCGCCAGGAATGGCTGAACGGGTGGCGAGAAGGCCGCACAGATCAATGGGAGGGCATGACCGGCGTATCCGGCATCCATAAACTGGCTAACGTTACGACAGCGTGACGCCTCAACTAACCCCGATTCTTAATCTGATCTTTTTACATACAATTTGACGCAGTACTCAGAGCAACCCAAACGGGGCCTCCCGCCCCGTACCATGCGATGAAGCGCCACGGGGTTCATTCCCCGCTCGGGCCCGCTAAGCGGGCCCACCTTCGTTATGGGGCGCGGTAAATCACTTGACCTGCCGGATAGCCTCAACAGCCTCTTTAATAAGTTCAGGCCCCCGGTAAATAAAACCGGTGTAGATCTGGACCAGCTTGGCACCGGCCCGGACTTTCTCGGCTGCACTTTCACCGTCCATAATGCCGCCGACACCAATAATCGGTAGTGATTCCCCCAGTTCCGCGTAAAGCTCCCGGATGACCCTGAGAGAAGCCTCCCGCACCGGTGCGCCGCTGAGGCCACCAGCCTCATCGGCATGGGCATGACCTGCCACGGCATCCCGACTGATCGTTGTATTGGTGGCAATCACGCCATCAAGGCCCGTCTCACGCAGGGCGGATGCCACGAACCGGATACCGTCATCGTCCATGTCCGGGGCGATCTTCACAGCCACAGGCACGTACCGGCCATGCTCCTTCTCACACTGGAGCTGTTCGTCCTTGATGGCCTCCAGCAGGCCCTTCAGAGAGTCTCCAAACTGCAAATCCCGAAGACCGGGCGTGTTGGGCGAGGACACATTCACCGTTATGTAATCGGCCCGACTGTAAACTGCCGATATCCCCTTCCGGTAATCGGACTCGGACTGCTCGTTGGGCGTGTCCTTGTTCTTGCCAACATTGATTCCAAGCACGCCCTTGTAGCGGCGCTGATCCACACGGGCCAGCAAGTGGTCCAGCCCCTGGTTGTTGAAACCCATCCGGTTAATGATGGCCTGATGCTCCTGCAGCCGAAACATCCGTGGTTTGGGATTGCCGGGCTGCGCCAGAGGCGTCACGGTACCAACTTCAATAAAACCGAAGCCCAGGGCGCCAAGCGCATCGAGGTGATCGGCGTTCTTATCCAGACCTGCGGCAAGCCCGACGGGGTTCGGAAAATCCAGCCCCATAACATTCACTGGCAATGAATCTATCTTTGGTGAAAAAGCGCTCAAAACGCCTAATCGGTGCGCAAGATCGAGACCATTCAATGCAACATTGTGAGCTTGCTCCGCTGGAAGACGGAAAAGCAGATTGCGGATAACGCCGTACATCTGAAAAAACTCCCCTGATCCAAGTGGGCGGAGTATACCGGAAGTTTTCCACAGCATCCCGGGATAGAACCAAATCAGCTGTAAATGACTGTATCATGGCACTCTCATGACCTTTTCCACGGAATCTGTGGATAAACCTGTTGAAAATCGCGGGGCAACGGTTGCCATCCCTTGATAACTGCGCCAATCTACAAATTGATTATTTTTTGACCAGTTATTTTTATGTTTATTTTCAATAGGTTATATATTTTTCTCATGGCTGTCGACAAATACTAAACAAAATGTTACCCAGTCATCGTTCTGCAATGATGTGCATAAATCACTTGAAATCCCCTCTTTTAGCCACCCCTGCCAAAGCCCTTGAGAATAACGTTATACTGGCACCTGTCTTCTGATCTGGAGTGCATCAATGCAAGAGCCGATTTCCCCCGCCCAACAGCACCGGGAAAACCTCGCGGGCGAAATGAAGGCGGCCTCGCGCGTGACCATTATCGGAATGATTCTCGATGCCGTACTCGGGGTCATAAAAGTCATTGGTGGTGCTCTTTTTAACTCCCAGGCCCTGCTGGTGGATGGCATTCACTCCTTTACGGATGTTGCCTCTGATCTGGTTGTTCTTGGCGTCATGAAGGTATCCCGCCAGGAGCCGGATGACGACCATCCTTACGGCCATCAGCGAATCGAAACCTTCGGCACTCTGGTTCTGGGCAGCATCCTGATTGCCGTTGGCGCCGCCCTGGCCTGGGAAAATACCCTACGCCTGATAGAGGGTGGCGTGGATACTGTGCCTGGCTGGCCAGTTCTGGTGGCAGCTGCAGCGTCTGTTGCGGGCAAGGAATGGATTTTCCGATACACACGCCACGTCGGCCTGAGGATCCGCTCGGATCTGATTATCGCCAACGCCTGGCACAGCCGAACCGATGCGTTCTCCTCAGTCGTGGTTCTGGTGTCCACGGCCGGCGCCATGCTCGGCATGGTCTGGCTTGATGTGTTCGCGGCGGTGGTGATCGCAGGCATCATTATCCACATTGGCTGGAAGTTTACCTGGGACAGCGTCAAGGAACTCGTGGATACCGGCCTCTCCCAGGAGGACACGGAGATGCTCAAGAGTATCGCCCGGGACACGGACGGAGTGCGCAACGTGCATGAGCTTCGCAGCCGTCGTATGGGGCACGACATTCTGCTGGATATTCACCTGGTGGTTCGTCCGGAAATCAGCGTATCGGAAGGGCATCAGATCGGCATGCAGGTTGTCTCGGGAATGCGGGATGCCCTGGACAACATCCGGGACATCAACTTCCACATCGACGCCGAAAACGACGAAGATCAGCCGCTGACCTCCGAGCGCCTGCCCTCCCGTGAAGACATCCGGGCCATCCTGGCCCGACACCTGGGAGAGTTGCCGCAACACAGCCGGCTCCGGCTGCACTATCTGAAAAACAAGGTGCATCTGGAGCTGTTCCTGGACAGCCCCGAGGGTGAAACCGTCTTCTCATCCTCAAACATCAGGGAAGAGCTCGGTGATTACCCCTGGTTTGGGAGTGTCCGGGTATGGGTGGCCGGCCCCTGAAAGCCGCCGGCCATATAACCTAGCGACGCCTGTTCTCTTCCATCCTTGAAAGAAATTCCTGCATGATCAGGGTGTAGAGCTCGCCCCCCAGGAAGCGGTCTTCCACGCCCGCATCAATGCTCGGGTTGTCGTTGACTTCGATGACGGCAACCCGGTTGCCTGACTGTTTGATATCCACACCGTACAGCCCGTTGCCGATCAGTCTGGTGGCATTCAGGGCCGCCTGAATGACATTCCTTGGCACCTCATACGTGGGCATGGTCTCAAAGCCACCGCTCTCACTCTCGGATTCGCTGTGCTGATAGATCTGCCAGTGGCCTTTCACCATCATGTACTTGCAGGCGTAGATGGCCCGCCCACCGAGCACACCAATACGCCAGTCGTAATCGGTGTAAAGGTATTCCTGAGCCAGCACCAGGGCGGACTGCTTGAACAGGTCTCTCAGCCCGGCACGGAGGGTCTTCTCGTCTTCGGCCTTGGTTACGCCTCGGGAAAACGCACCATCCGGGATCTTGATAACTACCGGAAAACCCAGCTCACTGATGACCTGCTCGACAGCGTTCTTCTGATCTTTCGACAGGATGAGTGTCTTGGGCGTGGGAACCTTGTTGTTCTTCAGGAGATCTGCAAGGAACACCTTGTTGGTGCACTTGAGGATCGACACCGGATCATCAATGACCACCATGCCCTCAGCGGCCGCCTTGCGGGCAAACCGGTAGGTGTGATGATCAATGGCAGTGGTCTCACGAATGAACAACCCATCGTATTCCGGCAGGCGCATATAATCCCGCCGGGTAATCTGCTCAACGTTGATACCCAGCTTGCGACCGGCTTTCTCGAAACGCTTCAGGGCAACCTTGTCACTCGGCGGCATCTCCTCATCGGGATTGACCAGCACCGCCAGATCATAGCGGTAACGGCGTCGGGTCCGTGGCTTACGCCAGACCATGCTGCTGAAACGATCCAGGGCCGCCGCGAACACGTCCTGCTCCTGCTCGCCCAGATCCGCCGGAGCCGCCGGCTTCATGGACTCGATCTGCCACTGCTTGCGGCGCTTGAAAACAATTTCAAGAATCGGACAAGGGAACCGCTCGAACAGCGCCCGGGCGACCGGCTTCAGATCCGGGTGCTCGGCCTGGCCAAAGTAGGTCCGAATGCGCACTTCATGGGTGGCCGCGCGCTCATCACTGGCAGGGTCAATAGCGGAACCCGCTGCTTCCAGCCAGTTGATGACGCTTTCATCAAGCTCTTCCAGCTCAAGTGAAAACAGTCCTTTGCGGCCGAGATCATTGAGCGTCATCACCGAGGGTACGACATGGTGACCACGGGCTTCCGCCAGGAGTGAACAATAATACCCCTTGCTCAGGTAACGGGCGCTCTGACACAGGTTGATGACCCTCACCCGGCTGGCGGGCGGAGCTGAGAACTGGAGGTACTGATCAAACGTCAGCACGTCCTCACTGGGGTAATAAGGCGCCCAGTCTTTGGCGCGGTCCACTACGATAAGCAATCGGGACATTGAAGGCATTCCTCCCTGAAAGGTCTTGCCTGTAGTAATTGAGGCCACAATACGCCGGTCACAATCGCTGCACAATCGGCGCATAATGCGTGCTTTTACGCATCCTTGTGGTCTTTGCGTTACCCTGACTCTCACACATAATAGCGGAGTACGGGAAGCCCAACAGCATGCCCTCCTCGCGTTTTTCAAGGCCGTCTCTCAATGCCTGATTTCCAGCTCCGACAAGCCTCCAGCAAGGATCTCGACGCCCTGGTCTTGCTCGAAAACCGGTGCTTCGCCGAAGACCGGCTTTCCAGGCGTAGCTTCCGCCGCTTTCTGGAGATGCCCAGAGACCGCTTGATTGTGGCCGAGGCCGATGGCGAGCTGGTGGGCTACTGCCTGATTCTGATGAGCGCTGCCACCCGGCTCGCCCGAATCTACTCCATTGCGGTGTCTCCGGCTGTGCGTGGCCAGGGCGTGGGCGAAAAACTGGTACGGGAAGCAGAATCTGAGGCGGTGGACGCTGGCCGTATCATCATGCGCCTGGAAGTCCGCGAGGATAACAGAGGCGCCATCAACCTCTACAAGCGCCTGGGCTATCGCCAGTTCGGCACCTACCGGGACTATTACGAAGACCACGGAGACGCCCTTCGCTTCGAGCGACGGATTCTGTTCTACGAGCCTTCAAGAGAATTTCCGGCCGTTCCCTACTATCCGCAGACCACGGATTTCTCCTGCGGGCCGGCGGCGCTGATCATGGCGATGGCCGCTCTGGATGAACAGCAACCACTCACAACCCTGGAAGAACTCAGGCTTTGGCGGGAAGCGACCACCATATTTATGCTCGCCGGCCACGGCGGCTGCGGCCCACATGGACTGGCGCTCGCAGCGTGGAATCGGGGTTTTGAAGCCAGCGCCTGGATCAGCATGGAAGGAGCCCTTTTCAAGGACACCGTCAGAAGCGAGGACAAGAAGCGGGTACTGGAGCTGGTACACGAGGGCTTTTTACACGACATCGGCAAGACAGGCATTCAGCTACACCATGACCCGCTGACCCTTGAAGCGATGGAAGAAGCCCTTCACGAAGGCAGAATTCCGGTCATCCTGATCAGCACCTGGCAACTGAATCGCAGCCGCGTTCCCCATTGGGTCACCGTCTGCGCGATTGACGACCAGTTCGTGTACCTGCACGACCCGGAAATTGATACAGAACTCGGCGAAACCGTGGCCGACAAGCAGTACCTGCCAGTCGACCGCCGGGTGTTCAGCCAGATTTCACGGTACGGCAGGAACCAGCCATTGCAGGCTGCGATCATCGTAGGGCCCAAGCGACCGGCCTGATCAGCCGGTCCGCAGTGCCGCCTCTTTCAGCTCGGCGATATCATCCCGCAGACGCGCAGCCGTCTCGAAATCCAGTTCGGAAGCGGCCTTGTACATTTCATCCTCAAGCCGGGACACCTCCTTGAGGACCTCCTCCGGCGATCGATTGCCAGCCTTGGCCCGATACTGTTCCGCCTCTTCGGCTGCTTTCTGCCCCGGGCGCTCGGCCTTGCGACGGCCACGGCCGCCGCCTCCGGCACCTTCCATGATGTCGGCAATTTTCTTGTTCAGGCCCTGCGGGGTAATGCCCTGCTCCAGATTGTGAGCTTCCTGCTTGGCCCGGCGACGCTCTGTCTCATCAATAGCCCGCTGCATGGAGCCTGTAATCCGGTCACCGTAGAGAATGGCCTTGCCGTGAACATTCCGCGCCGCACGACCCATGGTCTGGATCAGTGAGCGCTCGGAGCGCAGGAAACCTTCCTTATCTGCATCCAGGATGGCCACCAGCGAAACCTCGGGCATGTCCAGACCTTCCCGCAGCAGGTTGATGCCCACCAGCACATCGAATTCCCCCCGCCGGAGGTCCCGGATGATCTCCACCCGCTCGACGGTATCGATGTCCGAGTGCAGATAGCGAACCTTGATGTCGTGTTCCATCAGGAAGTCGGTCAGATCCTCGGCCATACGCTTGGTCAGCGTGGTCACCAGAACCCGTTCCTTTACCTTCACCCGCGTGTGGATTTCCGAGAGCAGATCGTCCACCTGGGTAGACGCGGGACGCACCTCGATTTCCGGGTCCAGCAGGCCGGTGGGGCGCACCACCTGTTCCACCACCTGACCCGCATGCTCGGCCTCGTAAGTGGACGGGGTTGCGGATACGAAGATCATCTGGGGCGCAATTCGCTCCCACTCTTCAAACTTCATGGGTCGGTTATCCAGCGCCGATGGGAGGCGGAAACCGTACTCAACAAGGGTTTCCTTCCGGGACCGGTCGCCCTTGTACATGGCGCCGATCTGGGGAATGGTCACGTGAGATTCATCCACCACCAGCAAGGCATTGGGCGGCAGGTAATCAAACAGTGTCGGCGGTGCCTCACCTGGGCGGCGACCCGAGAGATAGCGCGAGTAGTTCTCGATGCCGTTGCAATAGCCCAGTTCCAGCATCATTTCGATGTCGTACCGGGTGCGCTCTTCCAGGCGTTGTGCTTCCACCAGGCGGTTGTTGTCCCGCAGCTGCTGCAGCCGCTCATCCAGCTCAACCTTGATATGCTCGACCGCATCCAACACCGTCTGCCGGGGCGTCACATAGTGCGATTTCGGGTAGATGGTGACCCGTGGCACTCGGCGCAGGACCTCACCGGTCAACGGGTCGAAATAGCTGAGATTCTCAACCTCGTCATCGAAGAGCTCGATGCGGATAGCTTCCTTCTCGGATTCCGCCGGGAATACATCGATCACATCGCCCCGAACCCGATAATTGGCCCGGTGGAACTCGATATCGTTCCTGGTGTACTGAAGTTCGGCCAGGCGCCGGAGGATGTATCGCTGATCGATCTGATCGCCCCGGTCCAGATGCAGCATCATCTTCAGGTAGGACTGGGGGTCACCGAGGCCGTAGATAGACGACACCGTCGCCACAATGATGGCATCCGGTCTTTCCAGCAATGCCTTGGTAGCAGATAGACGCATCTGCTCAATGTGCTCGTTGATAGAAGCGTCTTTCTCGATAAACGTGTCCGACGAGGGCACGTAAGCTTCTGGCTGATAGTAGTCGTAGTAGGAAACGAAATACTCCACCGCATTGTCGGGAAAGAACTCCTTGAACTCACCATAGAGCTGGGCGGCCAGGGTCTTGTTATGGGCCATGATGATGGTGGGCCGCTGGACCTGCTGGATGACATTGGCGATGGTGAAGGTTTTACCGGAGCCGGTTACCCCCAGCAACGTCTGGTGTGCCAGACCGGATTGGATACCATCCACCAGCCCTTCGATTGCCTTGGGCTGATCGCCCGCTGGCTGGAACGGCGAATCAACCTGGAACACACCCTCTCTGGCGGAAACGTTTGCCTGATTACTGGCCATAACTGGCGGAAACCTCCGGTAAAACCGACGCACGGGCGAAACAGCCCCTGCCATTCGAGAAATTTAGCGATACACTGGCTTCATGATACCATCAGTGCGATCGACGGCTGGGCGTAAATCAGCCAGCAGCTCTGGCACCCGGCGGTCGCAGCCCTATCAGACGCAGCTTTAAGGAGCGCAAGTTTGGACCTTCAACTTTCCAGCCGAGTACAGGCTATCAAGCCCTCTCCCACCCTCGCAGTCACCAACAAGGCCGCGGAACTCCGCGCAGCAGGCCAGGACATTATCGGCCTGGGTGCCGGCGAGCCGGACTTCGACACACCTGATCACATCAAACAGGCAGCCATTGAAGCCATCAATAACGGCCAGACAAAATACACTGCCGTGGATGGTACGCCAGCCCTGAAAAAAGCGATTATTGCGAAGTTCAAACGGGACAACGGCCTGGATTACGAAGCCAACCAGATACTGGTAAGCAGTGGTGGCAAACAGAGCTTTTTCAACCTCGCACTTGCCACACTGAACCCGGGTGACGAAGCCATCATCCCTGCCCCGTACTGGGTTTCCTACCCGGATATGGTGCTGGTGGCTGAAGGCAAACCCGTGATTATCGAAACCGGTGCTGAAACCCGCTTCAAGATCACTCCGGAGCAGCTGGAAAACGCGATTACCGAGCGTACCCGCCTGTTCGTGATCAATAGCCCCTCGAACCCGAGCGGCATGGCCTACACCCTCGAAGAGCTGCAGGCCATCGGCGAGGTGCTGAAGAAGCACCCGAACATCATGATCGCCACCGACGATATGTATGAGCCGATCCTCTGGACCGGCAAAGCGTTCTGCAACATCCTGAACGCCACGCCTGAGTTGTATGACCGCACCTTCGTCCTGAATGGCGTATCCAAGGCCTACTCCATGACTGGCTGGCGTATCGGCTACGCCGCGGGCCCGGCGAAAATCATCGGTGCAATGAAGAAGATCCAGTCCCAGAGCACCTCCAACCCGGCCTCCATCTCCCAGGCAGCGGCACAGGCTGCGCTGGATGGCGATCAGGGCTGCGTGGGCGAGATGGTCAAGGCCTTCAAGGAACGCCACGACTGGCTGGTAGAAGCACTGAACAAGCTGCCAGGCGTTGAATGCCTGAACGGCGACGGTACCTTCTATGTGTTCCCCAGCTTCCAGGGCGCCATCGATGCGGATTCCAGCGTCAGCACTGACGTTGAATTCGCCGAGAAACTGCTGACCGACGCCGGCGTGGCACTGGTCCCGGGTTCCGCCTTCGGTTGCCCTGGCCACATGCGCCTGAGCTTTGCGACCAGCATGGAAAACCTGGAAAAGGCTGTCGAACGCCTTCAGAAAGCGCTTGGCTAAAAAGTTCTGGCCAGGGGTTGACGGGGCGGTATTGCCAACTTAATATACGCGCCTCGTCACACGACGACGTTCCCCGATAGCTCAGTTGGTAGAGCAACGGACTGTTAATCCGTTTGTCGCTGGTTCGAGCCCAGCTCGGGGAGCCACTATTCTAAAAGCCCGCTAATTCTTTGAGTTAGCGGGTTTTTTATTGCCCCGCTTTTGATTCTATCTTTTGTTTTTGAGGTTTACTCCTGCCCTAGCCTGCTCGTTGGCGGGACTGGTGCGGCTGTCATGGCTTTCCAAAACACGCTACAAGCACGTCCGTGTGCGCTTGTTTCGGGCCGTCCATGGCCCTCTACAGTTTTGGAAAGCCATGACAGCCACACCGTTCGACGGTGTACGTATCCGCAAAACAGACAAAACTCTCACAGAAAGCAGATAGTCAGCAGATTGCAGTAGCCCACCGAACTCTGATGCAAGATATATCTGAGGAAGTTAGAAGAGGTGGTGTGGGGCCTCCCTCCCAAAAATGTCTGTGGCCAAGGATGGCCACAGCCAAGCGCACATGGATGTGCTCGTAGCGGTTTTTGGGAGGGAGGCCCCACACCACCAGACTCCAAACCATGCAAGCTAGGAGCCCAAATCAGACAAGAACCTAGAAACTAGGCGCCAATAACCTCAGAGTGAATAGCCTCCAAGGAAGCCAGCGGGTCAGACGCCTGAGTAATCGGACGGCCGATCACGAGGTAATCGGAACCGGCTTTGAGGGCATCTGTGGGCGTCATGATGCGCTGCTGGTCGCCTTTATCGGCCGTCAGGGGGCGGATACCCGGTGTGATCAGTTTGAAGTCGGCGCCCTGCTCGACTTTAAGCTTCGGTGCCTCCTGGGCGGAGCAGACGACGCCGTCGAGGCCGCAATTTTTGGTGAGGGTTGCCAGTCGGGACACCTGTGCTTCCGGGGAATCGGTGATGCCGATGCCGACGAGGTCGTCGGCGTTCATACTGGTGAGGACCGTGACGGCGATCAACAGCGGGCGATCCGCACCAAAGCTTTCCAGACGTTCCCGACAGGCGGTCATCATTTTCTCGCCACCAGAGGCATGCACATTGACCATCCATACACCGAGATCGGCAGCGGCAGCAACTGCAGCTGAGGTGGTGTTCGGGATGTCATGGAATTTCAGGTCCAGGAATACGTCGAATCCACGCTTCTGAAGCCCTTCCACCAATTGCGGGCCGGAACGGGTGAACAGTTCCTTACCCACTTTCAGGCGGCATTTACCCGGGTCCAGTTTGTCGACCAGCTCAAGGGCAGGATTCTGGGAGGGAAAATCGAGGGCGACGATGATCTTGGGATCGTTAGCGGTTTGCACGTTCACTTGTCCTGCAGAAATTCAGTAAAGGTTTATTCGGCTTCAACACCCTGGATCGGGCGCACGGTTTCCCATTGCTTGCAGCTTGGGCAAAGCCAGTGCAGCTGACGGCCAGAGAAACCACAGCTGACACAGCGGTAGACGGGACGATTGGCGAGAATCAGGTGGCCAATACGGCTCACCAGCCTGCCCTCATCAGTGGTCATGCCCTTCTCATAGCCGGCCATTTCCACCAGCCTGAGCAAGCCACGGACACTCGGGCGGGTTTCCAGTTCCTGCCTGAGCAAGTCGATAGCAGCCGGTCGCCCCGAGGCGCGCTCGACAGACTCCACCAGAGCCAGCAACAAACTGGTGCTCGGGTAGTTTTCGTAAAGCTTGCGCAGTTTTTTCGCCAACCGGCCAATGTCGCCGTGCTCGTGCTCAAGCTTCATGAGCCGGTCGATGGCTTCCGGCCCAAACTCGGGGTTCTGTTCGAATACTTTCAGGCACTGGCTGCCTGCCTCGCGATAGCTGCCCTGACGAACCAGCAGCTTCATCATAATCAGATTGGCTCGCACGCAGGAGCGATCGTACTCAAGCGCCTCCTTGGCCAGTTTCTGGGCAGCCCAACGGTCGTCCTGTTTCAGGGACTCTTCCGACAGCTCGCATGTCAGGTAGGCCAGCACCTTGAACATTGCCGGGTCGGCGTCCCCACGTGTCAGCGTTCGGGCCACTTCGGCAGCCTTTGCCCATTCCTTTTCCTGTTGGTAGAGGTCGATGAGCTGCTGGGAGGAGTGCCGCCCGTAATCCTTGTCGCCCATCAACTGGTGCAGCAATGCCTCGGCGCGGTCAAGCAGCCCCGCGTTCAGGTAATCGCGGGCAAGCTCGAGAGTCACCTGCGGGGAGAATCTCGGGGGTAATTCGGGCCTGGCCAGTAGGTTCTGGTGGATCAGTATGGCGCGATCGGTTTCGCCCTTGTTGCGGAAATGGCTGCCAATGGAGAGGTGGAGACTGACAGTATCCTTGTTGACCGCAAGGGACTGGACGAAATTCTCAACCGCCTGGTCGGAGTAGTTCGTGAACAGGAACTGGAGACGGTCCTTCACCGATTCCTCATCGGAAATCGTTTTGCCGGATCGCCTGTCACCGCTTCCCAGCCGGCCCACAAGCCAGCCAACGGCGACTGCAACTGTCAGCAGCAGCCACTGTAATACGATATCCATTAAAGAGTCCGGTCGTTCTGGGCCCTGGATTTCTCCAATGCCTGCTCGGCGCGATCAAGTCGTTTCTGAAGGGTTCGCCGGGACACCGAGTTGCGAACGGTGGCCAGCATGGTCATCAGCACGCCAACAAGGGCACCGACAACAAATGCCATGATAATCCAGACAGCGACACCATGAGGTTGGGTTTCAAACAGCAGGAAGTTAAGGGAGACTGCCATTTGATTGTTGAGCGAGAATACCAATGCCAGCAGAACCAGGACCAAAACCAACAGAATAATGAGGATCTTCTGCAATCCTGCCATAGCAATAGCACTCCCAAAGGGCTTTTATGCCCGAATTATACGCGTTCCCTGAGCAGCTGTTAAAAGCCTTTCTTCAAGCTGTCGTTGACCTGCTCTCTCAATTCCTTGCCGGGTTTGAAGTGCGGCACATATTTGGCTGGCAACTGAACAGCCTCACCGGTTTTCGGATTGCGCCCGGTACGCGCGGCCCGGTGATGAAGGGAAAAACTGCCAAATCCCCGGATTTCTATTCTCTGACCATCGGCAAGCGACTGGGACATGTGCTCGATGATGGTTTTTACAGCCAGTTCGACATCTTTAACGGAGAGCTGAGTTTGCTTGGAAGCAATCAGCTCGACCAGTTCGGACTTCGTCATGAGGCGTTTCCCTCTTTCATTTTTATTCGGCCGTCGGTTACCGAATTCCCATGACTACCTAGTTTAGCCAAACCAGAAAAAAACACAAAAAAAACGGGCTCTTAGAGCCCGTTTTTTTCGTACCAACCGGAAGATTAGTCCTTGTTGGCGTTTTGCTGCTGCATCTGCTCCTTGATGAGATCACCGATGGTGGTCGCACCAGAGGAAGTTTCCGCAGTTTTGGTCCGCACGTTTTCCAGTGCCTGCTTGTCGTCCTCAACATCTTTGGACTTCACAGACAGGTTGATGATGCGGTTCTTGCGGTCGATGCTGATGATCTTCGCTTCAACTTCTTCGCCTTCCTTCAGCGCGTTGCGTGCATCTTCAACACGGTCACGGCTGATTTCAGAGGCTTTCAGTACCGCTTCAACTTCGTCGTTCAGAGCAATGGTAGCTGCCTTGGCATCAACTGCAGACACGGTGCCCTTAACAATAGAGCCCTTGTCGTTCAGCTGTACAAACTCGGCGAACGGATCGCTCTCGAGCTGCTTGATACCCAGGGAGATACGCTCACGCTCCGGATCAACAGACAGGATAACGGTTTCAACTTCGTCACCCTTCTTGTATTCACGAACCGCTTCTTCGCCAGTCTCGTTCCAGCTGATGTCAGACAGGTGAACCAGACCGTCGATGCCGCCATCCAGTCCGATGAAGATACCGAAGTCAGTGATTGACTTGATCTTGCCGGAGATGCGGTCGCCCTTGTTGAAGTTGCTGGAGAAATCTTCCCACGGGTTGGATACGCACTGCTTGATACCCAGGGAGATCCGACGACGCTCTTCGTCGATATCCAGAATCATCACGTCCACTTCGTCGCCAACCTGGACAACCTTGGACGGATGGATGTTCTTGTTGGTCCAGTCCATTTCGGAAACGTGAACCAGACCTTCAACACCTTCTTCCAGCTCAGCAAAGCAGCCGTAGTCGGTCAGGTTGGTAACGCGTGCCTTGACCTTGGAACCTTCCGGGTAACGACCCTTGATATCAACCCAGGGATCTTCGCCCAGCTGCTTCAGGCCGAGGGAAACACGGTTACGCTCACGGTCAAACTTCAGAACCTTAACGCTGATTTCGTCGCCAACATTAACGATTTCGCTCGGATGCTTGATGCGCTTCCAAGCCATATCGGTAATGTGCAGCAGGCCGTCAACACCACCCAGATCCACGAACGCGCCGTAGTCGGTCAGGTTCTTGACGATACCCTTGATTTCCATACCCTCGGTCAGGGTTTCGAGCAGAGCTTCACGCTCAGCACTGTTTTCAGCTTCCAGAACGGCGCGGCGGGAAACAACCACGTTGTTACGCTTCTGGTCGAGCTTGATAACCTTGAATTCGAGTTCTTTGTTCTCCAGGTGCGCGGTGTCGCGAACCGGACGAACATCAACCAGCGAGCCAGGCAGGAAGGCACGGATGCCGGCCAGATCGACGGTGAAACCACCCTTGACCTTACCGTTGATGATACCTTTAACCACTTCCTCAGCTTCGAAGGACTTCTCGAGTACCTTCCAGGCTTCTGCACGCTTGGCCTTTTCACGGGACAGACGGGTCTCACCGAAGCCGTCTTCAACAGCGTCGAGAGCTACATCGACAACGTCGCCGATAGCAATTTCCAACTCACCTTTTTCGTTAAGGAACTGGGAGGCGGGGATAACGCCTTCGGACTTCAGTCCGGCGTTAACGGTGACCCAGTCGTTATCGACGTCTACAACGGTTCCCTGGACGATGGAACCCGGTTGCATGTCAATTTCTTTTAGGCTTTCTTCAAAAAGATCCGCAAAGCTCTCGCTCATTATGAGTCCTATATGATCAACGCAAGTGTACTCCGTGCCACCAGCAACACGGTCTGTTAACAAGTTCCGGACTAAGCCTGTGGCTGGCAGATAGCGCTACATCCGGCATTTCAACGACAAAAAGGTGTAGTCAGGCCTGACCTGCTGCGGCCATACACCTGTCCAACACCTCTTCTATACTCAACCCCGTAGAATCAATGACTTGCGCATCATCTGCGGGCTTGAGAGGGGCTGCGGAACGGTTCATATCCCGTTCATCACGAACCCGTATCTCCTCTAAAAGGGCGTCAATGTTAACATCGACACCCGCGTCCTTCAACTGGCTATAGCGCCGCTGGGCCCTCTCCTCAGCGCTTGCCGTCAGGAAGATTTTTACCGGTGCATCCGGAAAAACCACCGTTCCCATATCACGGCCGTCGGCCACCAGGCCCGGCGCCTGCCGGAAGTCCCGCTGGCGTTGCAATAGCGCATCCCGGACCGGCTGCATGACCGCCACCTTCGAGGCGTTGTCGCCAGCCGATTCTGTACGTATATCTGCTGTTACATCCTGGCCGGCAAGAATCACTTTTACCGGCTCACCTTCCGGAGTGGGCTCAAAGGCCACATCCAAACCGGCGGCGACTTTTACCAGGCCGTTCTCGTCATCCAGAGACACACCCTGGCGGACCGCGGCCAGCGCCGTCAGCCGGTAAAGGGCACCACTATCAAGAAGATGCCACCCGAGCTTTCGGGCCAGCATCTGGGTGATGGTGCCTTTGCCGGAACCTCCGGGACCATCAACGGTAATCACCGGCGCACTGCTAACAACCATTATTCAGCCCCCTCGGCTGAGATATTGATCCCCGTTCCGTGCGCAAGTTCCACAAAACCGGGGAAAGACGTAGCCACGTTCGCACAGTCGTTCACCGTAATGTCACCCGCAGCGCGCAGGGAAGCGACCGCAAAGGACATCGCGATGCGATGGTCGCCATGACTGTTCACGGTACCGCCACCGATGGTCTGACCGCCATCGATAATAATGCCGTCAGGCGTGACGGTGGTCTCGACTCCCAGTGCAGCAAGGCCATCTGCCATCACCTGGATCCGGTCGCTTTCCTTGACCCGAAGTTCCTCTGCGCCCCGCAGCACCGTACGGCCATTGGCGCAGGCCGCGGCAATGAACAGCACCGGGAATTCGTCGATGGCCAGGGGCACCTGATCCTCAGGGATGTCGATGCCCTGGAGCTCCGCGGAGCGGACCCGAAGGTCAGCAACCGGCTCACCACCGATTTCGCGCTCGTCCAGAATCTCGATATTGGCGCCCATCTGATTCAGGATGTTGATCACACCAACCCTGGTCGGGTTCATTCCAACGTGGCGAAGGATCAGATTGGAGCCCGGGGCGATACTGGCCGCGACCAGGAAAAACGCAGACGACGAAATATCGGCAGGCACATCAATATTGGTCGCCGTCAGTTTGCCGCCACCACTGACACTGGCGGTCGCACCATCGCGGTGAACGTGATAGCCAAAACCCGCGAGCATGCGTTCGGTATGATCACGGGTAGGCGCGGGCTCGGTCACCGATGTACTGCCCTCGGCATAAAGCCCGGCCAGCAGAAGACACGATTTCACCTGGGCACTGGCCACCGGCATTTCATAGTGAATACCGGACAGCTTCTGGCCACCACGGATTTTCAGTGGCGGGCGCCCCCCTTCTGCGGTATCGATAACGGCGCCCATCGCCCTGAGAGGATCGGCAACCCGCCCCATCGGGCGACCGGAGAGACTCGCATCGCCGGTCAGCTCGGAATCAAAGGGCTGGGCCGCCAGCAAACCGGCGAACAGCCGCATGGCGGTTCCCGAGTTACCCAGATACAGAGGCCCGCGGGGGGCCTGAAGCCCGTGCATGCCAACACCATGGATGCGAACAAAGCCGTCGTCCGGGCCTTCAATGGTAACGCCCATATCCCGGAATGCCTGGAGCGTCGCCAGGCTGTCTTCACCCTCCAGAAACCCTTTCACTTCGGTTACGCCATCTGCCAGAGCACCCAGCATGATGGACCGGTGCGACATTGACTTGTCGCCGGGCACCCGGATATCACCGGTGATCGCGCCACCGGACTGAAGACGGAACGTTACCTGCTTTTCACTGTTGTTTGTCACGTAAGCCTGTCCTGAGAGCATCTTCGAAAAATGTTCACGCGCCGCCTTGGCGCGACTGAAAACCCGCAACAACGTGGCACTGTCCTGATTGGCAATGGCAGTGCGCAGTTGTTCGAGGTCGTGGGTAAAGTGGTCAATGACACGAAGAACCGCATCACGGTTCGACAGAAAAATATCGTGCCACATCACCGGATCGCTGGCCGCAATCCGGGTGAAATCCCTGAAGCCACCGGCGGCGTACCGGAAGATGTCCATGTTCTCATCTTCACCCGCCAGGGTATCTACCAGGGAGAACGCGATCAGGTGAGGCAAGTGGCTGGTGGCTGCCAGCACCTCATCGTGATACGCCACCGACATGGTCAGCACCGTGGCACCGCAGCCCTCCCAGAGCCCTTGCAGGCGAGCCAGGTGGGGCTGGCTGACATTGTCCGGCGGCGTAAGGATGACCTTGTGGTTGGCGAAAAGCTCGGGATTTGCCGCCCGGATGCCACTCTTCTCGGAACCGGCAATGGGATGACCGGGAATAACCAGAGGCGACAAGCCGCCGAACACGGCCTCAACATCGGCTACGAAGCTGGATTTGGTACTACCGACATCGGTGAGTATCGCGTCCGGCTCCAGAGACGGGCGAATCTGCTCAAGAACCGCGCGTGTTGCTCGTACCGGAACGGCAAGCACAACCAGGTCCGCGCCACGAACTGCATCAGACACCGTTGACGCCGCCTGATCGATTACACCCAGCTCTTTGCCAAGTTGCAGCTCTTCATCGCGCTGATCTGTACCAACAACTGTGCCCGCCAGCCCGTTACGTCGGATCGCGCAGGCCAGGGAGCCGCCAATCAGCCCCAGGCCAATCACCGCTACCCGTTTAAACAGAGGCTCGGACGGCGCCATATCAGTCGCTCAACCCCGAGGCCGCCAGGGCCTGCGCCAGTGCATCAATAAAGCGCTCGTTTTCTTCCTGAAGCCCGACAGAAACCCGAAGATGCCGGGGCATACCATAACCGCCGATGGGCCGAACAATCACGCCGTGGGCCAGCAGGGACTGGTACACGCCCATGGCCTGCTCCCCCACTTCCACGGCAACAAAGTTCCCGGCTGACGGGATGTAACTGAGCCCCATCCGGTCGAATGCCTCCTGCAACTGACGCAGACCGGCTGTGTTCACATCCCGGGAACGCTGGAGATAGTCTTCATCCTCAAGCACAGCCGTGGCCGCAGACAGGGCAACCGTATCCACGTTGAATGGCTGACGCACCCGGTTAAGAATGTCTGCGATGGCCGGCGAGGAGATACTGTAACCTACCCGCAGAGCCGCCAGCCCCCAGGCTTTGGAGAACGTGCGGCAAACGATGAGATTCGGGAAACGGGCCAACAGCTCGACACCGTCCGGGTATTGATCACCGGTCAGGTATTCACAGTAGGCCTCATCCAGAACCACAAGCACGTTCTCGGGGATTTTCTTCAGGAACGCCTCGATGGCGTCCGCCGTGTGAACGGTACCCGTCGGGTTGTTCGGGTTGGCGACAAACACGAGGCGAGTGCGATCAGTAACCGCTACGGCCATGGCGTCCAGATCGTGCCCCCATTCCCGGGCAGGCACAGACACACCCCTGGCACCGATGGCCTGTGTCACCAGGGGGTAGACAGCGAACGCGTACTGGGAGAAAACCACTTCGGAATCTGCATCGGCGAAACAACGGGTAATGACTTCCAGTACATCGTTGGAGCCGTTACCAAGGGTAATCTGATCCATCCCGACGTTCAGACGCTTCGAAAGCGCCTGCTTCAGGTTGAATCCGTTGCCATCGGGATACAGACAAAGCTCGGAGAGGGCCTGCCGCGCGGCCGACAGCGCTTTTTCGCTCGGCCCCAGCGGGTTTTCGTTGCTCGCCAGCTTGATGATCTCTGCCGGATTGAGGCCAAGCTCACGGGCCAGCTCTTCAATCGGCTTGCCCGGCTGATAGGGTGAGAGGGCCTGTACGCCGCGAACCGCCAGGCTCTGGTAATCAATAGCCATAAATCGTCCTCGACACTCTTTGCTCAGAAACGCAGGTGCAGATACTTATAGAACGCCAATCGGGTAGGAACCCAGGCGTTTGAGCTCAACGGCCTCTTCATCCACTTCTGCCAGCACCTTCCGGACCTGTTCGTCTTCCATGTGTCCCTCAAAATCGATGTAGAACACATAGGCCCAGGTGCCACTTGGCGAGGGCCGCGTTTCGATTCTGGTCAGGCTGAGCCCGTGACGATGGAACGGCTCGAGGAGCTGATAAAGAGCCCCAGGTTTGTTGCGCATGGACACCAGGATAGACGACTTGTCGTGGCCACTGGCCGGCACTTCCTCCCGGCCAATGATCAGGAAGCGGGTGGTATTGTCCGGGCGATCCTCAATGCTGTTCGCCAGCTTCTGCAGGCCGTAAAGCTCCGCCGCCATATCACCGGCAATGGCCGCCGTGCCGGGCTCCTCGGCTGCGCGCCGGGCCGCTTCCGCATTGCTGGAGACGGTAACCCGCTCGATGCCGTAGCGGTGGGTGTCCAGCCATTGCCGGCATTGGGCAAACGATTGCTGATGGGAATAAATCCGGGTGATTTCCTGGTCGCCATGCTTCGGAGACACAAGCAGATGATGGTGAATCCGAAGCTGAACCTCGCCGCAGATCTTCAGCGGCGAGGACATGAACATATCCAGGGTGTGGTTGATCATACCCTCGGTCGAGTTTTCGACCGGCACCACCCCGTAATGGGCCGCGCCGGATTCGACCTCCCGGAATACCGCATCAATGGCCGGCAAAGGCACGCTGACCACCGAGTGACCAAAATGCTTGAGCGCTGCCGCCTGTGTGAAGGTGCCAATCGGACCCAGGAAGGCAATGTGCATGGGCTTTTCCAGCGCCAGGCAGGCCGACATGATTTCCCGGAACAGACGGGCCATTTCCTCACCCGACAGCGGCCCCGGATTCTGTTCCTTGATGCGGCGAAGCACCTGGGCCTCCCGCTCGGGGCGATAGAAAAAGACGTCCTGCCCCGGATTGGCGGTCATTTTAACGTGCGCCACTTCCTGGGCACAGGCGGCCCTGGCACTGATCAGCTCCATGATCTTCTGATCAAGTTGATCGATCTCGTCCCGCAGCTCTCCGAGCCGAACCTGCTCATCACTCATGATCAGCCACGCTCCTTCGCAAATTCGGTCATGTAGTCGATCAGTGCATCGACACCGGCTTCTGGCATCGCGTTGTAGATGCTCGCACGCATTCCGCCAACCGACCGGTGGCCGGCCAGGTTCAGCAGGCCACGGGCATTGGCACCCTTCAGGAATTCACCGTTCAGGGCATCATCCGCCAGCGTGAATGGTACGTTCATCCAGGAGCGGAAGCGCGGATCAATCGGGTTGGCGTAAAACTCGTTGGTATCGATGAAATCGTAGAGCTTGCGGGCCTTGCGCAGGTTGATTTCACCCATGGCCTTCACACCGCCCTGCTCTTTCAGCCACTTGAACACCAGACCGGCCAGATACCAGGAATAGGTCGCCGGCGTGTTGTACATGGAGCCGTTATCTGCGATCACCTGATAATTCATCATGGTCGGGGTCTCCTGGCGGGCCTTACCCAGGAGATCCTTGCGGATAATGACCACTACCAATCCCGAGGGACCGATGTTCTTCTGGGCACCGGCATAGATCACACCGAACCTGGAGACGTCCACCGGCCTCGACAGCATTGATGAGGACATGTCGGCAACCAGCGGCGCGCCCGGGCTATCCGGAATAAAACCGAATTCCAGGCCACCGATGGTCTCGTTGGGCGTGTAGTGCAGATAAGCCGCGTCGGCACTGGTCTGCCACGAGGATTGATCCGGAATCGTGGTAAAGCCACTGTCTTCCGAACTCGCCACCACGTTCACCTTGCCATAGCGACTGGCCTCGGCAATGGCCTTCTTGGACCAGATGCCAGTGTTCACGTAGTCCGCAGAGCCTTTTTCGCCCAGCAGATTCAGAGGAATGGTGGAAAACTGGCTGGACGCCCCACCCTGCATGAAAAGAACCGCGTAGTCGTCCGACACGCCGGCCAGTTCACGCAGATCTTTTTCTGCAGTTTCGGCAATCTGGACAAACTCGTCGCTGCGATGGCTCATTTCCATCACCGACATGCCGGTACCGCGCCAGTCGAGCATTTCATCCCGCGCCTGACGAAGCACGCTCTCCGGCAAGGTGGCCGGACCTGCACAAAAGTTATACGCCCTGCTCATGTTGCTGCTTTCTCTCAAGTCTTGCTGAATCTGTCCGTGGCAAGTGCCGGCTTATTCGTCGCCGGCACTCTCGCCTTCTTGGCCTTGCTGGCCTTCTTCCGGGCTCTCGTCGGCAACAATCGGATTGCCTTCACTGTCGAGCTCTTCGTCGTCGGTTTCCGCAATCCGCTCAACGCCAACCAGCCGCTCGTCTTCTTGGCTCAGCTTGATCAGGCGCACGCCCTGGGTATTCCGGCTAAGAACCGACACTTCGTCTGTCCGGGTACGCACGAGCGTGCCCTTGTCAGAGATCAGCATCATTTCGTCACCGTCGAACAGCTGCAGGGCTGTCACCAGGTTACCGTTACGCTCGGAGCACTGCATGGCGATAACGCCCTGGCTGCCACGGCTGTAGGTCGGGAACTCGTCAATGGCGGTACGCTTGCCGTAGCCGTTTTCGGAGGCAGTCAGGATAACCCCACCGTCCTGCGGGATGATCAGCGACACCACATGGTGACCCTGCGGCATCTTGATACCGCGAACACCACGGGCTGTCCGGCTCATGGGACGAACGGCTTCTTCGTTGAAGCGCACCGCCTTGCCAGCGGTCGAGAACAGCATGACCTCGGCATCGCCTTTGGTAATGGCTGCACCGATCAGGGTATCGCCCTCATCCAGTGACAGGGCAATCAGGCCGCTGCTGCGCGGACGCGAGAAGTTCGGCAACGGCGTTTTCTTGACCACACCGGCAGAGGTGGCCATCAGCACGAACTGGTCTTCCGGATAATCCCGAACCGGCAGGAACGTGGTAATACGCTCGCCTTCGTCCAGCGGCAGGATATTCACCATGGGCCGACCGCGGGAGGCACGGCTGGCGCGTGGAATCTCGAACACCCGCAGCCAGTACACCTTGCCACGGTTGGAGAAACACAGAATCGTATCGTGGGAGTTGGCCACCAGCAGCTTCTCAACGAAGTCTTCGTCCTTCATAGAGGTTGCTGCCTTGCCCCGACCACCACGACGCTGGGCCTGGTAGTCTTCCACTGCCTGGGTCTTGGCGTAACCACTGTGGGAAATGGTCACCACCAGGTCTTCTTCATCAATCAGGTCGGCGATGGTCAGGTCGCGACGGGAGCTGGTGATTTCGGTACGACGCTCGTCACCAAACTCGGTAACGATCGCTTCCAGCTCTTCCCGGATCACCTGGAGCAGCCGCTCGGGGTCGCCCAGGATGTCCAGCAGATCGGCAATCTTGTCGAGAATTTCCTTGTATTCGTTCTGGAGCTTCTCGGTTTCCAGACCGGTCAGGCGGTGCAGACGCAAGTCCAGAATGGCCTGGGCCTGTTCCGGTGAAAGATGATACAGACCTTCACGCAGCCCATAGATCTCTGGCAGGTCGTCCGGACGGCAGGCGTCCTGACCGGCACGTTCCAGCATGGCCATGACATCGCCCGGTGACCAGCCCTTGGCAATCAGCTTTTCCTTCGCTTCGGCGGCGGACGGCGAGGCCTTGATCAGCTCGATAATCTCGTCGATGTTGGCCAGGGCAACCGTCAAACCTTCCAGAATATGGCCACGTTCACGGGCTTTACGCAGTTCGTAGATGGTCCGGCGGGTCACTACTTCACGGCGGTGACGAACGAACGCATCCAGCAGCTGCTTCAGATTCAGGGTTTTCGGCTCACCGTTGATCAGGCCAACCATGTTGATGCCGAATACAGTTTCCAGCTGGGTCTGGGCAAACAGGTTGTTGACCACAACGTCCGGGTTCTCACCCCGACGCAGTTCGATCACCACCCGGATACCTTCCTTGTTGGATTCGTCCCGCAGCTCGGAGATACCTTCAAGACGCTTTTCTTTTACCAGCTCCGCGATCTTCTCGATCAGGCGGGCCTTGTTCAGCTGATACGGCAGCTCGGTGATGATGATGGCATCGCGATTGGTCTTGTTGTCGTGCTCGATCTCGTGGCGGGCACGAATATAGATACGACCACGGCCGGTACGGTAGGCCTCAACGATGCCGGCACGGCCGTTGATGATGCCCTCGGTCGGGAAATCCGGGCCCGGAATGAATTCCATCAGCTCATCGATGGTCAGATCCGGATTATCAATCAGCGCCAAGCAGCCGCTTACGACTTCCGTCAGGTTGTGGGGCGGAATGTTGGTAGCCATGCCCACGGCAATACCGGAGGAACCATTCACCAGCAGGTTGGGCACCCGGGTGGGCAGAACCTCGGGAATCCGCTCGGTACCGTCGTAGTTATCGACGAAATCGACCGTTTCCTTGTCCAGGTCCGCCAGCAGGGAGTGGGCGATCTTCTCCATGCGGATCTCGGTGTAACGCATGGCAGCCGCGTTGTCACCGTCGATGGAACCGAAGTTACCCTGGCCATCAACCAGCGGATACCGCAGGGAGAACGGCTGGGCCATACGTACGATGGTGTCGTATACCGCAGAGTCACCGTGGGGGTGGTATTTACCGATAACATCACCCACCACACGGGCGGACTTCTTATAGGCCTTGTTCCAGTCGTTGTTCAGTTCGGACATGGCGAACAGAACGCGGCGGTGAACCGGCTTGAGGCCATCCCTCACATCCGGAAGCGCCCGCCCGACGATCACGCTCATGGCGTAATCGAGGTAGGACTGTTTTAACTCGTCTTCAATATTGACCGGCAGGATCTCTTTGGCTAACTCACCCATCGAGAAAGGTTCCTTTGCGTTATCTGGAAGTCGTATCGGGGCCGTTTCCGGGCCCCATAGTTATTCTTCAACAAGCCGCCAAGTCTACCACAGTCGCACCCTTTCCGGGGCAACTGTGAGGCAGCCTTAATCAAACACCACTGTCTTGTTTTCGTAGGTGATCACCCGGTCTTCAATGTGTGAGCGCAGGCCCCGGGCCAACACGTTCTTTTCCACATCCTTACCCAGGCGAACCATATCCTCGATAGAGTCGCTGTGGGTGATCCGGATAACGTCCTGCTCGATGATCGGGCCCTCGTCGAGGTCCTGAGTCACGTAGTGGCAGGTGGCACCAATCAGCTTAACACCGCGGCTGTAGGCCTGGTGATAGGGGCGTGCACCGGCGAAAGACGGCAGGAAGCTGTGATGGATATTGATCACCTTGCCGGAGTATTTCTCGCAGAGCTCGCCAGGAAGGATCTGCATGTAGCGCGCCAGCACCACCACATCGGCCTCATATTTCTGGAACAGCTCATCAATATGGGCGAAAGCTTCCTCTTTGTTTTCCTTGCTTACCGGCACGTGGTGGTAGGGAATCTCATGCCACTCCACCATCCGGCGCAGGTCGTCGTGGTTGGAGATGACCGCCACGATCTCGGCATTGATCTCCTTGCTGTGCCAGCGGTGCAGCAGATCAGCCACACAATGGGATTCCTTGCTGCACATCAGGATGACTTTCTTGGGCTGGGCCGAGTCGGCAATGTGCCAGTTCATATTGAATTCGCGGGCAATCGGCTCAAACGCGGCGCGGAACTGGTCCAGACCGAACGGAATCGAGGTGGCCTTGATCTCGTGCCGCATGAAAAACCAGCCGGTTTGCGTGTCGGAATGGTGACTCGCCTCGGTAATCCAGCCATTGTATGTCGACAGAAAATTACTCACCTTGGCGACAATTCCCACCCGGTCGGGGCAGGAAATCACAAGACGATAGGTATGCTCCATGAAAGCCTTTCCTTAACTGAAATCCGGGAAAGCAGGTGCGTCGGGGAATCACCGCCGACATTAACGGCAGGTTAACGGTACGCACCTATGAAAATGACCGGCTATCATAGCCTATCTGAACGCCAGAAACGAGGAATGGAGATATGGACAGAGGCCTCTACCAACGCACAATCAAAAACCTCGCCACGGGGCGCTCAGGCCGCCTTTCGATTGCGGCCGCCTTGACCTTTTTCATCACCACCGCGCCGGCCTTCGGACAGGCCATTCTCGAGGGTGAGCGGTTTCACCCGGTTACCGCAACCCAGGGCATGGTTGCCACCAGCCATACACTGGCCACCGAGGTGGCTCTGGAAGTGCTGAAAAACGGCGGCAATGCAATCGATGCAGCCGTTACCGCCGGTTTTGCACTCGCTGTCACCCAGCCCCGTTCCGGCAACATTGGCGGTGGCGGTTTCATGCTGATTTCCAGGGGCGACGGATCAGATCCGGAAGCCATTGATTATCGCGAAAAAGCGCCCGCTGCCGCCACAGAAACCATGTTCCAGGACGAATCCGGCGAGGTGGTCAGGAACCGCAGTCGTTTTACCCACCTGGCCGCAGGGGTTCCGGGCACAGTTGCCGGCCTTGCACTGGCGCTGGAGCGGCACGGCACCATTACCCTCAAGCAGGCACTGGCGCCGGCCATCAAACTGGCCCAAGACGGTTTCGTAGTGCCCCAGCGTTTTACTGAAGGTCTGGAGCAGGCCCGGGAGAGACTCGAGCGATGGCCCGCCACCCGTGACACCTTTTATAGGGAAGACGGCAGCGCCTGGCAGCCCGGGAAACGCTTTCGACAGCCGGAACTGGCGGCAACACTCCAGCGCATTGCCGACAACGGCGTGAAAGGCTTTTACGAAGGCGAAACCGCCGATCTGATTGCCAGCGAAATGGAACGGAATGGCGGCCTCATCACGCACCAGGACCTGAAAGACTATCGCCCGGTTGTCCGGGCGCCGGTTCACGGCAACTATCGCGGGTACGATATTTTCTCGATGTCGCCGCCCTCCTCCGGCGGCACGCACATTGTCCAGATCCTGAATATCCTGGAAGGCTTCCCGATGGCCGAGTTTGGCCATAACTCCGCTGATGCGATTCATCACATGGCCGAAGCCATGAAACTGGCCTACGCGGACCGTTCAAAATACCTCGGCGACACGGATTATGTGGAGGTGCCGCTGGCGGGGTTAACCAGCAAAGGCTACGCAGAAGAACTGCGCAAAGGCATTGATCCAGACAGGGCACGACCGGCCAGCGACATCAATCCCGGCCAGCCAGCTGCCTGGGAAAGCCCTGAAACCACCCATTTTTCCGTGGTGGATAAATGGGGCAACGCCGTGTCCAACACCTACACAATCAATTTCAGTTATGGATCCGGCATTACGGTGGAAGGCGCTGGATTCCTGCTTAACAACGAAATGGACGACTTCAGTGCCAAGCCCGGTGTGCCCAACGCTTATGGCCTGATCGGTGGCGAAGCCAACAAGGTCGAGCCCGGCAAACGCATGCTGAGCTCCATGTCGCCCACTATCGTTAAGAAGGATGGCAAGAACGTTCTGGTGACCGGCAGCCCCGGAGGCTCCCGGATCATTACCACCACCTTGCAGGTGATCCTCAATGTGATTGATCATGGAATGAACATCCAGACCGCCGTGAGCGCTCCGCGCATGCACCACCAGTGGCTGCCGGATGAAATCCGGATCGAACAGGGCATCAGCCCCGACACCATCCGGCTTCTGCAGGAGCGGGGGCACACGGTGGTCGGTGGATCAGCCATGGGCGCCATCCAGAGCATCCTGATTGACGAAGAGGGTGTTCTCAATGGTGGCGCGGACCCGAGGAGGAGCACTTCGTCGGCCATGGGCTATTAACGGGCAATTGACCAGGGTCACTGACCTGAATGGAGGCTTTATGTATCTTTCTGTACAACTGAGCTGCTATCCCCTGAAAGAGGAGTACAAGCAGCCAATCAAAGACCTGATCGCGCGCCTGGAGCAGACCGGACTGGAAGTCTATCCGGGGCGAATGAGCACCGAGATTTTCGGCGACTATGATGAGGTTATGGGCGTGCTCTCGGACACCATGAAATGGTCGTTCGAGACCTACGGCAAATCTGTCTTCGTGGCGAAGATCATGGAGGGCGACCGGAGACCGAAATGACAGCACCGAGTGGGCCAGACAACCAGCAACAGAAACCGGATCAGAACCAACAACCGGTCATTCCGAACCAGTATGCGTTCCTTTGGCTGAGCGCTGCCATCTTCCTGATGGTGCTCTGGCTGCAGGATGGCGGACAACCGCGGCTTCAGGACCTCGCCTACTCGGAATTCAAGACGGCTGTTGTGAACAATCAGGTGGCAGAAGTCACGTTGAAAGAAGAAGCCATTACCGGCTTGTTCACCGACAGCGGTGCAGCCGATTTCAGCTCTGACAGCCCACCCCACACCAGCACGCCCGGTTTCCATACCATCCGCCCGCCCATGGAAGACCCGTCGCTGCTCAACCTTCTTGAAGAGCACAGTGTCACCATTCGGGCCACGCCATCAGGTCTGCCCTGGTGGCAGGAAATGATTCGCGGCTTCCTGCCCTGGATCCTGCTGCTGGCGCTGATGTTCTGGTTCTGGGGTGCGGCGCAGAAACGCATGACACAGGGTGGCGGCCCGTTTGATTTCAGCCGCTCCAAGGCACGGCGGGCCCACAAGGAAACCTCTACCGCCACCCTGGATGACGTGGCCGGCATTGAATCCGCCAAGCGGGAAATTGCCGAGATCATCGATTTCCTGAAATCTCCCGAAAAATACCGGGCACTGGGTGCCGTCATGCCCAAGGGCGTGCTTCTGGTCGGTCCGCCGGGCACCGGCAAAACACTACTGGCCCGGGCCATCGCCGGCGAAGCCGAAGTGCCCTTCTACAGCATCAGCGCCTCGGAATTCATCGAGATGTTCGTGGGTGTCGGCGCCGCGCGGGTTCGGGACATGTTCAAGGAAGCCCGGAAAGACGCGCCGGCGCTGATTTTCATCGACGAACTGGATGCCATTGGCCGATCACGTGGTGCGGGCCTGGGTGGTGGCCATGATGAACGAGAGCAGACACTGAACCAGATCCTCACGGAAATGGACGGTTTCGA
This sequence comes from Marinobacter sp. L-13, assembly GCF_056857715.1. Lineage (NCBI taxonomy): Bacteria > Pseudomonadati > Pseudomonadota > Gammaproteobacteria > Pseudomonadales > Marinobacteraceae > Marinobacter > Marinobacter sp. L-13. Next base: position 84,108 of record NZ_JBSXNQ010000049.1, read on the forward strand.
GGCTCACGAAAATGTTCTGGTACTGGCTGCCACCAACCGGCCGGACGTACTCGACAGTGCCCTGCTCCGCCCGGGCCGTTTTGACCGCAAGATCACTCTCGACCGCCCCCACAAGGAGGCCCGCGCGGCGATCCTGGCCGTTCACGTGCGAAAGGTCCCCCTAGCGAATGATGTCGACCTGGATCAACTGGCCGCACGCACCATCGGCTTTTCCGGGGCGGATCTCAAGAACCTCGTAAATGAAGCGGCGCTCACCGCAGCCCGCGAAAGCCTGCATGAGGTGAATGCCCATTGCTTTGATCTGGCCCGGGACAGAATTATTCTCGGTGAAGAACGGGATACCAAGCTGAACCCGCAGGAGCGTGAGGCCGTTGCCTACCACGAGTGTGGCCACGCCATCATGGCCTACTATATGCCGAACGCGGACCCGCTTACCAAGTTGACCATCATTCCTCACGGCATGGCCATGGGAGTGACGGAACAAACCCCCCGGGAAGATCACTACACCTACACCGAAAGCTACCTGAAGGATCGCATCAAGGTGATGCTTGGCGGTCGCTGCTCGGAAAAGCTGATCTACGGAGAAGTCAGTACCGGCGCCCAGAACGACCTCAAGGAGGCCACCGCGCTGATACGCAAGATGATCGGCCAGTGGGGCATGAGCGAAAAGATCGGCCCGCTGGGCCTGAACATCGGCGAGGAACATGTTTTCCTGGGCCGGGAGATGGGCATGCCGAGGGAGTTCAGCGAAAAGATGGCTGAAATGATTGACGAGGAAATCCAGTCCCAGCTCCTGGCCCTCGAGAAGGCAACCCTCGACTTCCTGACCGAGCACCGAAACCAGTTGGACGCATTGGCCAAAGCCGTGCTGAAAAAGGAAACGCTGTCAGCAGAGGACGTCGAGGAAATCCTGCGCAAGGAAGATGCACGGAAGATTGCCTGATACTCAAGTCATGGCCTAGATCACCAGGTCATGACTGAACAGGGTAATACAGAACCCAAGGACCGCTCCCAGAGGTGGCCCCCAATGCCGGTCAAGCCTCGACTGAGGAGCGATGTCCTGGAAAATCAGGTACAGAATACCCCCGGAAGCCATCAGCATCAGTGAGCCCAGTAATACGGGGCGCTCCGACAAGAAGAAATAGCCAAACAGGCCGGCCACCGGACCTGTGATCACCAGGCTACTCATAAAGACCAGCGTCTTTCGTGAGCTATGGCCTTTCAGGTAAAGCAACTCCCGATAGGCGTTGAACCCTTCCGGCAAGTTCTGCAAGGCAATGAGTAACGCCATGAGCAGCGCAATCTCGGTGTTCACCACGGCGAGCCCGCCCAGCGCGGCAGCTTCCGGAATAAAATCCAGCATCACGCCCAGGAGCTGCGGAGATTCACGGCGTTTCAAACCGAGAACCCGCTCTATCAGGAAGAATATGAGCCCGCCCGCAAGAATAGCCGGAATCGCAAGAAGGGATCCTCCCATGCTGGATCGGCCTTCCGGAATAAAAACCACAGCGACCGCGCCAAGCAGGATGCCGCCACCGAGCGCGATCACGAAATGGCGAAACTCCTGCTCCAGCCAATTGGGTCGGATCCGTTCAAAGCTGGCGAGCAGTCCGCCCAGTGGAATGCAGGCGCCGGCAAGGACGGTCAGTCCAACAATGGAGAGAACATCTATAAACATCAGCTAATAAAGACCTATGGAGCAACCGATGGGATTCAGGGCGTGACCGTGACGGGAAGGTTCAGGGCCACCAGCAATCGCTCTGCGCCGGGCTCCTGGAGCAGTGTGCATTCCCGGCTTAGCACCAGCTCTACCGCCCTTTCCTGTCGTAGAATTCCGGCCACAACAGCCGGATCCGTTGAGGGCAGAGACCTTACACGAAGCTCCGATTCCTGAATACCCAGGTCCTGCGCGACGCCTTTAAGATCGTCGGCTGAGACCGTCGAGTCAGCGCCCAACAGTAGTGTCACGGGCCGGTGGGAATGACGAACCACCTCAGCGGTTGCCTGGACAGCGCGGCCGTTAGCGCCATGATGGTCATTGAGAAACACCACAACCCTGCCCAAAGGTTCGGCCCGACTTTCACACCAGAGCAAGACCCTTCCCCGGGAACGACGAACCAGCCCTTTTGCCGTCGAGCCCAAGCGCGCACCGGGCTCGGAGGACCAACCAACGCGGCCCAGCACCAGAAGATCCTGAGGGCCGGCGAGCGCCAGCACCTCATCAATCACATGGCCCCGGGCGACACTCAGGGATTGCCTGCCACCGTATGACGCGACGGCACCGGCAAGAGCACGGCGGGCTTCGCTCGCCAACCTTTGCATGCGCTGTTCAACGTCGCCAGCAGCCAGGGGGCGGCTGATACCGGACGAACCGCCCACTTCGCGGGCAAAACCATAGCCGGCGCTTCGCAGCTGATTCAGCTCCTCAACAAACACACCGAGCACATCGGCACCGGTATTCGCGGCAATCCCGACCGCAGCCTGCAAGGCGGCGTAACTCATCCTGGAACCATCGAGAAGTACCAGTACACGACCGGTTGTGGTGCCGGGATCAGCCTGGTCTGCTGGACTATCAGTCACGATCCTTGCCTCCGCTGCTGTTCGCTTCTCCGTTCTCGTCCCGTTTCTTGCTGGCCTCCGCGAACTTCTCCAGGCGTTCGGCAACCCGGTGATTGAAGCTGTTCTCGGGGAACTCGCCATTACTATCCGGTTCTCCGGGCTCAAGACCGGTTAGCAGCTCAATTGCCTCATTGATGCCTGAAATCGGATAGATCCGGAACCGGTCTTCAGCGATCGCCTTCCTTACATCGGCTCTCAGCATCAAATGTTCAACATTGCTTGCGGGCAGCAGAACGCCCTGCCCGCGGACATCGCCGGCCCCCTTGCAGACATCGAAAAAGCCTTCGATCTTCTCGTTCACGCCACCCACAGCCTGAACTTCACCATGCTGGTTCATGGACCCTGTCACCGCGAAGGATTGTTTGAGTGGGACTCGGGAAATGGCAGACAGCAACACACAGGTTTCTGCCACCGAAGCGGAATCGCCCTCGACACCACCGTAGGATTGCTCGAAGGCCAGGCTCGCCGAAAGCGACAGTTCACCATCGCCTGCATACCGGCTCGCCAGGAATCGGGACAATATCATCACGGCCTTACTATGAATGGGGCCGCCGAGTTTGGCCTCCCGCTCGATATCCACCACCTGCCCCTTACCGGGACGGGCCGTGGCGGTAATCCGGGTAGGCTGCCCGAACATCGACGCCCCAAGTCTGAGCACCGAAAGGCCATTTACCTGAGCCACCTCCTCGCCGGTGGTGGCTATCATCACCACACCCCGGCTGATTTGCTCGCGACTTCGTTCCCGGACCCGGCTGGCCCGGTATTCCCGTTCATCAATGGCCTGCTGGAGATGGCTGGCTTCAACCGTATCGGCCCCGGCCTGTCCCGCCCAGTGGTCTGCCTCGCTCAGAATGTCGCGGAGCACCCGGTCGTGGGCGGTCAGTTTGCGCTGGTCTGCTGCCAGCCGGCTGGCATGTTCAATCAGCCGGGCCACGGCGCTTCGCTCCAGCGGTCGCATTTTCAGGCCCCGGGCCATGGTGGCGATCATGCGCGCGTAGAGTTCGTAGCATTCTTCATTGCGGTCCAGGTCGTCCTCGAAATCCGCTTCTACTTTGAACAGGTCCAGAAAGTCCGGATCATAGTGGGACAGCAGGTAATAGAGCATCCGGTCCCCGAGCAGAACCACCTTGACCGACACCGGAATAGGCTCCGGCTGCAGGCTGACGGTACTCACCAACCCGTAAAGCCGCTCCAGTGACTCGATTCGAACCTCACCGGAGGACAGGATCCGCTTCAGGCTTTCCCACGCCATCGGCTGTGTCAGTACCCTGCGCGCATCAATGATCAGATAGCCGCCACTGGCCCGGTGCATGGAACCGCCACGAATCAGCGTGAAATCGGTATAGAGATTACCCTGCCGGGCCCGATGTTCAATCTGCCCCGCCAGATGCTGATGGTTCGGCAGGTCCTCGTAGATAACGGGCGCTCCGGCCGTCTCGGCATTATCGACCAGCAAATTGACCTTGTACCTTGCCAACAGGCCCGCCGGAGGCCCGTTATCGGTATCCTGAAAAGCCTCGGCGTGCTCGACCACATCCTCACGAACGGCATCCAGGTACTCGGCGATATCCTGCAGGTGGGACCATTTTTCCCTCAACTCCCCAATCGGGCCGCCCAGGGTCAGCTGCACCATTTCTTCATTCAGGGCATGGACTCTTTCCCTGACCTCCTTCCGCATCCTGGGTATCTGCTGGATGGTTTGCTGAAGCTTTTTCTGAAGCTCCTCAACCTTGGATTCGACCAGCGCTTTCTCCTCGTCCGAGAAGTTCTTGTATTCCTCCGGGTCGATCACCTCGCCCTTGCGCATCGGGGCAAAGGTAAAGCCGGCCGGCGTGGTGATCATGGCAATGTTGTTCCGGTTCGCCTCTTCCTGGATATCAAACAGGCCCTGATGCTGACGCTTGGCCATTTCTTCCTGGAGTTCCTGCAACCTGGCCTGGTATTCCTCGCTTTCGAAGGCAGCAGGGATTGCTGTTCGGAGCTCCTCTGCCAGTTCATTCATGTGTTTCTTGAATTGCCGCCCTTCACCGGCCGGCAGTCGAATGGCGCGTGGCCGCTCTGAAAACTGGAAGTTGTAGACATGGCACCAATCCGGCGGGACCGGCTGGCTTGCCGCATGCAGGCAAAGAAAGCGTTCGACCAGCTCGTGCTTGCCGGCACCGGAGGGTCCGAGAACAAAGAGATTGAAACCGTCTGCCTGAATACCGGCACCAAATTCCAGCGCCCGCAGTACCCGGTCCTGACCATACGGACGCTCAAGATCCTGCAGGTCTTCGGTAGTGATGAAATCCAGCTTGTCTTCGGGGCAACCGTGGTAGACCTGGTTTTCCGTTAACGGGGCGGGTAGTGGCATTACATCCTCCTGATGGTTCCCACCCGAAAGTGGGATACGCCGATTACGTCGAACGAGTAATCCGGGGGCAACGGCCCCTCATCAGGAAACTATAGATGATGGCTGGCGCCCTGCTCCAACGATCAGGGCACTAACGCCACTCGAGGGTCTTGGGCTCCACCGCATGTTCGCAGAACAGATGCCCCACATCCGGCACGGCGAAGCAGCGGTCACCCCGCTGGGGCTGACGGGCGTTAAACTCGGTATGGCTGATGCCAACCTCCCAGAGCTCCTCGCACTCCCAGCCATCGGGCTTGAGTTCGATGCGAACTTCCGCACCGATCAGGTTGATTGCCTCGATCCGGAAAGGCAGATGGGCCTCGTCACTGGCAGACTGGGTGAGGCGCACTTCGTGGGGCCTCAGGTAGAGCTGCGCGTCATCGTTTTCACAGCCTTCGGGCAGTCGAATCCAGGCGTCACCCTGGCGCATGACACCATCGCGGATCTTGCCAGACAGCACATTAACCTGCCCCAGAAACTCGAATACAAACCGGCTGTCCGGGCGACCATAAAGCTCCAGGGGTGTATCAACCTGCTCAATCCGGCCATTGCTCATCACAACCACCTGATCGGAGAGCTCCAGGGCCTCCTCCTGATCGTGGGTCACGAACACACTGGTGAAATGCAGCTCATCGTGGAGGCTGCGCAGCCAGCGGCGAAGGTCTTTTCGCACCTTGGCATCAAGCGCCCCGAAGGGCTCATCCAGCAGAAGAATCTCCGGGCGCATGGCCATGGCCCGCGCCAGGGCGATGCGTTGCTTCTGCCCACCTGAAAGCTGCGCGGGGTAACGGTCGGCCAGGTGTTCCAGCTGAACCATTTCCAGCAGGTCTTTTACCCGCTTGCGGATCTCGGGCTTGCCGGGGCGCTCCTTGCGCGGAAGCACATTGAGGCCAAAGGCCACGTTCTCGGCCACTGTCATGTGACGAAACAACGCATAGTGCTGGAACACAAACCCCACACGCCGGTCCCGCACATGCAGATCGGTCACATCCTTGCCGCTGAACCGGATTCTGCCCTCTTCGGGAGTTTCCAGGCCGGCAATGATCCGCAGCAGCGTGGTCTTGCCCGAACCGGAAGGGCCCAGCAACGCCGTGAGCTGGCCATCCGGAATGGTCAGATTGATGTCATGCAGGGCCTGGAACTTGTCGAAAAACTTGTTGATACCCTGTATCTCGATGCTCATTGGAAACCCTTAGTTACGACTCTGACGCCATTCAACGATGGCCTTGACGACAAGCGTGATCAGCGCAATGCCTGCAAGCAGCGAAGAAGCTGCAAAGGCGCCCACGGTGTTGTAATCCTGGTAAAGCAGCTCTACCTGCAACGGCAGCGTATTGGTCTCGCCCCGGATGTTGCCCGAGACCACCGACACGGCACCGAACTCGCCTACAGCCCGGGCGTTGGTGAGGATCACGCCGTAAAGTAGCGCCCAGCGGATATTCGGCAGGGTCACCCGCCGGAACAGCTGCCAGCCGGACGCGCCCAGCACCACGCCGGCCTCTTCCTCTTCCCGACCCTGTTGCTGCATCAGCGGGATCAGTTCTCTGGCCACGAACGGACAGGTCACAAACACGGTGACCATCACGATGCCGGGCCAGGAGAACATCAGTTGAATGTCGTATTCACCGAGCCACTGCCCCACCCAGCCATTGCTGCCGTAGAGCAGCAGGAAAAGCAGGCCGGCAACCACAGGCGAAACGGCGAACGGGATATCAATCAATGTGGTGAGCAACTTGCGCCCGGGGAACCGGAAGCGGGTCACAAGCCAGGCCAGAAACACGCCGAACACCATATTCAACGGGACCGTGAGCAGCGCAACCACGAGCGTCAGGCCAATGGCATGAAGCGTGTACTCGTTGAGAATATTGCTGACGTAACCGGCCCAGCCCTCGGCAAACGCTTGCACAAAAATCAGCACCAGGGGCATGAACAGCAGAAGCACCGTCAGGCCGACGGCGATTCCGATCAGAGTGCGACGAACCAGAGGGCTGTCGCCAACGCGGCGATGTTTACGCGCAGCCATACCCTAACCTCCGTGCAGGCGCTTGAGATAGCGCCCCTGCCAGACGTTGATCGCCAGGAGCAGCAACAGCGATACCGTCATCACCACTGCGGCAATGGCACTGGCCGCCGGAAAATCGTATTCCTCCAGGCGAACAAAGATCATCAGACTGATCACTTCACTGATGTAGGGTGAGTTGCCGGCAATAAAGATAACCGCGCCGTACTCACCCAGGCTTCGGGCAAACGAAAGCGCACCACCGGTCACCACAGCCGGCCAGAGTGTCGGGAACAGGATTTTCCGAAAGACCGTCATGTCCGAAGCACCCAGGCTCATGGCCGCTTCTTCATCCTCCGGCGCCATTTCCTCCAGTACCGGCTGAACCGTGCGCACCACAAACGGCACACTGGTGAAGGCCATCGCCACCACAATACCCAGCGGTGTGAATGCCACTTCAATACCCAGATCGGCGAGATACTGCCCATACCAGCCGTTCTCGGCAAACAGGGTTGCCAGTGTGATGCCGGCCACGGCGGTTGGCAGCGCGAAAGGCAGATCCATGATCGCATCCAGCAGCCGCTTGCCGGGAAACTCGTAACGCACCAGCACCCAGGCCATCAGCAGGCCGAACACGCAGTTGAATAGAGACGCTGCCAGGGCTGCCAGCGCGGTGACTTTATAGGACGCAACCACCCGCGGATCGGTGATCACAAACCAGAACTGCTCCCACCCCATGCCGGCGGCACGGATAAACAGGCCGCTGATGGGCAGAAGCAGCACCAGGCTGATAAAGAAAAGCGAAATGCCGAGGCTCAGTCCGAACCCCGGCAAAACGCGTTGGGTGGCGGGAGCGCTCAGCCGCTTTGACGGGCGCTCCGAAACGTCAGTGGTGGCCATGAATCAGCTGCGCATCCCTTAGCGGCGACGCTGCAACTGGTCCAGTTTGCCGCCACTGGCAAAGTGGGTCTCCATGGCATTTTCCCAGCTGCCGGCGATGTCCTGAATCGGCATCAGCTTCAGTTCGGGGAACTTGTCAGCCACTTCCGCTTTCACGGTTTCGTTGTGCACCCGGTAGTTGAATCCAGCCAGCATGCGCTGGGCTTCTTCGGAGTACAGATGCTTCAAGTAGGCCTGAGCCAGTTCTTCGGTGCCCTTCTTCTCGATGTTCTTGTCGATCCAGGTCACCGGGAACTCGGCCAGGAAACTCACTCTCGGGACCACAACCTGGAAATTCTTGTCCGGGTTCAGGGCCGGAATGTTGTTCACTTCGGATTCGAAGGTCAGCAGCACATCACCCAGGCCCCGTTCCACAAACGTGGTGGTGGCACCACGACCGCCGGAGTCGAATACCTTAACCTGGCCCAGCAGGTCGCTGAGGAAAGCATCAATCTTCTCCTGGTCGTCACCGAACTTGTCCTGGGCAAAACCCAGCGCCGCCAGGTAGGTATAGCGGCCGTTACCGGAGGTTTTCGGGTTCGGCATGATCAGTTCGACATCTTCGCGGATCAGATCATCCCAGTTCTGGATATTCTTGGGGTTACCCTCGCGCACCAGGAACGCCATGGTGGAATAGTACGGAGAGCTGTTATTTGGCAGGCGTGATGCCCAGTCCTCGGGAATCAGGTTGCCGCGCTCGGCCAGAATGTTTACGTCGGTGACCTGGTTGTAGGTAACCACATCCGCACCCAGCCCCTGCAGGATGGCGCGCGCCTGCTTGGAAGAGCCAGCGTGTGACTGCTGGATATCGACGGTTTCGCCGGTTTTTTCTTTCCAGTAGTCCTGGAACAGAACGTTGTATTCGGCAAACAGCTCGCGGGCAATATCGTAGGAGGAGTTCAGAAGCTCACGCTCCTGGGCAGAAGCCGGCCCTGTTAGCGAGAACGCCAGTGCCAGCGCACTGAACCACAGGCCCTTACGGGCTTTGGAACCGGAAAAAATCGAATTCGGCATAGTCGGCAGAGCTCCCAGTTAACTCGGAATCTTTATATACGCCAGAGGAATAGGTCGGCGTTTTCTTAGAACGCAAAGATAAAGTAGTCACCTAGGAACAACAATACTCCACCTAGATGATTTATAACTCCTTTAATAACTTTGAGCTATATAAATCACCATTGAAAACCCTACCGATGATTTAGCGTCGCTGAGGTGGTGTACAGCGCATCTTCCACTACTATCAAGGTAAGTCAGCGCTAGAGAAGACGTTGCCGTGGGACTGTCGATCAAGACAACAGAGTTTGCGCCGGAAGAGTTTGAACGTTTTGCCGCCAAGGTCAGGACGGATCTCAAGGCACTTACTCGTCTTCTGAACAGGCCCGGCTTTGGCGAAGGCGCAAGCTCCATCGGAGCCGAGGTAGAGTTCTACATCGTAAACCCGGCCCTGCGCGTTCAACCTATCAACACCGAAATCGCCGCCCGCGTTCAGGACCCTCAACTGACGGTTGAGCTTAACCGCTTCAATCTCGAATACAATCTCAGCCCCCAGGCTTTCAAGGGCTCTCCCTTCGCCAGAACAGAGCAGGAGTTGCTCTCTGCGATCCAACGGATCAACCAGCACGCCGCATCACTGGATGGAGAACTGGTGCCGATCGGCATTCTGCCCACGCTTCGCCAGTCTGATATGGGTGCGAAGGCAATGACAGACGAGCCCCGCTATCATGCGTTATCCAAAGCGCTGATCCAGCAACGGGGAGAGCCATTCAGCATCCATATTGGTGGTAACGACGTTATCAATCTGGAAGCTGACGACGTCTATATGGAAGGAGCAAACACGTCCTTCCAGCTTCACTGGCGGGTGCCCGCACACCGTTTTGCCGATTACTTCAATGCGGTCCAACTGGTCACGCCGGTTGTCCTCGCTCTGGCCAGCAATTCACCCAGCCTGTTCGGCCACCACCTGTGGGACGAAACCCGCATTGCCCTGTTCAAGCAATCCATCGACAGCCGATCGCCCAACCATAAAACCTGGCGCCATCCGCCACGGGTATACTACGGCAATGGCTGGACACGCAGCGCCTGGGAACTCTTTGCCGCCTCGGCATCGCTCTATCCGCCCATCATTCCACTGATGTCGGAGGAAGACCCGATGGCGGTGATTGATCGCGGTGATGTGCCGAAACTGGCTGAACTGCGACTGCACCAGGGAACCACCTGGCCCTGGAACCGTGCCATCTACGACCATACCGAAGGCGGCCACCTGCGCATCGAGATTCGCTCAATGCCCGCAGGCCCTACGGCTGCTGATATGTGTGCGAACGGGCTGTTCATAATTGGCGCTGCGCTGGCAGTCCTTGATGATATTCATCATCTGACGTCGATACTTCCCTTCCATTACACGGAACACAACTTCTACCGCGCCGCGAAATATGGCGTTGGCGCAGAAATCATATGGCCACACAAGAATCAGGTTCAGTTGCAGGATACGCCCCTGTTAAACGTGGCCCGGGATCTGCTACCCCGCGCCCGGGACGCACTGGCACAAACAGCCGTGGACGAGTCAGAAATTCACCGCTTGCTGGGAATTATCGAAGGCCGCATTGAAACCGCCATGTCGGGCGCCCGGTGGCAACGCCAAATCACCGAATCCCTGTTCAAATCCCTGAGCCCCGACGAGGCCTTCCAGACCATGCTCTCCCTGTACATGGCCAACCAGAAGACAAATACGCCGCTCCATGAATGGACATTGTCGCCGTGAGTAACTCGAACGTCCTTGATTATTTGAATGATCCCTCGCCCCGGACCCTGGGCCGCTCCGCCCTTGAGTGGTTGGACCAGCTACAAAAGCCCACGATTATTCGTGTTGCCGGTCGTGATCGCTCCCGGACCCGAGCCATGGCAACGCTGCTTCACGGCAATGAGCCTTCAGGTCTGTTTGCCCTTCACAGGTGGCTACTTGAGCAGCATACCCCCGATGTCAACATGCTGTTTCTGCTGGGAGGCGTCTACCCGGCGAAGATCCCACCCATGCTCTCACTGCGCCAGTTGTCGGAAGGACGTGATCTGAACCGGTGTTTCAAAGAGCCGTTTGAGGGAGAAGAAGGTGCGATCGCAAAGGCCATGCTGGCAGAGTTGCACAAAGTGAAACCAGAGTGCCTGCTGGACGTACACAACACCTCAGGCACGGGCCCCTCCTTCGCGGTGACCATCACCAATGATGCGGCCCACCAGGCGTTGACCTCTCTGTTCACAGACCGCCTCATAATGACAGATCTTCGCCTCGGCGCCCTGATGGAATACTCCGAGCAGGAAGTCCCAACGGTAACCATCGAATGTGGTGGGTCCCAAGATGATCAGGCCCATCAATTGGCGTATGAGGGCCTCGTGCGGTATGCCTCAAGGCCAGACGTGTTATCACTCGAAAAGGCGGAGTGGGACGTGGAGGTACTAAGAAATCCGATTCGGGTGGAGCTGGTTCCGGAAGCAACCATAGAATATCTTCCTGAACCCTCCGGCCGGGCTGACCTCACTTTACCACCAGACATCGAACACCGAAATTTCGGGATCGTATCGCCAAATGAGCCGCTGGGATGGATTGGAAAAAAAGGCCTCAGCGTACTCAACGCCATCGGCCATAACCGGACCGAGAACATGGGGCAGGTTTTTCAGGTCAGAGAGGGGCAAATCTTCCCCGCGCAGGCCATCAAAGCCTTTATGATCACCACCAATCCGGTGATTGCGAAGAGTGATTGCCTCTTCTACGCGGTCAAGGCGACTGGTGAGCCCATTTTCTGACAAGAAACAATAAGGCAAGCGACCCTTTCGTCCCTCCAATATGGCATGGACTCGCCCATTAAGCACAAACCGTTCGTTATCTATGGCTGATACGTCTTTATCCTGTGACAATTTCGAACATCAAAGTGAAGCCACGATACGTTTAACTCAACGCTTCCAATCATCTCAAAATCAGGGTCTGTTGAATGGCTCAAAATGTCCTGGCGTACTTCTTCAGCGGCTCGTTCAGCAAAGAGACAGTCTGCCGCACGACCGAAAGTATGTTGGCTGTAGCGTGAGTAAAATGGGCTGTCTTTGGTACGCAGCCCGCTCCACTCTCTTTCTTTGCCCCAGTAGTAGTTGTTAACCGTCATGGGGCCGTATCTCCGCCTCAGACGGTCAAGGGTTATAAGGAGCCGTTCGTCCAACAGTTCCCAGGCTTTCTCCCCCCATTCTTGGAAGACCTTGGGTGGCACCAACTCGTGAATAGCAAAATACTCGCAGCGATACATGGCATTGCTCCTCCCACAAAAATAACGTTCAGACAGCCAATGGTTTTATGGCTTGAATGTAAGAACCTGCGGAACAATATTTGCCCTTCCCGCACCTCCCTGAAGAGTAAAGGCGGACGCCATCCAGTAGGTTTTACGGCGTGGGTCTGGCTGGATATCGAGGTAGTCTCCCCATGCTCGAGCGTGGGGCTGGTGGCTAGAGGCATCGCCCAGGGCCATCTGCCAGTTTGGCAAAGCATTCGACTCTCTGTCATCCAGCCACCCGACCCCCAGCGTTGGGTGGCGGCCTCCGGCACCGCACACCGCGACTATGCCCACATCGCCCCGTTGGTTCGGGCAAACTGACGGATAAGCCCAGGCCCGGTCCGAATTCCACAGATCGGGCTCATCAATCAGCTCATTCGAACTCTTCCTGATTCTCACCACGCGTACGAAGGGAAAAGGGTGCTGAACATCCGCCGAGGCCACCCAGACGAAACCAAGAACACCGCCTGACTCCCACGCTCCGAGAACGCGATCATCCATGCGATTCATCCATTGACTTGTCGCATCATCAGGTTTTGCGTAAGGGCCGTCGCGCCAATGCCTCACAGCGACGGAAACTTGCGAGACATCCTCTTCGTCGTCAGGCCATCGGAACACCTCGATAGATGGCTGAAAATAGCTCAGGCTGGCAAAGATCGCCGTACTTCCCATGCCACGACAAAAACGGAGAGATCCGAATTCTTCCGTTGACCAGGCTTCCCGGGAGATCGCTTCACGCGCCTTCAATTGATCCAGGGACAGTCGTAACACCACCGCTCTTTGCCAGCGGTCTGTGGTTGTGCTGAAAACGTTGAACGACAGCAAGAGGTGGTTATCTGATTCGGCCAGATCGGGGTAATCCAGCCAGGTCCCCGACCACTGTTCGTCAATGTCCGTCGGAGTTGTATCCCACCAGGTCCATGTACCAGGCGCGCCGGATGAACTGACAGCGACACGAATCAGGTTTCCTTGGGTGGTCTTGGAAAACTGCAGAAGCCAGATCCAGAGCCGTCTGGCAGAGCAGTAGTGAATGAGCTGATCGCAACAGAATCCAGCGCCTGCGGGAGGCAATTCCGTGTAGGGGTCTACAAACACCCAGTTGTCGCCACCGTCGGTGGTTCGGGAACAGAACCAGTTGCCCGTGACGATAATGCGTTTGCCGGAGCATGCAAGAGCAGGTTCCAGGATTGTAGCTGCCTGTCCCCCGGTGTCGCCACTGTTCAACCGCTTGGTATCGACGATAGCTGTCATGGCTTTTTGCCTTTCCGGCCTTTTGAACCCTCGTCGATGACGGCCTCAGGCAGTGCCGATGTTTGCTCACCCGGTCCTCCCTCGGCTTCCGGCTCCGGCTGGCTTTCCGATGACGGACGAGAGATTTTGCCGGGCCCCGGCGCCTTTCGACGCGGCGAAATGTTTTGATCTTTCTGATCGAAATCAGGTTTTTCTGCCGGTTGTCCGGAGGCCACCTTTTCGGCTGCGTCTCGTGCAGGTTGCTTTTCAGGTGCCTGGTCAGTCAAGGAATGGTGTTTTCCCACTCCCTTCTTCTCTTTTGGGTCCGCCATTTATGTCACCAGTCGCAAGATATAGCCGCCCATTACGGTCCAGAACAGAACGCTATACCAGCGTTCTCCCAGTTTCCTGTTGATGGTTCTTCCCAGCAAGGTACAACCCGCCATAACAAGGACCAGAGTACCTGCCAGAACCAGATGCTCGATTTGCAGCAAGCCGGACTGACTGAACACCACGGCCTTGGTCGTGTCGCCGACCAGGGACACCAGAGAGGCGGCGCCCACAAAGTAAAAACGCTCAAGCTGCAGGCTGCGAAGTGCAACGCCCTTCAGCGGCCCCGAAGTACCTGAAATACCTGAGGTAGCGCCAGAACAGAACGCTAGCCCAACCCCCCAGGCTTTTTTCGCGCGATGATAGGGCGAAAACTCCCACACGAGGGTGACAACAATCACCAGCGCAACGGCATACCGAATCCATAGCTCTGGCAGTTTGAGCATCAGAGTCGCGCCCAGTGCGGTGCCCAGCAGAACTGCGATGATGACGGCGCCGGAGGCCCTCCAGGGCAGGGTTTTCCGGTAAACCGTCACCTTCGCAACGTTGTTGCAGGCCAACAACAAAGCAGCCACGGCGATCCCCTCTTTGGTACCGATGGCCATCATCATGGCGGGCACCAGAATCAGGGAACCGCCGAGGCCCGCTGCAGCGGAGACAATAAACGACGCCGGGATGGCCAGGGCCAGAAGGATCAGAGATATCGCATCAAGTTCCATCGGTGCGTCCTTGCTTAAGGGAAAAGTTGATTGCCGGGTCGAGGCCAGACGCTGACAACCCGGGCCGCAGCATGGGGCCAGTTGCGCACCAGATTTTCCACGGAGGTAACCGGACCCGTTGGTACTGCCGAAAAGACATCGTTTGTTGAGCCGACAACAGCCAGGAGCAGTATCCGATGACCGGTCGAAACGCCGGAAAGGTCCACGTTGATTGACACGGCTCGTGGCATTCGAGCAGCCAGGTCAACCGACAAACGGTTCAATGGCGTGCCGTCAGCCGCCAGCGCCACGTTCCATCCCGGAGGTGTTGGCTGCGGCGCTCCGCCGGTCAGGCTGCGGACAAAGGGCACGAGGTTTGTGCAATCGGTTCCCAGCAATGTGTTTTGAGAGGCTCCGGAACGCCATAACAGCACCACAAACGCTCCGTTTGCTGCCACCGGCCGGGTGTCTCGATGGTGCAGCAACACATCAACGGTGCTTCGCTCGCGGTATACCTGCCAGACTGAGTTCCTGACTCGCCGGGGTACCACTGTTTCCATCAGGTCAATCTCCGAACCGGGTAACGCTGGTACGGCTGCGTTTTGCCAGGGTGCCCTGTAAACACCCGGCGAGCCGTTCTCGTCAAGTGCGTTGGCCATGACGTCAGCCCACAAGGCTGCATCTATTCGTCTTGCGCCCGGGTTTGCGATGCCTCTCAAGCGGCGGTGGCGCTCAACGAGATCACCCATTTGATCACTCCACTCACCATTTGGGATGACGCTGGGGTAAATCCACCGGAAGGCGGTCTGGAACGTCCAGAGTTGGTAGCGCAGGTTTCCGTTCCAGATGTTGGTTCCCCGGAACGATGGCGTTGTCCCTACTGGGGCCTCGGGCCGCACGACGATATCCGGACTTGAGAAGAAAGGCTCTGCCGCTGCCCCGGGACGAAGACGCGGATTTTGCATGGGGGTCGGGAACATGCGACGGTCATCCCTCGGGTGCACGCGCACATAGGTTCGGGCGGGCTCAGCTGCAGCGAGGTTGACCTCCCAAACGCCTCGGGACTGCAAGGTGGCCCTCATCAACCTCGGCGACGTGCCCGCGCCGGACGGATCTTGCCAGATGTGAAGGTCCTGCACGACCGCTTCCGGCAGACCGTTCACGAACAGCTGCCACGGTCCGTGGGCGTTACCCGCAATTCTGGTTGCCGTCCACACCGCAGTCGAAGTTCCAACGTACACGGTATTGGGATTCGCCGGGTCAACCGTAACCGAATACGCCGGGTCGATCGGACTGGTTGCGAGAGGGGGCATGGGTGGCAGGGCCTGACCCAGGCCTGTCAGCCGACAACCGCCAGCAGCGTCATCGTAATAAAAACAGGAGTCTGCAGCAGCGGTTGGCGAAACGGCCGCCACCGCTGCGGATGTTGGCGTAGCTGGAACCGCCGGTGTCCAGGTATTGGTCTGGCCGGTTGTCACGAGATAGAAATCGCTGGTTCCCGGAACTGGAGCAATATCTGTGAAAAACGTAGCCTGCGGTGTTACCAGTGGCGCAGCCGGCGCCGCAACGCCCGGGCCGATCAACGCGGTTGACGTCCAACGCCCCGCATTACCGGGATCCTCGCTGTAACGGATAACCCCCTGATTAAATAAGGCCAACAGGGTGCGCTCATCGACCCATTTCACCGTGACCACCGGCCCAAAACCTGCTGGCGGTACCCCAAAGGCCATGTTGGCTGCAGTGCTCGGGGTTCGGTTGCCCGGACGGCCATCCCGCCACTGCACAAAGGTGCCAGCGGCGGTTATGGGTAATACTCTCCACGTGTTCGGGTTGCTGGTACCCAGATTGTCGGTCACCCAAACCCTGTTGGTCCCCAGCGCTACCCTTCCCAGGTTCCCTGCCGCACGTCGAACAGTATCGATACCCGAATAGAAGTTACTGGCATTGGACTCCGGATCGTTGTTGATCAGATTACACGGCGCTCGGTATCGGCCCGCCGGGTCACAGGCCCAATCCGCATTGGCAAATTGCCCCATCACGTAGTGGGACTGAACCGGGTGAAACGTTACCCCACCACCGTCGCCCTGCATCGACGTCTTCATCTCCCAGACGGTGCTTCCCACCCGGACCTGTCGGCCATTGTCCTGACAACCGAGCATCGAAAAATGGCTGGAGGTGGGATGACTGGCACTGAAGATAGATTCGATGGACGCAAGACCCACGTTTCGGCTGCTGAAGGTATTGGTTTGGCCATCGCGCAGGGAAACGAACACGCCGCCATCGCAACCCACCCAGATTTGCCGGGATCCATCTGCATTGGTGGCTTTCCTGAGAGAATGAACGTCCGGGTGAACTGCATCGCCGATCAGACCAGGCTGTGTGGCTCCTGAGTTCGTGCCGACTGGCTGATCGGAAACGCCCGGAGACGGTACGAGGTTGTTGCCATTCACGTCGAAAGCCCAAATGGACGCGTTCCAGTTATTGACCTGAATGAGCGACCCGCCGATATAGACCCGGTCTGTCCGTACCGGCGGTGGAACCAGAGCCGTATTCCGGGTCGTAACGACGATGGCCTGATCATAGTCACGCTGCCCGGGCCAGAGATTGGCGGCGGATGGAATGTTATTCAATGGGTTGGCAATGGGCGCAGCATCACCCGGATTTGCTATTTGCCAGATATGGGGCACAGGATTCCCACCGGCGGGATTAGTGGTCACCTCACCGAGAATATACAAAGCGGTGTTGTCATCATTCACCGCCATGCTCATTCTTCCATCCAACCTTCCCGTGGCCGGGACAGTCGGTGCCGGAAGAAAGTTCTGCGTAATCCAGTTGAAGGTGTTGCCGTGATCGTCTGAGAACGCAATGCCTGAGCTTCGAAAACACACAAACAGACGATTTCCGACATAACACAAATCGGTCGGCGCACGATTGACCGGGGCCATGGCGGCCCCGTTTGCGGGCGGCGATGGCGCGGGGGCAGGCAACGGCAGGGCTGACCAGGTAAACGAGAGGTTACCGCCAACCATGGATCGAGTGCCCAGATAAAGTCCGCCGCCCTGGATGTTCCAGCCAAGATCCCGACCACCTGAAGTGGCTGCGATCACACGATCTCCGGCAGCTCCGGGTGCGGAGCCGGGAACGCGTACCATGCGTGTTATCGACACGCCCTCCAGAGCGGCAATGCCCGTCGCAGTTTCCCAGGGGTCCGAACTGACCGCACCGGCGGCGGGTCCTGATGCGGCGAGAATGCCAACCCCGCGAATTGCATCAGCGCCATCAACACCCTGCATCGCGTCGAATTCACCGGTACCCACCATCACAAAATCAGCACCGGCGTTGGCACCGAAGTTCACCAGTAAACACCCACAGGCGAATGCGCTGGTGTTGCCACCGAACCGCCTGGGCTCGTTGGCCCAGCCCCCCAGGGGTTCCCAGGTAGCGCCACCGTCGCCGGTATACCAGACGCCACCTTTGGCCGTGCCTGCGTAGGCGCGTTGGCCATCAGGGCTTACGGCCAGATCACGAACCCGGCCAGACACTCGCGGCCTACCCTCAGCCTGCCCCTGACGAACCACCGAGGGCCCGATCGGCACCCACCGATTGGTATTGTTGGCGGGAAACGCCATGGGGGCGGGCCCCAGGCCAGCCGAAGAACGGGCAGACGTTCGGGCCGGAGGTTCGCCGAATGGACCAATACCCTCGCGCTCCATTAACGCCTTCATGGAGGCCGCCAACGCCTGTTTGTCGGGTGAACCCGAAATTGATGTTAAGAAGCTATCCCTCGCGACCGCGTTTTTTCGCTTCTCGGCTTTCCTCTTGCGGCGCCGTGCAAGCGCTCGTTCCTGAGCGAGAGTAGGATCAACCGGTACATCACTCATGACTGATCCTCCTCAATGATCCGAATCCAGCCCTCCTGGAATTCGTGAGGCGTTCTTGGCAGAAGTGCTGACTGCGTCGCGGCAACGATGGGGTCGTCTCGCCAGGTCAAGGGGCCGGTCCGACGGGTGAACTGTTGCTTCTCGCCCAGAAGATTGACCTTGGGTAACCGAATCTCCTCAGGATCAACAAGCACCGGACCTACCCGAACAGAAGGGATAACCCGCTTTAGGCCATCATTGATCCAGGCGTCATTGAGAGCCAGTGACTTTCTCGGCAGAACGCCGGAGGTAAGGTGAACCTTGCCAGCAGGCAGCATCAACAGCGTCAGCGTATGGCAGGTACCGGGCCGGACGTAGAAAAGATCCTCGTCAACCAGATAAGGATGGTCCAGTGGCTGGACATCCGGAACATGAACCTTGCCCAGCAAACCCAACTGCCCTCGGCGACGACCGCTCTCCCTAGCCAGCGCACCGATGGACTTGTCGACGAGATGGAACTGGTCGTAGTTGTCATCAATAAAATATCCGAGCAGTGAATCGTCGCTGCGCTGGAGATCGCCCAGCCGTACCGGAAACGCCTGATCCCGGAGCGCCTCGAACGCGGCCTTGCGGGTATTCGCCGTTTCAATTGAATCCACTCGCACATCGTCAAGATCGTCGGGTACATCCAACCTCAGTGTCGCCTTGACCACAGCGATGGGACGCCCCACCAGGCCGGCAATCGATGATGACCCCAAGGTACTGAAGGTATCCACTGTCCAGAGTGTGGTGTCGATTGCCCTCAGCAAACCTGTCAGCGAGCTTTCGGTAGTCGGTAGCTCCCCCTTCCGATGCTGCACATCCGTTCTGATCACCCCGGAAACAAGATTGCCCACGGGCGTTGCATCGGGCGGCAGATCGGCCATAGGCCCAGCGCCCGGGGGCAAGGGCCTCCCCGGAGCTGGCTCCCAGCGGACCGCTCCGGTCAGCTCATGATGACTGATCTGGCCCAATGGATTACCCCTCTTATCGAAAGCTTCGAGAGATTCATCAATGTGGTCAGGTAACAGAAAGCCGGCAACAGGGTTAACCGCCAGGGTTGGCTCCAATTGATTCACAAAGGCTTCAGGAGCCAGTGCCGGGTCGCCCTGGTAGGCCGGATCGACCAACCGAAAAAGCCAGCGCCCGCCCCCCTGGATGCGCAGTGGCATCTTCATGGCAGAGGTATCATCCGGTATTTCCAGGGGTGTGGTGGTTTGAATGTCCGTGGTAGGCACGTCAAGGACACGGCCAAATGCATCCACCAAACGAAGCGCCTTAAAGGAGATGGTTCCCCCGAACAAGGTCAAAGGATCGGCAATAACCTCTGGCCGGTCATCGGCGCCAGGCGTGGAGAAGAATCCGCCCAGATAGTTCAGGCCCAGGAGTTGTTCCCTGACCCCATCCAGAGAGGCCGACGCCAGATCCTGGGGTTTGATGAAATCCGCCAGGGTATTCAATGTGTTTTCCTGGGATGCCGTCAGCGTATCGCCTGTGGCCTCCCTCTCCTGCTCCGCCGCAATCCAGCGGCTGATACCTGCCTGAAGAGCCGTCCCCAGGCCCCGATGCAGCGGGCTACGGCCAACAATCTCAATCATCTGGACATCATTGGCGTCGGTTTTTCGAACCATGTCCAGTTCATCGAGCTGCCAATCAGTCAAAGAAGTCGAGCCCTCCAATTCAATCCGCCATTCCAGCCAAAGCGGCACCCAGGGCTGTCGCCAGGCGGTAACCCCCAGTGGGCTCGGGCTCAGCCCCTCAAGGTAAGAGGCAACAGCCAGCTCAGCCGTGATTTGCTTTTTCAGGGACGTCTCCCGGAAAGAGAATTGCTGCCAGGTTTCCTTTCCCGGCGCTTGCGGATCCGCAAGGCTGCCAGACAAGGTGTACGCCCCGCTGCCGTCGTAGCGACCATCTGCGGAGTAGAGCCGGAGCATCTCTCCTTCAATGCGGCTCTGATACTTCGGGCGAACCTCGTCCTTGTCGGTGGCAGCGTTGGCCAGCCAGCGGCTGCAGTAGGGATTCAGAACCAGAGCTTCACGTACGATGGTCAACACTTCGGGCGGGATTGCGCCCGATCCCAGCGTGGGCACCAGGTCTTTCGCCTTGACCACGCCTTTGATGCCTTTCACCGCCTCATTGGGGTAACGGCACCGTAAACGGCCATTATCATCGTGGAGCCCGTCATAATGATGGCGCAGGCTTGGCTTGGCACCTTTTATGGCCAGCGACGGGGGCTGGGGCATGAAAAGACGGGGTGCGGGTCGTTCAACGGTGCGCCGGTCTTTGAGCGCACCCCGAATCGCATCGGATTTGAGCTCGATTGGTGGAGCTTTGGGCGCTTGCATTTCCTCGCTGAAGACAACTTTGTCACGCCAACGAGGCAGCGGCGACACCCGTTCGGCGGTGCTCTCCTTGCTCATCCTGGCTCGCCCTTTTCGCCCGACCGAAGTTGCGTTAACCGACGCGGAGTCCTCAACGCGCAGATGATCGAGTTTGGCTGCAGGCAAGGGTTTGCCCGGACGAGAGCTGAACATGTCGTCGTGCTCTCGCTCGGCAATATCCCGCAGGCCGTCCTGAGTGCCCATACGGTCCATCAAATCGCTGGTGAAGGCAGCGGCCAGCATTTCAGCGGCACGCCTCTGGGAAACGCTATCGCCAATGGCATCTGCGCCGAGCGCGGTAACCAGATCATCCGTATCAAACCCGGCCGCGACCGACAGCGCCTCTGAGGATGGGCGCTCGTCAATGACAGGCATGTTCTCTCCGATGGGGACGCCTGAAATCATGCCGTGAAAAAGCGACATGAAGGTGGGAGATTTCTGGGCAATAAACAACTTGGAGGCTTTATCAACCGGCAGGCCCATTTCCGGAGTCATGTCGGCGTATGTGAAAGATTCAACGCGACCTTTTGCCACAAAACTGGTTGGAGTTGCCTCAGCTGGCTGCTTCATCTCCCCTTTCGATAACAGACGTTCCAACACGGCCAGATCCGGTTCGTTGCTGGGCGGCTCGGCTTCCGGATCCAGATACCATCCAAGGTCGGCCATCACATCCAGCAAGTCTTTTTTGCTAACCACCGCCAGCGGATCTTTGTCCATGTCCGTATACCAGCCCGCAACGGTGTAGGTACCGGCATCTTTCTCAAAACCGTCTTTCGCGGTCTTTCGAAGTTCTGGCAGATCTTCCAGGGCATCATGGAAAGCGAAACGATTGGCACTGGCATGATAAGACGCGGTCCAGAGGGGCGATCCGCCTACGGTCCCGTCCAGAGGTTCATAGGTAGGCTGTTCCGAGGTACCGAAATTCGATCCGTTAAAGGAGCCCAGAGGCCGAATGCTCGCGGTTTTTGCATCGATCACCCAGCCTCTTATCATGGGCCGTTTAATCCCGACGGGGAAAAGCGCTCGCACCACAACCCAGTGGTTGGGAAGCTCTGTCATTTCCAGCTCGCCGCCTGCAGCTGATTCGCCCCCCCTCAGGAGCGCATCGGGAAGTGCCCAGTGCAGGTGAACACCATTTTCCGGCACCTGCCCTTCAGCAAAAGGCGCAGGGTCGCCAGGCCCACCGGTCACGGACACCAACGGCTCCGGGTTGGATTCTTTTGCAACATAGGCCTGAACATCGATGGGAACCAGGATGCGTTTGTTCCGCCGCAAATCCGGGTCCCAGGTATTGACGGCGGCCAGGTCAGTATCCGCTCGAACCAGCCAGGCCCATCGTTCGTCATAGACCGCTTTCGTGAGGGTCTTTTTCTTCAACAGGTGTTTGAACATAGCGCCCCCTCACAGCTTGAATGTGGCGTTAACCATGGGCTCATAAGCCACGGTCGCCCGGAACATGGCAGATATCGGTGGAACCTGAACCTCCCCAAACACCTGCCGCCATGGGAATCGAATTAACTGCAAGGCGTACTCCGCGCTATCCAGACCATCGCCCGCGCCGGTTTCATCATGCTCAGCCAGAGCCGCGGATAGCCGCCGAATATCAACAACACCGGATGACCCCACGCGAAACGGCACATCTATGTCCTCCACGTCGAGGTAGCTGAAGTCGCTCTTCCTGCGGGGAGTCAGCGTTGCTGAGCGTTGGTTACCGTTATCCTCGTGTTTGAAGCCAAACTGGACGCCCTGGCGCGGTTCCTCCAGGTGAACAACTTTGGGAACACCATCAAACAGGCAGAGCAAAACGGCGGGGGCCAACCTTTCCAGACGCAGCAGCCGGATTCGTCGGGGATCGTCCTCTTCGAACCGGGCTTCGTCGCCCTCCTCCGGGTCTACATCAAAAGCCCGAACATGCATGCCCGGCCACCCGGATACGGCGGCGGAGCGAAGCAGAAATCCGGTAATGGGACCCGTTTGCCCAGTCAGACGTGGGGCGAGCGTGCGACGACGTACGTTGCGCTCTTCGGTATCCAGTTCGGCGCGGATGGCGTTGTATTGGGCATCCAGTTGGATGCGGTCGTCACTATTCACCGTGCCAACGCTGAGCGCGCCCTGGACCAACGCATCCGTCCAACGCCGATCCATGTAAAACCAGCGAATCGATTCTTGCGGGAGTAGTTCGGAGTCCGCCACCAGATTGGCAAATGGAACCCCGTTGAGCAGCCGCAAGCTGACTAACCAGTTCCTCAGCTCCGCGGGCATCGCGGTGTTTTGGTCAATCCTGAATTCGCTGAGCGGAGCCCGTGCGGTTTTTTCCAGCTCCTGGCCGAGGTTTTCGAGGATGTCCTGGTTTTTGTTGATCATGACTCGTCCTCATCCGTGAAATCTCTGGGGCGGTCCCGCAGGATCACATCCAGATTGTCATTCAAGCCCTCTCTGATCAGGCGATCTGTGACCGGAAATGCAGGGCCGGTCAGGTGTTCGTTGATCAGTTCATTCGACAGCGTGCTGGACACCAGATCGACACGCTGCCGGTCCAGATCCGCCTCCAGGGTGTCCCGCAAATCGACTTTGCCCAGTTCACGTGTAAGCAGGTCTTCTTTGGGCACTTGGACACCCCGCAAACCCTCGAAAACTTTGTTCAGGTCGCCGACGAATAAGGCCGGCGGCAGCCCCAACCCCCGAGCAAGCACGGTGGTGGGCTGACCATTGAATTCCAGAGGCCGTCCCGGTCCGACTTGGGGCATTGGATTTCCCAGAAACTTTTCAGGGGTTCTCACAACAGCATCGGCAAAGAAACGCCCTGAAAGCCGGCCCAGATGGCGGATGTCGATTTGATCAATGCTTGCCCCGAGCACCTCCTCCCAGAGAGTTCTGTTTTTTATGAGCAGGGACTTCAGTCGGGCAGCGTGATAGTCGTTTTGTCGCCACCGCATCAACGAAGCGATGATGGACGGTTGAGACAGTGTGAGAAGACGGCCCGTTTCAAAGGCAGTGGCCAGTGACAGATCTTCCCGGCCATCCGGTATAACCACTCGTAGCTGGTCTGAACTGTGTGCCAGCTTCAGTCGATCAGCACTGGAATTTCGGGTGGGATGCGGCACCAGCGGTCCTCTGTACCAGGACCGTACCTTGTCACCCTCACGGGTTTGGTGGCCCAGACCGACATGCCCACTTTCGGCAACCTCCAGAGGCAGGCGGCCACTCACGGATTTCTGACCTGGCCCAACATCGCCAAGCAGACGGGAGTCCAGGTTTTCCATCAATGATCGGAAGGTGGTGTCGCCGGTCGTGGTGAAACTCCAGTGCAGTAAAACCGGGAACCGATATTCGGGGTCCAAAGGCAGGACCTCGAAGGTTTGAATCACCCGAAAGGGCTCGGCCATATTGAGAGCAATGTCTGCCGAAGTGGAGCCTTTGGACTTTTTGATGGCCCAGGTACCGGAGCCGGAATATGGGACCGCGCCGGCAGTTGCCGCAGCACCGGACTTGAATTGTGTCGATCGGGAGCCTTTGACGCCCGGCGCCAGAGGCACCGGCTGAGTCAGATTCTGAAGGTCACCGGCATTGATTCCCGCGGCCCGTGGAGCCAGAGCCGTGCCCATCACCTGATGGTCGTCGTAACTGGCCATACTCTGGTGAACGGTACTCTTGACCATGAAAGGTGTAACGAACGACGGCACCGGATCCGGGGACCGATCCAACAGCACATCGTATTGGCCCTCAAGATTCACCAGGCAGGCCAGATACTTCACCGGGGCATCATTGCCGTCTTCGTCCTTACCCGGCACAGGCAGTCGGTTGCTGATGACAACGGCAAGAAACCCGTCATCATCACCCATCATCAGTTCGGTATCGTGGATGTCTACTTCCCGGGCATGAGCCAGCAGGTCCACGTCGTTTTTGGTGGGAAAAACCTTATCGATGATTGATTTTCTGATGGCCAGACAGTTGCCCTTGGCGGCTTCTTTTAATCCGTCGAGTTCAACGCCCTCGGTTACGCAATTCGCGACATCAACGCCGGTTTCCAGCCTGGCTTCCCCTTCGGCGATGAGCACAAGTGCCAACCAGGGTGTATTGGCGGGTGCACCGTCAAGGCGGCGCTCCCATGGCAGAGTCCGCCTTTTGATGACCACCTGTGGCAGGCGGCTGCCATAGCTACCAAAAGAATTGGCCGGTGGATAGGTCGACAGAATCTGATCAGGCGGCAGAATGTAGCGCGGCGACCGAATCCTGAGGTGGATATTCTCCTCGTCCACCTTCAGCGCACTGGCATCCAGACTGGCCTCCGGCGTTTGCGCTGAGAATTTCTGGTTGGCCCTTATACGCCACAGTCCCGCCTCAAGAGGCGGATTCAGTTTGGCGTAGAGCTTGAATTTTCCTTCACCAACAGGCATCGCTTGCTTCCTTCTTGCTATCCTCTTTCGCCGGTCTCTGCGTGGATCTGCCCGGCGTTAATCGTCCTGTGCCGGCACCCATTCGATCTCACAGTTGCTGCCGCCAACGGCGCGCAGCCTTGAAACCGTTGCGGGCAATCCCTTTTCCGCAATCAATTCGGCCATCGCCTCAGCCGAGGCGACCGCCCCAATCATTCCCGCAATTTCACGGGCGCCGCCCTGCAGGGCCCGAACGGAAACACCGGAATAACCGGCAAGGGAATTGATTTCAAACAGCAGCACCGAGCGCGCCCCTGCCTGAACAACCACCGGCTGAACCGGCTGCCTGAGGTGCCGTGCACCGTGCAGCTCTATTTCCACATCACTGGCAGACCGACCCTCACCGGCTTTCAGAATCACACCAACACAGGTAACCGTGTGATCAAACCGGGTAGACACGGCAGCCGCACCACGCACCACATTCTGGGCCAGATGCCACCCCACGGAGGCTCTTCCGGCTGTGCCGTTCAGCGACAGAACGCATCCGGCCCCCAGCGCTGATCGACCGGTCAGGCGAACCAGTCTGGATTGATCGTGCCAGCCCACAATTCTCAGACCAGTGGCGCGACCATCGCCTCCACCACTGGCCTGCACGGCAATTGTCGCAGTGTGTTTCGGAACGGCGATCTGACGATCCTGAACCTGCTCATCGGCAACCACAGCACCATTGCCCAATAACATGACCACTCGTGCCGCGCCGGTGATCTTGAGTTCAGGCCGGGTATCTTCCCCATCAATTGCGGCATCCGGAGATCGCATGGTGACTATATCTCCCGGGCGCAGTTTGCTACCGGGCGCCTGGGGGACCGGTCCAGCTCCTGTTCCGAGGCCCTTCACATAGGCGGCCCCCGCACCCGAGCCAACCCGGCCGCCGAGATACGTCTGGCTGGCGCTGGTAACGCTGGTGCGAGGTACAGAGCCACGAACAACGACCGTCAGATCGTTGAAGCTGGACGGAGCATGGGTTGTGTTTAGTTTGATCGGCAGACTGCGGCCCAGTCGGCCGCGAACGGATTCGGTGGACGGTGCCGGACGGCGCTTGATGCGTTTATCCGCAACGGTTGTGGTCGCATCCCGCAAGGCTACGCCCGCCCCGTTGCTCATGAATCCGGTCACGAACGGCTTCGTTGGTTTGATGACCCGGGGGCTCTCATCCAGAGACATGAAGGCGGTCGATCCGTTGCTGGCATTCGACGCCTCCAGGCCATCCATCAGTGTGCCAAACATGGGTGGCGCGGTGCGGGAGCTCTCGTAGATAGCCTGCGCTTTGGCACTGCGCTGCCCTGTGGCCAGAAGCCCCTCGGGTAACGCGCCGGTGCCGTCCGCAAACAGATACTTCCGGGCTTCAATAAAGGCTTCATCAATGCTCGCGCTCTCGGCAACAACTCCCAAAGCGGTGGCCCGGTTCAGGTTGTCGGCCCGCAACGTACCGGCGGCAGACAACGGAAGTGGGCGCCGGCCTGCTTCAACCCGGTAGTAATCGATTTCCGGGCCGGTTTGCGAACTCATGTCCGCCTCGGCAACCATCTTTAACCGGCTGCCAGCGAAAATAACCTCGCCTTTCGGAATGGGACTGGAGGGTTGCTCGGGATCTTCTGGCGGCCCCCAAACACCGATCGGGAAGGCTTCCAGGCCATAGGTAGGACCTTCCTCGGCAGTCTTTTCGTCCTTCATGCCCTCCACCAAGGGGCGCAGGTCCGAGGTGCGATCCGTCCATGTGTTTCCAACCCTGCGCTCAAGGCGAATTTCCAACTCACCCTTCAACCCGGCGGCGTTCATTGGGCTCAGCCCCATCGCTACCGCGGCGCCACTCGGCAATTTGGGCGTAATGTCCTTGTCGATGGCCGGGTTGTTGAAGTCAAACCGGGTGACCGGGCCGGTTGCGACAACCGACACTTCGAACTCTGCGAAGACTTCGAAGGGCCGCTCATAACTACCGTCACTGGAGGGTGCCGAGGTTTCACCCTCCGTGGACGCGGGCAATGCCCCCTTACCCGCTGCCCCCGAGAGCGTCCGCGCCCGGCCCGGCGAGGTTTCTTCCAGATACTTGGGTACGAACTCATCCCAACCCACGAATATGCCGCGAATCTCGCGGGAACTGCCGAACTTCACCTTGATGTCGCAAGGACCTACTTCGATGGTCGCCTTGCCCAGGAAATCAGGCCCCTCGACCTCAATGCGAGCACCAAGACTGATGCTGATTCGAATGGTACCCAGGAAGGTTTTTATCTTCACACCGGCGGAAATGCGGGCGTAGGCGTCCGCCATGAAGTAGAACGGATCGAAATAGACAATGGCATTCGCACCAAAGGCTATGCGGGCCCAGGCGAAGCCAAAGTCGGCACTGACCTCCACTGCCACCCCTGCCATCAAGGCTTCTGATGTGAGGGCAAAGTAAGAGACACCCTTGATCACAATGGCGTTGGACACCCGCCATTGCAGGCCCAACCTGGCAACAATCGGATACCCGTCACGCTGAAAGCTGGGATGATAGCCACCCAAGGTCAGAACAAACTGGCCCGCATTGGGGCCGAGCCACCAGGTAGCAAAAGCAAAGCCCCCCGTCAGTCGGACTTCGGGGTACAACAGCCAGCTATTGTCGGTAAGCTGCGCCTGAATCAGGAACAGCCCCTCCGAGGACGAGAACCGGGCTAGCAACCCCAGCTCAATGGATACCAGTGCGGCCTGGGGCCTGGGCAAAGCCATTCGAGCCAGACCAAAGAGATTGAGTTCCAACCCGTTGCCCACGGAAACCGACAACACCGCGACACCGTCCACCAGAGAAAAGCTGGTAAAACTGATGCCGGCGGCAAACCAGAAGTTACCCGGCTCCGGAGGGAAGTATTCGGCAAGCTTTCGCAACTCCTCCAATGGATCGGAGGACACGCTCGCCGCGGGATCCAGAGCCTTGATGAAGGGGTATTCGCCAAACTTTGACAGGTCATCCGGAACGCGTAGCCCCCGTTTGATACCCAGACCGCCCCCAATACCAGTCAGGAAGAAGGCGGGAGGACCACCAATGGGGCCTTGAATGGCACCGAATACAAAGAACGAAGGCAGCCCTTTGTCGTCGCTGTATCCGCCGAACAAGGAGAGTCCATACACCCCGAAGCGACCCATCAGCATTCCGACGTAGCCGATCTGTCCCTCCAGGTCTGTTTTCAGAAGACCACCAGCGATAGACAGACCACTGAAGTCCCCGGAAACACCCAGGCCTTTCAAATCGACCGCCCAGTTGGTCAACTCGAAAACGTCCCCACCGAGCCAGTGCAGGCCAAGCTCCTCAACCGATGCCGTTAGCCCGAACAGTGAGACGCGCGCATCGAACAGCAGCGAAATCCCGGTAACGGACCCATCAACTTCGGTGACATCAAAACCGAATTGCTCGAGATAAAGCGGGCCTAACTGTCTCTGGATCGCCAGCCACCAGGGGCCAGGCGGATCCCCTGCCCGCAATGAAATGCCAAGGTCGCCGCCCGGGTTCTTCTGAATCGCCAACGCCGGGCTGAAGGCAGGACGGGCCGAGGGCGACGCATCGTTTCCGGCGTCGCTCATGATGTTATTGGCAACCGCATTGTCGCCGCCAGCCGCCGAGGGCACGATGGCCAGCCCATCAAGCTGAACCTGAACGCCGCCACCTAACCCTGCCGGCACCGCCTCGCCGTATAAATGAACGCCGATGGCGTCGATACTCATAATACCCAGGTTCAGCAAAGGCCCTGCATTTTTGCCAACGCGAACGCCCAGACCAGCGATGGAGAAACCCGCATTCAGTTGAAAATCGCTGCCGACCTTTTCAACGAGCAAGATCGACAAACCCGGCGCGATTCCGGGCGACGTCACCCAGTTGGCGACCACTTCGAGATCCACCGTCGGGTCGCTGCCGCCGAGCGAAATACGCTCGCCCGGGGGCAAAGACACGAAGATGCCTGCAAGATCGCCGTTGCGGGTGAAGCCGACATCCACTTTGCCATCAATGGTAATTTTCAGGTTGTGGTCGGCCAGGTTGAAGCCGAGCTGGAACAGGCGCTTCAACAATGCTTCCGGGTCGACGATGTCGTCAAACAAAGTGGGATCAAGAGTTGGTGTGCCACCGGTGAACAGGACATCCTGCAGGGCATCAACCGCATCCGCTCCCAATGTACCAAGTGCTTCCAAGGTGACACCCGCTGCCATGGAAACAGCCTGGGACAGGAGCGCCAGGGCCACAGCTGCGGGCTCGCTGTCTTCTGTTTCACCGGACGGCGACTCTTCAACAACAACCACCCGCGGCGGCGTCTGATTCAAAGCCCACCGGAACTGAACGGACTGGTCACCCGCACCATCGGTGACGAGACCAAGGGCGGCCATTCGGGAGAAACCGGCGCCGGACACGCCGGCTTCAATTTTCGCTACAGGGCGAAGAATCAAACCATTGCCAACGTCGAATCCGCTTGCCACATAGGAAACAGCAACTGCAACGCCGCTCGCGCTGAGTCGCACCCGGTCGAATCCGACCGTTCCGACATCCGCTATCGAAAGAGCCGCGGCCAGTTCAATGGCAGGGCCCGTGGGGCTGGCATCCAGAGTGATCTCCACAGGATCCGTGCTACCCAGTGACAGTCGACAGATTCCCGTCGCAGGCGTCGATGTCGAAACGACAGTACCCGCAGGGTCGA
This sequence comes from Marinobacter sp. L-13, assembly GCF_056857715.1. Lineage (NCBI taxonomy): Bacteria > Pseudomonadati > Pseudomonadota > Gammaproteobacteria > Pseudomonadales > Marinobacteraceae > Marinobacter > Marinobacter sp. L-13. The sequence continues at coordinate 113,996 of NZ_JBSXNQ010000049.1, forward strand.
GAGCATTGGCCAACTGCGAAATTGCGGTAACAACCAGATTGGGCAGGCGGGATAAAAGTACCCCGGCGGGGTCTGCGGCAAAGGTCTGAATTCTGGCGTCGGCAAACTGATTGGATTCCAGAAGATCCAATGCGCTACCCAACTCAAACACTGCCGTAGCCACATTTTTTTGCAGCGACGGCGTCGGGTTGGCCCTTTCGGCAATCAATGCGTTAAGCGCGACCGGGATGGCCATACCTGCTCCAGTCGCCAGAAGTGATCCCAGGCCCGGTCCCGAAGGGTAAATCTGCATGGGCGCTGCAGGGGCAGCCCGCAAGAGGTCGATGCGAATGTCTGGCGATAGGGAGATAGCAACGCCCTTCCCATCAAAGGTCGCCGAACTGGAAACGAGGGTGCTAATCGAGCCGTTGGTGGCTATGGACAGGCCGCCGCCCAGGCTGATGATGACCGGAGTCGCGCCCAATGAATGACTTGTTTCGATGGCGACGGCTACATTCAGCCGTTCTGAGGCCACCCCGTAGGTTACGGACACCTCATTACTGAAATCGAATCCGCCTCCGGTGAAGCCGGGTATCAACAACTGGCCGAGCGCATCGAACGCCTGAATCGCCTGGCCAAACGGGTCGGCCTTCCAGGGTGCAGCGCCTGTCTTCAGCCAACCCACCGGGTCCATAAACAACGCCCAGGGCAGCAACACCCTACGTGAGGGCAGTTCAGAAGGCGGCGCCAGCAAATCCAGGCCATCCATTATCACCTCAATGGCGACCCTCGCATCGTCAGAAGCGGTTTCGCGGAGGTGATCAACTAATCCCGCCAGAAGCGTTGACGGGATGAATCCCGCTCCCAGTTTCGCCAGGGCGGCCTGCTCGGAAGTGCTTAGCGATGAGAGAAGATTGATTGACGTCGCGGACAATGAACCGGGAGTTTGCCAGGCAATAGTCAGGGCGGGTGAAACTCCACCCGTTGCTGCACTGGCTACAAGCCGAAGACCACCCACATCCGGCTCGATTGCGCCGATGGAGCCGGAGATGGAGGCCGAGGATGCCGAAGCAAATAGCGTCAGGCCCAGTGGAACAAGGTCTGCCGCCACATGGTTTACGTCCAGAGCAAAGGCGCGGGAGTTCAGATCGACGGCAATGGTTGCCGCATCGAGTGCCCAGGATATCTCGGCGCCTGCGCCACCAAATCCGCCAAGCGCCCTTAGTGCGCCGGCAAGGCTGGCCGGAGATGCATCTACCGCCGCGTTGATTGCGGCACTGGCATCCAGAATAAGCTGATCAAAACCTTCCGGATCATAACCACCTCCGGCAACCAGCCCGATGTCGGCAAGCAGTTGGCTGAGATCCGGAGATGCCGCAGCCAAGCGCCCCACAACTTCGGCCAGAATCAAATGAACCTCAGACGTGGGCAAGCTCGGCGAGGCTACACCAGCCCCGCTTTCAATCACCCACTGGTCCCGCCGCACCCCGAAGCAGTTGGCCTCGTGCAGAACTATCCGGGCGCCAGATACCCGCGTGCTACCGGCCAAGGGCAGGTACAACCGGGCAGATACCCAGCGCACCTCAATGTCGTTCTGGCCGGCGCCCGGGCCACCAACAAGCCAACCATCCTGAACGCCGAAATGCAGATCCAGGATGACCTGCCTGTCTGTTTGCACCTCAAAGCCATCGCCACCGGGGCCTCGATCGCAGGTCGCCAGTTCCAGGATGGCCCCCGCCCCGAGGAAGACGCCGCCGAGATTGGCATCAATAACTGGCAGATCCACACCGGCGTGCAGTTTGGTTGGTGGCGTTGCCGGAGGCTCATAGGTTTCGTGGCGGTAGGCAATGGCACCGGCAACGGTTGCAGCAAGACCGGCTTCCAGGGCTTCGGCGTCAAGGGCGCCGAATACCGCGTCTACCGGAAGGCCTGACCGGATCGCTTGCTGGTCCGCCCGCAAAAGCTCATCAAGGCTGTCGGGTGTTAAACCGGCGGCCCGGGACGCCCGCTCAAGAACATAGCCAAACTGCAAGAGGGCGTTGGATTCTCCGGCAATCTCCTCTTCGTTAATCGTCTCGGGCTCTGGTCGCTGGAGCTGCAAGAGGAGCCGCAACGCGTCGCCGCTCAACCCCGACAACAAGCCATTCAGGGAAACCGGCGCCCAGGGCGCGCCTACCGTTGCCACCCGATCAATCGAAGTGATCGTACTTGCCGCCTTGATGGCAGCCGCCCCGGCGGAACCGAAGGCAACAACCGTTATGGGCGTGGCCCGATCCTGCAACACCTCGATCAGGCGCTGGCATTGCTCGTCTATGGCACCACGATCAGGTCTCGCTGCCGCGGCTGTTGTTGGATTCGGCAGGCAGATGGACCAGTGTCCGTTGGCGGATGCCGGAACGCCGGGTCCGCTGACCTCTCCCCGAACATCCAGGCTGTCGCTTCCGAAACAGGTACTCCAGAGGTCCTCACAGCCCACGTAAACCACAGAGTCAGGTGCGCTTCCGAAGGCTTCCTGCGGCAACAGGTTGATGGCACCGAATGCCACCAGTTCACGATAGCTCAAGCCTCCAATGTCGATGCCATTCACACCGGTTGGCAGCGAGGCTGGGCGGCCGATCAGGCCGTCGGTACCGGTGAAGCGATCAATTAACGCCTGAAACCCCTCGTCCAGGCGGTTCCGGCCCGTCATCAGATCGGCGAGCTCCGGAAGCTCCGTACCTGCCGCCCGAATCGCTTCTGCAATGGAGGCCAACTCCGTCGGCTCGCTGGAATCGAAATTGCCAGCTGGAGGTTGATACCGCCCGCGGTGGATGTCGCAGCCAGGGTCCAGCCACACCGCAACGCCCGGCGCCCTGGAGTCTGCGGCAATGGCGGCTCGATACGGCGTGCGTTCATTGCCATTGCCCAGCGGTGCCCACTGGCGGAAGCCGCTGAAAAGGTATGAGAGCGGGCTCATCGCCACCCGAACATTGCTGCAATTCAGTACCAGATCACCCATCCAGGATTTCAGAGCAGCTTCCGGGTCGCTCAAAAGCTGCTCAATGGATAGACGAGCTCCCTCGCCATTCCAGCCAATCAGGTCCGTAAGCGCGGTGATAATCGGCGAGCCCAGTCGCCGAAGCAACGCGGCCACCGCGTTTTCGATGCCCCCCCAATCCGCGCTAAAGCGGACCGTGCCATCGCTGCTGAACTCAGGCAGCGGCAACGGAACTTCGATGGTTGAACTGTCGGATGCATCGACGGCTTCAACTTCGACTGACAGGTCTGGCGCATCCACACGCACGGCAAAGCCCGTTGAAGCCCCCCAAACCACCGAGGCACCGATCGACCGGGCCGAGACATCAACCTGCCCCATATCCAGCCTGAGATCAGATCCATCGGCTTCCCGCAGCCGGGTGCCAGCGTTAATTCGGCTCAGGAACTCCGCACTCGGCGCCGAAAAATTCAGCCGCAACAACCTTGCGCTGACAAAAACGTCTGATCGCTTGTCGTCCAGAACAGTGTTTTCGAGGCGAGCTTCCAAATCAAAATTGATCCAATCACCGTCGATCGAAACCTCAAGCGCTACAGGGTCCAGATCAATGCTCCAGGGATCCGCTGCCGTCCCGGCGCCCGAAACACTGGTTGAGTTACCGGTGATGAGTTCCTGGGTTGACGTTAAAACAACCGCCATGGCTGCCGGCGAGGCAACGAGTGAATTCCAGTAGGCGGCCGTTTTACCCAGAGGGTCGGTCAGGAGTTCGATCGCCGAAGGGCCGGAGATACCGGTGGGCGGATCAAGCCCCAGCAGTTGGGAACAGATCTCGCCGGGGCGACCCAGAGTGGCCAATGCAGAAACCAAAGCACCGTCGACCAGGCTCTCGGCGGCGTCCAGCGCGGCATCGGGAGACGACAGATCCAATAGCTCATGATTGGTGCCGCCGAGCGTGACGTTGTGAGCCGTCAATGCAAAAGCCGGTTTTCCGCCGGTCAGAGTAATACCGGTTTTGATTGACCCAATTGCCGGGTCGCCCGCAAGCAGTGGCGACCCCATGCCCGCTACCTGCCCGAATACAGCAAGAAGCGACAAATTCGGCACGGCTTTGATACTGCCATCCAGGGTTGCCAGCGTAAGCAGGTCCACCTGCGCCTTCACTTCCGCCCCGGCCTGAGGTCTGAGCGAACCTTCCAGCCAGGGCGTGATGATCAATCCCCCGGCAGCTGACGACGCCACACGTAAACCAACGGCTCCGGCCAATGATCCGTCACTGAACTCAATGGCGCTTCGGCCAGAATTGACAGTACCGCCGAGCAGCGTGGCCCACTGGCCGAGCCAGGCATTGCGAGCGGGTGCGGAAGAAAGGATGGATTCAATCCAGCCGGTCAGCGCAGACACGCCATTTGTAATCAGTGACTCCAGCGGAAATGGTGGAATATTCGGAACAGATCTTAATCCCGCCAAACCGGTGAGCGCCGCAAACGGAGCGGTCGCCGCATTGGTGGTATCGAGCGCCTCGGCCTGGGCCTGAATCAGGCCCGTCATGAATTCCAGAAAATCGGAGCTCAGCTCGTTAATGTTATCCACGGTGAGCTCAAAATCCCTGGGCGCATTGGTGCCAGGGAGCTGAAGCCGTTCAAAACCGAGACTGAATTCCAGATCATCAGAGGGGCTGGTTGGAACGTCCACACCCACGGATACGGCGCCAATGTATAGGTCCCCTGGCGCAGGGGCATCGTTGGAAATAATGACTTTGATGGCTAATTCGATGTGCGCGTCGTCCCGACCCAACACCAGCCAATCGGGTTGCGCCCCGGAAATGTCCAGCGCTCCAGCGCCTTCCCGTTCGAACTGGAATACCGGAACATAGGCACTTACAGAGATTGCGGGCACTGAGCTAGCGCTGTCGTATTCGATGCCAAATCCGACTCTGGCGCCGTTGTCGGCCTCCTCCACCACTACGAAAACAGTCGCACCGGAGTCGCTGAAAAGCGGGACCCAGATAGCGCCCCCTTGCTCTTCCCTGTCCGGTGCTCCCAGCACGTCATCAACAAAAGCGATCAATGCCTCTCGCTGCTCGTCGAGGTACATCATCGAACTGAGGCCGCGCTTGCTACCGTTGGGATTGCCTAACGGGTCCTGGAACCAGTCACCCTGTAGTTCACCGTCTCGGGTCAGGCCAACTGCTTCCGCCAGTGTGCCAAAAACGTCCAGATTCTGGTCAGCACCCATGTCAGACTCCCGGCATCAGTGAAAACCGGGCAACAGGTTGCACCAGCATTTTGTTCGGAGCAGCGGCGATCGCGCCAGGAACCAGCGGCAAACCACGCTTGTCGTTGCCAACCTCGGCGCAGAACACGGAAGCGACTTCCAGCACGGACTCCCAGGCGAACGCCTGAATCGCGTCCCGCCAGGCCAATATAAGTTCTTCCGGGCCCTCGAGGTCTTCGAACGTGGACATAACAAGGCCGCTTGGCGACTGTTTGGTGCCAACGCCAATCGGTACCGGAATACTGAGCTTTCCATGCTCTTCGCATTCCGCGCTCACCGTTACCGTGATAACGCCGCTGGAGAATTGAATACGGGTTTGGTCACTGTGGATGAGCAACTCGCTGTCGCCTTTGGTCCAGACAACCAGGGGTGTGCTTTTTCGCGGCAAATCGAGAACCAGTCGAACCACTTCCGAAAGCACACGCTGGGCGTCTTTACCGGGAACAGTCAGCAGGTCTGGTGACAGGTCACCGACATCAAGCAGAACATCAGCATCGATGCGGTTTAGCCAATCGAATTGGGAGAAGTCGACGGTGATAAAGCGGGCGAAATTTGCCATAGCGATCCCTCGCAGCGAATGCCTTGCGCAGGTTTCGAGACCGGCAGGAAAAACATCCTTCTTTCCCGTGGTAGCCGGACTGCAGCATCAAAACCCTGTTGCGTAGATTCAGGCCATAGGCCCCGGAAACAGCAAACAGCGTCATGAATTCAAGCTATGACATAAGGGAGTATAGGCAGGGTGAAGGAGGGTGCAAAAAAATTGGATAAATTTTAATCAAATGAGCCGATTAATCATACATATCATGAGTATCGGATCATGATTAACGGGCTTTCAAGGCCCCGGAATACCCGCTTCGGCGTTGGTCAAGAAAGGTCGCAGGTACGTCAAATCAGGCATGCGCCTTCCAAAATAATGTGAAAATCTGGTGACTGCGCAGAGTCATTCAAAACCTGCCTCAACCATTCAGCCACCGCTTGGCCTCAGCTATCACAGTATTCATTCTCGCCTGAAGTGATCGATTCCGGGGAACGCTGAGATACAACGTTTCGCTGACCGGGTGAGAGAGACGATGAGCTTTGATGCCCTCAGACTTTTCAAAGGCCTCAACGGCATGTGCTGGTAAAACAGCAAAGCCCAGCCCCAGGCTGACCGGCTCCAGGATCAAACCGATCTGGTTCGAGAACCCCTTTCTGGGAAACAGGCTACTGTGCTGAAACTCGGTGTAATTGGCACCAAGAAGCAAGCCGGCGTGATGACTTCCATCAGGGTGGTCGATAAACCCGAGGGTCATCAACGTCTCCCAATCCGGTTCTTCGACCGTAGCAGGTGTTACCAACAGCAGTGATTCTTGCGCGATGGGCGTACAACTCACTTCCGCCAGGGTAGATTTTGCCGTCATGAATCCGATATCAACAGTGGATTCGGCGATTGCCTTTTCCACATCAGGATTCGGCGCAAACCGGTAATCAATAATGAGCTTCGGGTGCTTGCTCTGCAGCGACAACAAATGAGGATACAGCTTCAGCCCCACACTTCCCGGAGACATAAGCCGCACAGTTCCCTCATAGGGCGGGTCCTCACCAACTGTTTGCTCAAGATTCGACAACGCCAGGAGAATGTCCTGCGCCTCGGCATAAAGCTTTTCGCCGGCACCCGAAAGCGAAAATTGTTTCCCCTGTCTGACGAGCAATTCCGTACCAAGCTGCTCCTCAAGCTTACGCACATGCTGACTTACCCCCGATTGTGTCATGTGGAGACGTTCGGCTGTGCGGGTGAAATGTCCCACTTCAACCAGCGTGCAAAACGAGCGTAACCAGGTGGTATTTATCATTACTTTTCGTAATCTTTTAAAGAATAAATGATAATTTTAACTGATAAACACCAGCATGTAACCTGCTCTCAGTCTCACTAAAGGAGGACAGGCAATGAGCAACGTGTACCCAAGAAATTTCTCGCACATCGGCATATCCGTGCCGGACCTTGAGCAAGCCGTGAAGTTCTACACAGAGGTTATGGGTTGGTATTTGATTATGGAACCAACCGAGATCGAAGAGGACGAAAGCGCCATTGGGGAGATGTGCACCGATGTTTTCGGTGCCGGCTGGGGAAGCTTCCGTATTGCTCATTTATCGACGGGCGACAGAATCGGTGTGGAGCTTTTTCAATTTAAAAACCAGACCAACCCGGAAGACAATTTCGAGTACTGGAAAACCGGCATCTTTCACTTTTGTGTGCAAGACCCGAACGTCGAGGAATTGGCTGACCGTATTTTGGCTGCTGGCGGGAAAAAACGCATGGAGAAGCCGCGCTACTATTATCCCGGCGAGAAGCCCTACCGGATGATCTATATGGAAGACCCGTTTGGCAACATTTTAGAGATCTATAGCCACAGCTATGAGTTGATATACAGCGAGGGTGCCTACTGATAAAGGCCAGAACAGTTCAAGGGGGCTTTCCGAGGCGGAGAGCCTCCTGGATTTACCAATACTGAGGATCGTTGAATGCCTCAACGCAACACGCCTGCCCCAGTGGGAGTTTAATACTGCCGCCATCCAACGACTGCCCCAGCCACCCCTCTGGATGGGTTAATTTAAATGGCGCTTCCGCAACCTCTTGAGGTACGTGTTCGAAACCCGCTTTTGAATAGTAGTTCGGATCACCATAGGTGAAAATGAGTTCGACACCCCGTTCACGCAAGTGCTCAATGCCAAAATTAATCAGTTTTTGACCAACGCCTTTCCCCTGATGGTCCGTATCAACGGCTACCGGTGACAACATAAAAGCGTTTACGCGGGAACCGAACGACAATCTCGTGAAAAAGATACACCCGACTATCTGCCCTTGCTCGGTAGCGATGAACCCGAACATGTCATCGGTTTCGGTCCCGTTCATCAACTCATGCACCAGATGGCCAATCAGCTTTTCCTCGGACTCACCTTCCGAATCAGAGAATGTCCGGGTAAACAGGACCTCGATTTCCTGACGATCAGACTCGCTAGACTTCGAGAATTTCATGGCTTGAAAACCCTATTGAGTTCCTTGAAGAACAGGCCGTTTTTATACATAACGGGAAGCAGTGGAAAAATTGTCCGGCGACAGCGGCTGGCTATGGATTATTCGTAGTGGCTCCAGAGCCTGAGGACTTTCACCACTTGCTCGTCCTCTAGCACTTGGTAGACCAGACGGTGCTGAATATTGATTCGGCGTGAATAGGCTCCCGAAAGATCACCTATGAGCTTCTCAAGCGGAGGGGGCTTGCGGTATGGATCTTCTGCTATAAGCGCCAACACTTCCTGGGCTTTTGGTTTGAGACCGCTGAAGGCCAGCTTTTTTGCATCTTTCTGGGCTTGCTTGGTGTAAACCAACTTCCATGTCACCAGTCCAGCTCCTCATCGCATTCATCCTCGGGGGTATCCATCCCCTCACGAATAGACTCCCGCATACCAGGCACGGAGAGCAGGTAAAGCGTTTCCTGAATTGCAGACCAGTCTTCCTCGGATACCAGAACCGCTTTGTTCCGCTTTCCCATGATGACGATTGGTTGGTGGGACTCGGCGGTCTCGTCGATCAACCGATATAGGTTGCTGCGCGCCTCAGTTGCTGTGATTCCGGTCATGACGCACCTCTTGTATGTTCAACTTTTAAACAAGTGTACGCTCTTGGGTACGTACGTCAAGGCGAACGTATTGCATAACGCCCTGGCTTTGCGGAGCGACGAAGCGCCAGCTCAGGCGCGTCCGACAAGAGCCTTTGGCTAAATTCTTGAATGCGCACTATCATGCGCATAAACTGAGGCCATGCATTAAATAGCCACTTGGAGGCTGGAATGGCCGAACTCTACAACACAGCCGCACCGAAAAAAGCTGCGAACCTCTCAGTCAATAGCGATCTACTGCGTAAGACCCGTGAACTGAACATTAACTTGTCTGCTACCCTGGAGCGAGCCCTGAAAGAAGAGCTTGCCAAACGCGAAGCAGAACAATGGGTTGAAGAAAACAGGTCTGCGATAAAAAGTTATAACGATTTTGTCGAACAACATGGATGCTTCGGCGATGAATTCAGGGAATTTTGATGGCACAGTTCGATGTATACCTCAACCCAAGTAAAACTAGCAAAGCTCACTACCCTTACCTTGTCGATATTCAAAGCAGCCTGCTGAGCGAACTGGCAACTCGTATCGTCATTCCTTTGGGGAAACGCTCCGCATTCGGTGGCGAAGCCATGCAAGGACTCACCCCAGAAATCAGCTTTGCAGACCAGGAGCTTCTCCTGTTGACCCCGCAAATTTCCTCTGTTTCTGAAAAGCATCTCAACAATCCGATTGGTTCTCTATCACATTTCAGAGATCAGATTGTTGGAGCCCTAGACATGGCTATCACTGGCATTTAGCAGCTAATTACACGAACGCGTTCGTATATCACCCGTTTATCAAACTCCTAAAACTGTTTTTGGAGTGCAAAGCACAGTTGACGAAGGCTTCTAACTCTCCCAGTTACTGGCTGGAATTCGCTTAACGTGGATGTGGCTGATAAGCCGGATGATGAGCTCTTCCCTGCCGAGCTTCAGGGTCAGGGGGTTATCGGTGCGGTTTTCAACCATTCGTCTGGTGGTCTCCGGTCCGGAAGGAGCACGGCGGAAACCGGGTTCCGCCGTGATTGGGATTATTGCATGTCGTTGAAAGCAGCGTCGGTTCTCGCTGCCAGGATGAAGTCGTTCTTGTGCAGGCCGCCGATTTCGTGGCTCCACCAGCTCACTGCAACTTTGCCATATTCCAGAACAACCACCGGGTGATGGTCTTCTTCTTCGGCAAGTTCGCCAATCTTGTTGGTGAACTCCAGGGCCTTCAGAAAGTTTTTAAGTTTGTAGACCTTATGAAGCTGTTCTTCCCCGTCAATTTCCAGAATTTCCCAGTCTGGGACCTCTTTATGCAGCTGCTGCTTTTCTTCCTCGGTCGCCTTGCTTGCGTTCGGGCTGCAAGCTTCACAGCTGTGTGCTTTCAGGTCACTCATTTCAACCTCCATGGTTGATGGCTGTATTACAAGCGTGGGTCGTGCCCTTCGCTTTATCAACCCTTCTCTTGAAATCCGGCGGCTTTCCGAATACTGTATATTTAAACAGTATTTTGAGAGTTTTCATCATGAGCGAGCTTCTGAACACGCTGATGCAGGATGCCCGTGTCTGGCAGGGGCACCGCCACACCCAGACCACACAGCCTGCGCAATCAACCGGTTACCAGGTGCTGGATAACCAGCTCGGAGGCCTGGGCTGGCCCCGGGGTGCCTTGAGCGAATGCCTGCTGGATGCACCGGGTATTGGTGAGCTGCATTTGCTTCTGCCGCTGATGCAACGGGTGTGCGAAGAGGGCAAAAGCGTGTTCTGGCTGAACCCGCCGCATACGCCCTATGCCCCTGCCCTGGCCCGGGAAGGCGTCAACCTGGACCAGGTGGTGCTGATCCATACCGATGATGAGGGCGACTTTTTGTGGACACTGGAGAACTGCCTGCGCTCACCAGTAACAGGCCTGGTAATGGCCTGGCCGGGCAAGCTGGCCTCACGGGAAGTCCGTCGCCTGCAACTGGCCGCCGAAGCCGGGAGCAATGTGTGTGTGCTGTTCCGGGAACGACGTTACGCCGGGCAGAATTCTCCGGCTGCCCTGCGGCTGGAGCTGGAACCGGGGGAGCAGCAGGATCTCAAGGTGAATGTGCTCAAGCGCCGGGGTAGCTGGCCCGGGCAGCGCTGTTCACTGGCCATGGCCCAGCGGGCCGATCTCTCCTTCCGTGAAACCACCCGGGTTGTCCGGGGCCCCTGGTCGGGTTCAACCGGGTAATAACGCTCCATGCTCTGGCTGTATCTGCATTTCCCGCACCTGGTGCTGGACCATATTCGGCGCACCCGTGAAGATGAGGGCGCCCTGGTGGTGGTTGAAGGCTCTGGCCAGAAGGTGATCCAGGCCTGCCCGGACGCCAGGAGCCAGGGTATTCGTAGCGGCATGCGCCTGAAAACCGCCATCAGCCTGGCTCCGGATCTGGGCATGGTGCGGGCCGATGAAACCCAGGAAGCCAGGATTCTGGAAGATCAGGCCCGCTGGCTGTACCGCTATGCGGCCCATATTGTGTTGGTGCCGCCCGATGGTCTGCTGGCCGAAATTGGCAGCCTTCAAAAACTGTATGGCGGGCTGCCCGCCGTTTGGCAAACCGTGGAACAGGGGCTGAATGAGCGCCAGCTGAATGCCTGGATCGGTATTGGCTATACCCCTCTGTCGGCCCGGCTGATTGCCCGCGCCGGCAAGGGGGAATGCACGGCAGACAAAGGCCACATTCTTCGAAGCCTGAGCCAGATGCCCCTGTTGGCAGCTGAATTCAACGAGAAAGCCTGTACCCGTTTGCAGCGCCTGGGGCTGAACACGTTGGGGGAGGTGTTTGATTTACCGCCCGGCGAACTGGCACGGCGTCTGTCTCCGGAGTTACTGGCTTACATCCAGAAAATCCAGGGCACCCGGCCAGATCCCCGCACGCCCTGGCAGCCGCCCCACTCGTTCCGGCAACAGGCGGATTTTGTGCAGGAAATAGAACACACCCAGGGGCTGCTGTTTCCGCTCCAGCGCATGCTTGTCGAACTGGAAGAGGATCTGTGCTGGCGCCAGCAGGATACCGACAGCCTGCGGCTGGTTCTGAAGCACCGGCATGCGGAACCAACCCGGCTGCAGATTCGCACATCCGGGCCGGAGCACCGGGCCGATCATTTCTTGAACCTGGTTCGTCTGCGGTTGGAGCAACATTCCCTGAGCGCCCCGGTTATCTCCATGGTTTTGCTGGTGAAGCGTTTCCTGTCACGGGAAGCACCCTCCGGGCAGGATCTGCTGGGTGAAACCCAGGATCTGAATGAAGCCTGGCATACCCTGATCAGCCGGCTGCAGGCGCGCCTGGGCGATCAGGCTCTCAGGCAGCTCTCGCCCCAGGCGGATCATCGTCCCGAACGGGCCTGGTCGGCCTCGGAAGTTCTGCGTAAAACCGGAACGCCGCCAGTACCGGCAGCAGAACTGCCCAGGCGGCCGCTCTGGTTATTGAAAGGCCCGCAACCGCTGACCGAGGCGCCCGTTACCTGGTTTTCCGGGCCTGAGCGCATCAGCGGTGGCTGGTGGGATGGCCAGCGCGTGCACCGGGATTATTACATTGCCCAGTTGAGCAGCGGCCAGTTGGCCTGGGTCTTCCGGGATGCCCGGGAAGGCTGGTTTGTGCATGGGTGGTTTGGCTGATGTCCGGGCAGCAGTATGCAGAGCTGTTTTGCTTCAGCAATTTCACCTTCCTCACCGGGGCCTCTCATCCCCACGAACTGGCTGAGCGAGCGCATGAGCTGGGCTACACCGCCCTGGCCATCACCGATGCCTGCTCCGTTGCCGGCATTCCCCGGGCCTGGGCGGCGCTGGCAGAAAGTCCTGTAAAACTCATTACCGGCAGCTGGTTTGAGTTGTCGGATGCCCCCACCGGCGCCGCTTCTCCTCGCTTTATCCTTCTGGCCCGCACGCGCAAAGGCTATGGCCAGCTTTGCCAGTTGATCACTACCGGCCGCCGGCGGGCTGAGAAAGGCCATTACCAGCTGTATTACCGGGACATTGAAACCCACACCCTGGATGACTGCCTGTGTCTGTGGCTGCCCCCATCGCCTACCGAAGCGGATTCCGATCAGGCGCTGGCCTGCGGCGAGTGGCTGGCCCGACTGTTTGACCCCCGGATCTGGATTGCCGCGGCCCGCACCCTGGAATCCGGCGAGGAGCAGCGGCTGGCACGGATACACTGGCTGGCCGATCAGCTGCGCATTCCCGTGGCTGCCGTGGGCGAGGTGCACATGCACAGCCGGGAGCGCCAGCCGCTGCAGGATGTACTGACAGCCCTGCGCAATCACACCAATCTGGAGAATGCCGGCCACTGCCTGTTCCAGAATGGCGAGCGATACCTGCGCCCCCTGCCCGTTCTGCAACGGCTGTTTCCGGAAGCCTGGCTGCATGAAACCCTGACCATTGCCAACCAGTGCACCTTCGAGCCCGGCAGCCTGCGCTATGAATACCCGCCAGACCTGGTGCCGGAGGACGAGACTCCGGCCGGCTACCTGAAACGGCTGACCCGCGAAGGCGAGCGCCGGCGTTACCCGGATGGCACACCACTGCAGGTTCAGAGCCTGATCCGCAAGGAGCTGGGCCTGATCTCGGAGATGAACTACGAGCATTACTTCCTCACCATCCACGATATTGTCGACTTTGCCCGCAGCCGGGGGATTCTCTGCCAGGGGCGGGGGTCGGCAGCAAACTCTGCGGTTTGTTATTGCCTGGGCATCACCGAGGTGAACCCGGCCCGGGTGGAACTGCTGTTCGAGCGGTTTATTTCCAAAGACCGAAACGAACCGCCCGATATCGATGTGGATTTCGAGCACGAACGTCGTGAAGAGGTTATCCAGTATATCTACCGGCGTTATACCCGTGAGCGCGCCGCCCTGGCTGCCACGGTGATCCGTTACCGGCCCAAAAGCGCCATTCGGGATGTCGGCAAGGCCCTGGGGTTTGATCCGGCCCTGGTGGAACAGCTGCTGGAAGGCATCGACTGGCGGGACAAGGCCACCAACTGGCGCCAGCAGATTCTCGACAAGAAAATCACCCGCAACCCACAGGTGGCGGACCAGTTCTTCACCCTAGTGAATACCCTGCTGAGCTTCCCCCGACATCTGTCCCAGCACGTGGGCGGTTTCGTGATCAGCGCCGGGCCACTGGCCGAACTGGTGCCAGTGGAGAACGCTGCCATGGCCGACCGCACCGTAATCCAGTGGGACAAGGACGACCTTGAGAGCCTGGGGCTGATGAAGGTGGATGTGCTGGCCCTTGGCATGCTCTCCGCCATTCGAAAAGCGCTGGAACTGATCAGCGATGAAAAAGGCCAGCCTTTCCGGATACAGGACATTCCCCAGGAAGACCGTGACACCTACGCCATGCTTCAGACAGGCGACAGCATCGGCGTATTCCAGGTGGAATCCCGGGCCCAGATCAACATGCTGCCCCGCCTGAAACCGGAAACCTATTACGATCTGGTGATTGAGGTGGCCATCGTTCGGCCGGGCCCCATCCAGGGTGACATGGTGCACCCGTACCTGCGCCGAAAGCACGGCCTGGAGCCGGTGGATTACCCGAACGATGCCGTGCGCAAGGTGCTGGAGCGCACCCTCGGTGTGCCCATCTTCCAGGAACAGGTGATCAAACTGGCCATGGTGGCGGCCGGCTTCTCCGCCGGCGAAGCCGACCAGTTGCGCCGGGCCATGGCGGCCTGGAAATCCCACGGCGACCTGACCCCGTTCCGGGAAAAGCTAGTCACCGGTATGCTCGAACGTGGTCACGATGCCGACTTCGCCGAACGGCTGTACCAGCAAATCTGCGGCTTTGGCGGCTATGGCTTCCCCGAATCCCACGCCGCCAGCTTTGCCCTGCTTGTCTACGTCTCCGCCTGGATCAAACGGCACTATCCGGCGGCCTTTTACTGTGCCCTGCTTAACAGCCAGCCCATGGGGTTCTATTCTCCCTCACAACTGGTGCAGGACGCCCGCCGGCACAATGTCACCGTGCTGCCGCCGGATGTAAATGCCAGCCAGTGGGACCACAACCTGCAAGACGAAGACCGCCATCTGCGACTGGGCCTGAGGATTATCCAGGGTCTGTCCGTTAGCGGCGCCGAGCGTATCCACCAGAACCGGCCAGCCGAGGGCTACCGCTCTGCCAGCGAGCTTCGCCGCCTGGCCACCCTGAACCAGCGGGATATGGAACTCCTCGCCGGCGCCAACGCCATGCCGGGCTTCACCGCCAACCGCCACCAGGCGTACTGGCAACTGCTCGACCATGAACAACCTGCGGAGCTGTTCGCTCAGGAGACGGCGGTCGATTATCAACCGGACTACTGTGAGCAATTGCCGGAACCCTCCGAAGGCCAGAACGTGCTGGCCGACTACGCCAGCCAGGGCCTCACCCTGCAGCGTCATCCGCTAGCGTTATTGCGGGAACAGGGCCACCTGAAGTTCTGTCTCAGCGCCGAACAGCTCAAATCCACCAAAGCCGGCATCCCTGTCCAGGTCGCCGGCCTGGTCACCGGCCGCCAACGCCCCGGCTCCGCTTCCGGCGTTACCTTCGTCACCCTGGAAGACGAAACCGGTAATGTGAACGTGGTGGTGTGGCTGGAAACGGCACGGCGACAGCGCAAGCCGTTACTGACTGCCCGATTGCTGCATGTGATGGGAGTGCTGGAGCGACAGGGGGACATTGTGCATGTGATGGCAGGTCGGCTTTCGGACCTCAGCCACCTGATTCAGTCGTTACCCGTGAATTCCAGGAATTTTCATTAGACAATCGGGATAGGGGGGAGCCATGAGGCTCCACCCCTCCCACACCACCCGGCATGCGGGTCCGCACCGGGCGGTTCGAGACGTTGAGGGTTCACGAGAGTCTCGGCACTCCCAACCGGTCGAAGTAGGCAATCGTCAGGAC
>NZ_JBSXNQ010000050.1:0-185156 GCF_056857715.1 Marinobacter sp. L-13
CAATGGGGGAAAGGGGGAGTTGTGCCTGAATGCCGGAAACTGGCTAAATAATCGCCAACTTCGACCATGACCACTCGGATCTGGCACTACCAGGCTTGGTCTGCGAAGGTTGTTGGAGCACTATGAGAAATCCGGGCTAGCATTGTGCGTTTTGGTGTCGGGCGCACCAAAATAGAGTGCGCTTACCAGCTGATTTCGTTTGATGTCGAGCTGTCGGATTCGATCCCGAGTGCCGACTGGTCATCGTCCGATTCGGACTGGATCAGTTCCCGGAGGCGAACCTCCTGTTCCTGCATCGGGCCGGAGAGATCAATGATGATTTCCACGCGCCGGTTCTTGGCCCGGTTTTCTGCTGAGCTATTCGGAACTCTGGGTTCGGTATCCGCCAGTCCGGTGACGGAAAGTCGCGTGGGTTCAACCTGGTCCCGGGCGACCAGCACGTTGGCCACCGCGGCGGCCCGGGCAGCCGACAGATCCCAGTTGCTGTAGAAGCGGTCGGTACGGATAGGCACGTTGTCGGTGTGGCCCTCAATGGTCAGGTCGCCGGGGATGCCCTCAATAACCTCGGCCATGTCCAGCAACAGGCCCTCAAATTCCCAGGTCAGCTGAGCCGAACCTGAGGGAAACGAACCTTTTTCTTCCACCCGGATCACGATCCGCCGCTGATCCTCGCTTACATTGATGCGCCCATCGGCGATCGCCGGCTCCAGCACCTTGAGGATTTCGTCCATGGTTTCCTGCAGCTGCTCTTCCATGGCAGCCTCCACGGCCATGTCGGTGGGGCTTTTCAGGGTCTGCAGCTCGGGGGCTTCCTCTGTGGTGGTCTGTTTGACCTCGTTGACCACGGTAGGCTCGGGCGGTGCGGGAGAAAACTTGTCGAAAATGGGGCTGGTACCCTTGGGTATTTCCAGGGCCGGCACGTCCCGCTGAACGCCGAAGGCTTTGGAGAGTTCACCGGCGATCTGCTTGAACTTCTGGGCATCAATCTCCGAGAAGGACAGCAGCAACACGAAGAAGCACATCAGCAGGGACATGAGATCGGCGAAGGTAACTACCCACGCCGGAATCCCCGGTTTTTCCTCTTCAGGCAATTCATCCATGGTCAGGCGCCTTCAGCTGCAGCCGCTTTCTCGCGTTCCTTGGGGGGCAGGTAGCTCGACAGCATCTGCTCGATGATCCGGGGATTGGTGCCTTCCTGAATGGCCACCAGGGCATCAATGTACAGCGACTGCATGCGCGCTTCCTCGGTCATCCGCAGGGAGAGCTTGTCGGCAATCGGAGTCGCGATCATGGTGGCAATCATGGCGCCATACAGTGTGGTCAACAGTGCGACCGCCATGGCCGGGCCGATGGACTTCGGGTCTTCCATGTTCGACAGCATCTGAACCAGACCAATCAGCGTGCCGATCATGCCCATGGCCGGCGCCACATCGGCCATGGCCGTGAATACCTTGGCGCCAGAACGGTTGTGGTCGAGGGTCATCAGGCGCTCCTTGTTCAAGAGCTCCTTGATGGTCTTGCCGTCCTGACCGTCCACCAGCATCTGTATACCCTGGGCCAGGAACGGGCTGCTGATCTCTCTATCCTCCAGCCCAAGAACGCCCTCTTTGCGGGCCACGTTGGCGATATCCACCAACTCTTCAATGCTGGCCTGGGTTTCCGGCAGCTTGAACTTGAAGGCCCGGGCGGCCGCTTTGAAGGCGCCAAGAAACTGGGCGACGCTGAACTTGGCCAACACCACGAACATGGTGCCACCCACGACAATCAGCAACGAGGCAGGGTTGATAAATACAGAAGGTGAAACACCAAGAATAACGGCGGATGCAATCAGCAGAATAGCGCCGGCAAGACCGATGAGAGTGGCTAAATCCACGACAACTCCAGATTTGATTCAGGTGTTCCTACAGCAGGGGCGGGAGAATACCGTCAGTTCAGAAATTAATCAATTCGCACTGACCCGGTTTTCAGATTCTTCCTGATGTTCCTTCCACTCAGCGTAGCGGAGCAGATCGGATTCTACCAGTTTCAGACACAGGGCCACGACGCCGGCATCGTCGATAAATCCGAAGCCGAACAAAAGGTCGGGAATGACATCCAGCGGGTTCAGCACGTACAGGAGTGCCCCTGCCACTGCCGCGATTGTCTTCCAGGGTACGCTCCGGTAATTGCCGTACCAGTAGTCGCGGATCATGGAAAACATCAGCTTGATGTCGCCGCTGAAGCGTGCCAGCTTGCCGCTACCCTTCACCTTTTCTTCAATCGCGCGCTGTCTTTCAAGCAGAGTCTCAAGGTCGGACCGGTGTACCTTGCTGGCCTCGGCATCGAGTTGCTCCCGGGCATCTTTCTGGTTGAACACTGCCATTGCGTTGGTTCCTTGCTTGTTACCTGAGTGTTCATGATCGCGCAGCCATGCCGGCAATGCCAATGGTGCGACGCTTACCGATGCTTGTACTGGGTCGGGCAATAGCCCCGACTCACCCCTTCGGGCCGCAACTGGCGGTGTTTGGTGCTGCGTCCGGTTACCCGCTTGCGCCAGAGCCGGAAGCTTGAAGTCTTCAGCTCACGTCGCATCAGGCGGATGACGTCTTTCTCCTGAAGGCCATAGAGGGCTTCGATGGCCTCGAAGGGTGTGCGATCTTCCCAGGCCATCTCGATAATGCGGGAGAGGTCTGCAGAGTCGAATTGCGCGGACATGGGGTGCTCTCGGTTTTGTTCAGGTTTCCGGAGATTACGTCCGCATCGGCCGCTCGTCTCACCCGCATCGGTTTATTGATAATGCTTGTGCAGCCGGGCCGGGATCTGGGCGAGCTGTTTGTCCACCAGTGAGCGCACGGCTCTGGAAATGGGCCGGGTATCCAGGCCCGGCTCGACCACGTTCAGCAGATAGGCAACCGCCTCTGCTGTGGCCAGGTGTTGCTTGCCCGGGGCCTTTCGGATGGCGTAGGCAGACGCCGGAGGTTCCGCCAAATGGAAGCGGGGCAGCGCCGCCAGGGCAGGATTCTGATGCAGGATCTTTGCGGCCTTACGCCAGGTTCCGTCCAGAATGATCCAGTGATGGATGTCATGGAGGTTTGCGCATTCGAGCGTGTCGCTGCCGGGACCGGGGAACAGCAGCGCGGAATGTCCGGCTTCTGTGTGTGGATTGAAGCCGGCCTGGTCAAAATCGTCTGGCGTCTCGCCCTGGAAAACGTCGACTCTGGCGAGGCATTGGGCCAGTATGCGCACGGTACCCTTGGGGTGACCCACCTCGGTTGGGTGTTGAAGGACCGAAACCCGGGTACTGTTCGGCACCGGGGCACAGGCTTCACAGACACAGATATTCAGGTGCATGCCGCAATCGGCACAGATCGGCCTGGGCAACGCCTGTTACCCCACAAAAATACGTTTTGCCAACCCGGCGCCGCGCCAGCCCTGGATGGCCAGGGTGCTGACCAGCCCACCAATCATCGCGCCCACCACGCCGCAGGTAAGGATGTCCTGGCC
This sequence comes from Marinobacter sp. L-13, assembly GCF_056857715.1. NCBI lineage: Bacteria > Pseudomonadati > Pseudomonadota > Gammaproteobacteria > Pseudomonadales > Marinobacteraceae > Marinobacter > Marinobacter sp. L-13. Next base: position 3,484 of record NZ_JBSXNQ010000050.1, read on the forward strand.
GGTGAGATAGAGCCCGGGAATGTCGGTTTTCGGTTTCAGCCAGTCCTGTTCGAAGCGCTCAGGGTTGTGGTCCAGACCGTAGAGCTCGCCCCGACCATAGCGGCAGAACCAGGCGGTAGACAGCGGCGTGGAGGTCTCCACGTAATCCACTTTGCCCCGAAGCTGCGGGAGTTTCTCGTACATCACTTCCAGCAATTGGTCGGTAATTTTCTGCTTAAGGACCTCATAGTCTTCCCCGCGCTTGCCCCAGGTAGTGTCCTGCCAGGGCTCGAACATCTCCCAGGTGGTTGGTGCGACAATCTCTATGGTGGAGGTGCCAGGCCAGCGGTTCTGGTAGTCCGGGTCCTTGGCTGCCGGGAAGGAAATATACACCACCGGAAACTCGGTGTTTTCCGGATCATCCAGGAACTGTTGCACGTTGCTGTCGTGATCGGCGCTCGGGTAGATCCAGAAATTGGTGCGCGGCAGCCCGAGCGCTTCCGGAGTTCCTTTCAGGCCGATGTAGAGCCCGATATGGGGCATGGAGGGAATAATGTGCCGGCGTTTGCGCTTGTAGCCGATTTTTTCTGCGGCCTCAGCCGGCAGCAATTTTTCAAAGGTGTTGATCACCCCGGCGTTGCTGATGACCATTGGTGCCCGGATTTCCTCACCGTCGGCCATGCGCACGCCGGTTGCCTTGCCCTTCTCGACCAGGATGTCAGTCACATCGGCGTAGGTGAATACCTCACCACCGGGCTGCTGGATGACGGGGATGATGGTTTTTGCGATCTCCGACGCGCCGCCAACCGGATAGAAGCCACCGTAAAGGTAGTGCTTGGCGATCAGCGCATGAACCATAAAGCTGGATTGCTTCGGTGTGACGCCGCAATCGCCCCACTGGCCGGTGATCGCACCGATCAGTTCCTGGTTGTCGGTCAGTTCGCTCAAAACGTCCCAGGTGGTCTTGTTGAAGTAATCCGGTAAGGCCATATCCAGGCCTTTATGAACGAGCGGGCTCAGAAGTCCGGGCGTGAGCTTGGAAAGCGTATACCACTGCATGCCGTCGGCTACCTTCCCCAGCAGTTTTACATACTGGTCGATGGCTCCCTGTTCATCCGGGAAGGCATCCAGCAAGGAGAGCCGAAGGCCCTCCTTGCCGGCACGCAGATTGACGACCTTGTCTCCCAGAAAGAAACGGTCGTAATTCTCATCCATGGGTGCCCATTCCAGTTTGCCGTCGGTAATGTAATCGAACAGTCGCCGGCCCAGGGTATTGGGTGAGCCCATATCGCCAATATAGTGAACGCCCACGTCCCACTCGTAACCGTTGCGGGCGTAGCTGTGGGTGTAGCCGCCGGCGGTGTAATGCTGTTCGAGTACCAGCACCTTCTTGCCGACCTTGGCCAGGCAAGCGGCCGTTGTCAGGCCGCCAATGCCGGAGCCGATTACAATGGCGTCGTAAGGGCCTTTCAGTCGGTTGGCCCGGTAACGGGTACCGATCCGGATCGTACTGGGTTTGAGTTTTCGGGAAGACGGACTGCTCACTTCTGCGCTTTCTACCACCATGCTTTGCCCCACATTTCCGGATTGGCCCAGTTCTCTGGATTGTTCCAGGCCCGCTTGTGGTTGTAAGTATCCAGATTGTAGGTGTACAGCGTCAGTGCACCGTTATCATTTTCCAGTTCGGCATGGCGACGGAAGCCAAGGCCGATGAAGTCCGTAAACGCCCAGTCGGGAGCCTCTCCCACAAGAACCGCAATCTGATGGGTGCCATAGTTCCTGAGTTGTCCCAGCAGAAGGGCGCCTTCGTCGTGGGGCAGATGTTCGAGGGTTTCGGTAACCAGGGCCAAGTCTGCCACCCGGTCCAGGAGCAGGTGGGCATTGGGGTCGATGGTGTCCAGTGTGTGAACGTCAACGCCCTTCTGATATTTCTGCCAGATCCGTGAGACTTCGGTCGCGAGGTTGCCGCAACTGAGCAAGGTAGAGGGAGAGCTGGTATCGATGATGCGAGCCAGGGTCTCACGTGCCGTATTGCCGTTGTCCTTCCTATCCGTCATGGCTGTTCGCCTTATTGCTACAAGGGCCAGTCTGCCGCATCCACTGTGTGTAAACCTACAGGCTGTTCCGCGTGTCCGCCCCAGCGGTCAATGAAGGTGCCGGTGGGATCGTACTGCTGCGTCTGTTTTTCCAGATTGAATTGCCGCAGGCCTCTCGGGTCCGCCCCCACGCCAGCCAGGTACTGCCAGTTGCCGTAGTTGCTCCCTACATCATAGTCGATCAACTGCTCTTCAAACCATGCCGCTCCGTATCGCCAGTCGAGGCCCAGTTCGTTGATGAAACAGCTTGCTACCAGTTGCCGGGCCCGATTGCTCATGTAACCGGTTTCACGCAGCTGATTCATGGCCGCGTTTACGATTGGGTATTCTGTGTTGCCCTGGCACCAGGCCTTGAAACGGTGGCCATAGAAGGTGCCGTGTCGACGCTTGCGCTGGACGCCATCCCGGCGGAACAGGTTGGCGCCGTGTTTCAGGGCGTACCAGTAGAAGTATTCCCGCCAGAGCAGTTCGAACCAGAGCCAATAGGTGGATTCGTTTTTGGTCTCACTGGCTTCGTACTCTGTGATGGTTTCCGCCACTTCGCGAACCGAGAGACTGCCGTTGGCCAGCCAGGGCGAGAATTTTGAGGAGGCGTCCCAGGAGTCCAGGGCGTTGCGGGTCTCCTTGTAGCGGTCAATGTTGTGGTTGCCGTACAGGAATTCCCGAAGCCGCTCCACGCCAGCTGTTTCACCCCCCATAAACTGCAATGGATGCATCGGCTCTGGTATCGGCGGGCAGTCGCCGCGATTGTCCTCCGGGAACCCTGGTGGCGGAGGCAGGGCTGTCAGAGTGCGGATACGCAAACGCTCGGTACAGCGTTCTCCGGTTTTCTCAACCTGCTTGCGGAACTGGGAAAAGGTGTCCGGCAGATCCTGCAGGGTCATGGGCAGGGAGCCCTCGGTAAACAGGCTCAGGGTTTCGAATTGCTGGAACAGGGTCTGTGGCAGTTTGTCCTTGATCGCGCGCCACTGGCCAGCTTCCCGGGTGCCCGGCAACCGCGACCGGACAACCCGGGCAATACGGTGGGCATGCACCAGCTCGGGGACCACGGCTTCCGGCTCGCCATAGGCAATATGCAGGCGCTGGCCAAGCGTCCGCAGGGTTCGCTCCAGCGCCATCAGGCTCTGCCAGAGGAAGCGCCAGCGATGATCGCCCATGGCTTTGCTTTGCAGTGGCCCCGGTGCGAACCAGCGGGGATCAACAACGTAGACACATAAAAGCACGTCGGACTTCGAGGCCGCCAGCAACGCGGCGTTGTCGTGCAGGCGAAGATCCCGGGTAAACCAGTAAAGCGTATGCAAGGTGGATGCTCCTTGGCCTTTTGATTCAACCCTTCAGATACGTACCAGATTCGGAAAAGTTTTTGGGGGCGCAACAATGATATGTGATGTGCGTGGGAACTTCGCAGGTAGGTGGTGATCTTTCGAGGATTTTGATGAGACTGGCCGTGGATCTTTTGCACCAACGCTGCCCTTGCGGGGCAGCATGGTGCAGGGTTCGAGGATCGAGAGAAGTTCTACAGCTCCTGAGCCGTCGGCCGCAGGATGATTTCATTGATATCGACATCCGCCGGCTGCTCGATGGCATAGACAACTGCCCGGGCCACGGCATCGGAATCAATGGCGACTTCGTAGAGCTCATCCGCCGCCTTTTTCGCGTCGGGATCAGTGATGGTGCTGGTGAGCTCGGTGGCGACGGCTCCCGGCGAGATGTTGGTGCTGCGGATCTCGTCGCCGCCTTCCATACGAACGCCTTCGGACAGCGCCTTCACCGCATATTTGGTGGCGCAGTAGACGGCGGCACCGGGGAAGACCTTGTGCCCGGCGACCGACGACAGGTTGAGGATGTGCCCGCTGTGCTGTTCCCGCATGGTCGGCAGTACAGCGGCGATACCATACATCACGCCCTTGATGTTGACGTCTACCATCTGTTCCCACTCATCAACCTTGAGGGCGTCCAGCGGTGCCAGGGGCATCAGCCCGGCGTTGTTGACCAGCACATCGATCCTGCCAAACGCCTCTTTTGCCGCAGCGGCCAGAGACTCAACCTGATTGCGGTCGGTCACGTCGGTGACCTGCCAGATGGCTTCGGCGCCCCGGGATTTGAGATCTTCCGTCAGGTCTTTCAGGCGGTCCTCCCGGCGTGCTGCGAGTACCAGCTTGGCGCCCCGGTCTGCCAGGCGGCGGGCCGTGGCTTCACCGAGACCACTGCTGGCGCCGGTAATAATCACTACTTTGCTGTTGATCGGGTCATTGGTGTTGCTCATGGTTTGTCTCCTTTGGGAATGAAAGCGCTGTTCAGGCGCTTTTTTCGAGTTCTATCAGTGTCGGGTAGTCGGTGTAACCGTGTTCATCACCGCCATAGAAGGTGCTGTCGTCCCAGTCGTTCAGGGGCGCGTTCTGGCGGAAGCGCTCCGGCAGATCCGGGTTGGCGATAAACGGGCGGCCGAAGGTGACCAGATCGCACCGGCCTTCGTCGATACGCTTTCGGGCCTCGTCGGCGGTGTAGGCGCCATTGGCAATGTAGGTGCCCTTGAAGCCGGCGCGGATCGCGTCGATGACTTCTTCCGGGCGGCCGTTCGCGTGATTGCCCTGGAAGGAGTCTTCCACCACTTCGATGTAGGCAATGCCCAGGTCGTTCAGGTGCCGGGCGAAGGTACCGAAGGTTTCGGCCGGGTTGTCGTCGTCCATGGCATTGAAACTACCCGTGGGGCTGACGCGGACGCCGACCTTGTCCTTGCCCCAGACGTCGATAACCGCTTCGACGACCATCAATGGCAGGCGCAGACGGTTTTCCACCGAGCCACCGTATTCGTCAGTGCGATGGTTACTGCCGCTCTTGATGAACTGGTCCAGCAGATAGCCGTTGGCCGCATGGACTTCAACGCCGTCAAAGCCGGCTTCTTTTGCGTTCAGCGCACCCTGGCGGTACTGCTCGACAATGTCGGTCATTTCCGCGGTTTCCAGGGCCCGGGGCTCCGGGATATCCACCATGCCGGAGTCGGCACTGATGAAGGTCTTGGCACCTTCGGGCTTGATGGCAGAAGGCGCAACGGGCTTTTCACCGTTCGGTTGCAGGTCCGGATGGGAAATCCGGCCCACGTGCCACAGTTGCATGTGAATTCGGCCGCCGGCCATGTGCACCGCCCCGGTTACCTTCTTCCAGCCTTCAATCTGTTCCTGCGAATGAATGCCGGGGGTAAAGGCATAGCCCTTGCCTTGCGGCGAAACCTGGGTGGCTTCACTGAGAATCAGGCCAGCGCTGGCCCGCTGCTGATAGTAGCGGGCGTTCATGTCGTTGGGGATATCCCCGGGCTGGCTTGAGCGGGAACGTGTCAGTGGTGACATCAGAATCCGGTTGGGCAGGGCCAGTTCGCCCAGATGGTGCGGTTGAAAAAGTGGATCGTTCTGGTTGCTCATCGGGCATCCTCCTTCAGGATCAAATGATATTAATTAGACCAGTCTACTAGTCGGCAATCGAAAAAAATTTCAGCCGATGTTCAGGCAGTGTTTGAAAAAGACTCGCACGAACCTCTCCATGGGTTCGGTGGACTTGAGGACCTTCGAACGCAGGATGGCGCCTTCCCAGCCGGACAGAAGAAAACTGGCGGCGTCTGCCGCGTCGATGTCGGCGCTGATGTCTCCGGCCTGCTGGGCAGCACGGATGCAATGCTCAAAGCGTCTTTCCCAGCTGGCGAAGACCGAGTCCAGCCTCTGCCGGAAGGCTTCGTTCTGTCCCGCCAGTTCCTGGCCCAGGTTGCCGATCAGACAGCCCCGGGTGTACTCGCAGCTGGTCATGGTTTCAAAGCCGGTGTCGAAGTAGGCGCGCAGCCGGTCGACGCAGGAGCGGCTGGTGTCATTGAGAATCCGATCCAGTTTGGCGTCGTATTCCTCCGCGAAGGTATCAATGACCGCCAGGCCGAAATCATTCTTGCTGCTAAAGTAGTGGTAGAACGACCCCTTGGGTACGCCAGCTGCGGTCAGCACGGCGTTGATGCCTGTCGCACCAAAGCCTTTATGGCCGATCAGGTCGGCGCCGGTGTGAATAATGTGAGTGCGGGTGTCGGTTGACGTCATATTTGCTATAGTAGACCAGTCGTCTAGTAATCGTCAAACCGTCAATCTGTCAATTCATCATACAAAGGGAATCAGCAATGCCCGAGATTCCTGACAGAACCAGAGGAGCATGCCAGTGATCAAATCCCGTGCCGCGGTGGCCTTTGAAGCCAACAAGCCGCTGGAAATCGTTGAAGTGGATGTCGCCCCGCCGCAAAAAGGTGAAGTGCTGGTGCGCATCGTTGCCACCGGCGTCTGCCATACTGATGCCTACACCCTGTCGGGCGCCGACCCGGAAGGCCTGTTTCCGACCATCCTCGGCCACGAAGGCGGTGGTATTGTGGAGGCCGTGGGCCCGGGCGTGAAAAACCTGGAAGTGGGTGACCACGTGATTCCGCTTTACACCGCCGAGTGTGGCGAGTGCAAGTTCTGCACCTCCGGCAAGACCAACCTGTGCGGCGCCGTTCGGGCCACCCAGGGCAAGGGCGTGATGCCGGACGGCACCTCCCGCTTCTCCTACCAGGGCAAGCCGCTGTACCACTACATGGGTTGCTCCACCTTCTCCGAGTACACCGTGTTGCCCGAGATCTCCCTGGCCAAGATTCCCAAGGAAGCGCCCCTTGAGAAGGTGTGTCTGCTCGGTTGCGGCGTGACCACCGGCATCGGTGCGGTGATGAACACGGCCAAGGTGGAAGAAGGGGCAACGGTAGCCATCTTCGGCCTGGGTGGTATCGGCCTGGCGGCTATCATCGGTGCCACCATGGCCAAGGCCAGTCGCATCATTGCCATCGACATCAACCCGGGAAAGTTCGACATCGCCAAACAGCTGGGTGCGACCGATGTGGTCAATCCCAACGACTACGACAAGCCGATCCAGGAAGTGATCGTTGAAATGACCGACGGCGGCGTGGACTATTCCTTCGAGTGTATCGGTAACGTCAAGGTGATGCGCGCCGCCCTGGAGTGCTGCCACAAGGGGTGGGGCGAATCCGTCATCATCGGCGTCGCCGGCGCCGGCGAGGAAATCAGCACCCGTCCGTTCCAGCTGGTCACCGGCCGGGTCTGGAAAGGCTCAGCGTTTGGCGGCGTGAAAGGCCGTACCGAGTTGCCGGGCTACGTGGAAAAAGCCGAAAAGGGCGAGATTCCGCTGGATGTGTTCATTACCCACAACATGCCGCTGGAAGACATTAACAAGGCGTTTGACTTGATGCACGAGGGTAAGAGCATCCGGTCGGTTATTCATTTCTGAGTCGGTCGGGAGCGGGTCAGCGCGGCCTGGCTTGCTCCCTGACTTTGCTCTTGTCAGGCATCCATGAATCGTTCGCTCAACGGGAGGGTCCCTTCTGTCGGGGAAACAACCAGAAGGCGAACCATTTCGTCATTCTGGGCATCAACACATAACTCATTAACCCCATCACCACGATTGTGACGATCATCGTCCGCAGCAATAGTGGCACCTGGGCCAGCAGGTCTCCGAAAATGACGAACACCAGGGTCACAGCGGGGTAAAGTGCCAGCCAACTGACAATAGTCATCTTCCATTTGGGTGGTGGTTGCACCGGGTTCTGGCCGGGCAGGGTGAACCAGGTCACGATGCCGGAGGTGACTTCCCGTTCGCTGGGCTGCACCAGCAGGCTTTCGATCTGTTCCAGCAGCTCGGCGCGTTCTTCCGATTCCTCCCAGGTGGTCAGGGTTTCCCGGTCCCGGAACTTGAAGACAATCCGGTACTCGGGATCGTCAGGGGAAGCTGGCCGGAACATGGCCGTGCCCAGGTAACCTGGAAAACGGGATGCCCGCTCGGTCATCTGGCTACTTAACGCTTCAAACGCTTCTTGCTGGCCCTTCCTGACCCTCCGCGAAACAACTACGGTGAGGGGCGCCGTTGAATCCTGTTCGCCAATGGCAGACTGATTATCGGTCATGTTCGATATCCTCCATAGTCCAAAAAAGGGGCCCGCCGAAGCGGGCCCGAAAGAGGAGCAACAATGATGCCCGGTTAACTGCCCGTGGCGCGCAGGTACTGAACGTTGAACATGTTGGGCGGCGACATTTCAGGATCCACCTGGCCCTTGAACTGGCCAGTGGTGCAGTGGCTGGCCTGCACGTCGATCATGCTGAAGCTGTCGTCGATGGAAACACCGGTGCCCTTGTTCTTGGCCAGGTGATGGTCCGGATGGGCCTGGCCAATGGTGAAGGTTTTCCAGAGGCTGCCTTTACGGTCATAGGAGACGGTGCGCGGAATGGTGAAGGTCTGGGCGTCCATAAAGTGCACGCGCTTGGACAGCGGATGGCTCTCATCGACCGGCACAGACTCGACCTCATAGACCTTGCGAAGCTGCCAGGTGATATCCGGGAAGCATCCGCCCTGGCCGCTGAAGGCAACCACCTGGTAGCCGTCGCTGTCACTGTGGGTTTCAGAGTCCAGCTTGAGCTCATTGTGGTTGTAGAACGGCATCAGCATGTAACGGGTACCCTTGTAGGTCCAATCCATGTCGGAAATCCTGCCGTTGTAGCCTTCGAAGTCCTCGATCATCAGGTCGGAGCCCAGGAAGGCGTCGGTGACCTGACCGGTGGCCAAACGACGGACGCGACGTTGAAAACCGAGGTACAGCCAGGAGTTGTCGCGCTTGAGGTCATCCGCAGCCCGGTGAATGAGCAACTGGGTGTCGCGTACGTCAGCCGGATCCAGTACCTGCACGTAAATTGCACGGAAAAGATCAGATGGGTTCGGTGTAATTTCCGGAGTGGGTTCCTGGTTTACACGGCCTTTATAGTTGAGGAAGTGGAAGTTGAATTTGATCGTCCGTTCCACATCGCCCGAGTTCATGTCACGGTATTTCCAGTAGAACGGAGAGATAGCGGCGCTATCGCCCCAGTTGTAGCCGTATTTGTAGTTCCAGGCCAGCTTTTCACCGGCACGGGGGTCCTCTGAACTGGGTTCTTCCGGAAATGGCCGCCCTGCCTGCCAGCCATTTATTTCGCCGACCTTCTCGCCCAAGGTGACCTGGTCCATGGCCAGCCTTGTAGCTTCCACGTAGCTTGGATGAAGGTCGAACGAGGTGGTCTCGCCCACAACAATGGTGGTCCAGCCCTGCTCAATGAAGCCGTAGAAGGCCGGATCAATGATTTCTTTGAACTGGGCTACGTTGCTCTGGTCGATCACCATGCCTGGTTCGAGCCCCTCAAAGCCTGGTGTCTCGGTCTTGTAGGGGTAAAAAGACTCGGTAATTGTCGCCTCGTCCGCGAACGCGGCGGTGGCCATCAGGCTGGCAGTGCAGCCCGCAACTAGTGTGCGTTTGAAGGTATTCATTGTTTTTTGTCTCATGGTGTTACCTCGTGATCAGAAGCTGTAGCGAACGGTCAGCTGAACTTCGTCTTCTTCCTGGGCCATGCCGATCGGACCGGACTTGAAGCGGCCGAGGGGTTCATAGCCGCCCAGACCGGCGGACTCACCTGGTTGGTGATTGACCACACCCGGTGTCTGGGTGAACGGATCCCAGGGGTTACAGGAACGGCAGTCGTCGAATTTGCGGGCACCGTCCCCGACTTTCACGTTGGCGCCGGCGGTCACCCGGAACCGGTCCGTCACGATCCAGTCAACACTCGGGGCTAGCGTGGTGGCCTGGGCGCGGAAGTCGTGAGCCGTAATCAGTTTCGGGATAAGACGGTTGTTCATGTAGAAGCCCTGAATCAGCAGGGTGCCAATCCAGTTGTGCTCCCAGTCCGGAATGCCGGCCTCACCATAGGTTCTCTGCTCACGCTCGTGATCAAGAATGTGCTGGCCGAAGATCTGGCCGGAGAACAGGAACGACTGGTTTTCGTTCAGGAAGGGAATGAACACGTTCTTGTCTGCGCCAATAACGTAACGTGCCACGTCAGACTCGGAATAGAGTCTCTCGCGCAGGGTGTTGGCAAACTCCTCGCCCGAGGTGTAGGCGGTCTCGAACCGGAATACGGTGTCGATGCCCTGGGAGTAGTAGTCGAGGGAGCCACCCACCAGGTTGACCCGCGGGAAGTGGATATCAAAGGCGATCAGGGACGGATAAACGTCTGTTGTACCGTCAAACGGGTTCTGGGCTGGAATGCCGCCACGAAGCGAGGGCAACTGGGAACGGTAGGTCAGGGCGTTCAGGGAGAAACCCAGGTCGCCATAGACACCTTCCAGTTTCAGGCCCAGCTGGGTATTGGACAGCTTCCAGCTCGGCATATTGGCGCGGCGGATACCGATCTGGCCGGGGCCGAAGTCGGTGGCCAGACCACCATCGGGTGTGGCGCCTGCAAAGTTGGCCACGGTGCTGCCATTTTCCCAGAGGTTGTTCATGCCCCGGAAGAAACAGCCGGCGTCGAGGATCACGTTGGGCTGGCCGCACTGGCCGATGTCGTGGGGACGGAACTCGTCGAAGTTCCACACCACCTGGAAGTTCAGGTCGTCAAAGGCAAAGCCTTCGAACACTTCCGTCGGGCCCATACGGTAGTCCGTTTTCAGGATCCACATGGGAATCCGGATATCTTCCAGCTCGTCGTAGATGTTGTTGCGGGAATAGTCCACCGGGTTGATCACATCCAGGACCCGGAACAGATCGGTGCGGCCCCAGATGACCTGCTGTTTACCCAGACGGGTGCTGAGTACGTTGCCACTGTCGAAGTTAAGATCGAAATCAACATAGAGTTCCCGGATGAAATCCAGACGGTCATTGAACTCCTGGAAACGCAGCTCATCTTCGTCCTTGTCGAGGTAGTCATCGATACAGCCGCGGCTGTCGACGTCACAGGGACGTACGGGTACGCCAAAAGCAACGCCGTTGTCCTGATCATGCAGGTGCTCGCCGAGAACTACCATGCCGTCGTTGGGGTTCTCATTGATGTCGAAACCGAAGAGCGGTGTGGGCGCAATACCGCCTCCGTGAGGAACCGAGCCCTGGGCAATGTCCTGGAGCTGAACCGGCCCGCCGGCTTCACTGCCGTATTCGTCATCATTGAGGTCGTAGACACCGTCGTAAGTACCGCGAAGCGTGCCGTTTACGGAGACATTGCTGAAAATGCCCACGTTCCCTATCCGTTTTTCCCCCTCGAGCTGAATGGTGTTCCGGAATTTGGAGAGCCCCACTCCGTCACGTGCGTAGGTTGCGTTCTCATAGAAGCCATTGATCCTGGTGTCCTCCGCGGCAACAGTGCCGGGCAGCGCAGCCAGGGTGAGTGCAGTGGTGCTGGAGAATACAGCGCACCACAGACTCAGGCCTTTTATTTTTGTTTGCATGGCAGATCCTCGTTTGGGTTGTTATGGAGGCTTGCCCCGGGTCAGGCCCGGGACGTTGCTCCGGCTACGTATCCTTCACCGTCCTGACGGTTGCTGGCCGGTGATGGAGTCGGTTCGGGACGTTGACGGTCGGCATGGAGAATGCCGTCTTCGTCTGCGTAGACGTTGGTAATGAAGCGGGGTTTGAACACCAGCACCCAGGAGGGCACCAGCAGCATGGCGGCGATGCCGTTGATCACGATCATCACGCACAGCAGCATGGCGGCGTCGGACTGGAAGCGCAGGTCAGAGAAAATTACCCACATGATGATGCCGGCCATCAGGGTGAGCGCGGTGAAACTGATGGCCATGCCGGTAGTGGCGATGGCCCGGCGTACCGCTTCGCGCAGCTCGCCACACTTGGCCATCTCCTCGCGTATGCGATCCATCATGTAGATGGAGTAATCAATGCCGACGCCTATGCCGACGGCAATCACGGGCACGGTATTGATGTCGATACTGAGTCCGTACAGGCCCATGTAGGCATAGGTCAGGGTGGTGGCGAACAGCATTGCCAACAGCATCATCAGGCCGGCGTGCCAGGAGGTATAAAACAGCATCACGAAGGCGAAAATGAGCAGGAACACTAGCGGCAGCACGATCATGTTGGTGTCGAACGCCGATTCGTTCATGGCTGCGGCAACGCCGAGCGTTCCGCCGGCCAGCCGGATGGTCAGTCCCTCGACGCTGTCACCGTTTTCGGCGATCCATTCCTTGGCCATGTGAATGGCCCGGCGGATGGTTTCGCCCTGGCGGTCCTTGTAGAAGAACACCAGATTGGCGACACGGTCGTCGGTGTCATTGAACTCATCCAGGGCGCCGGGAATCGGGCTTGATGCCATGTAGGTGAACATCAGGCCGCCCACATAGCGCTGATCGTGGGGAATCTGATACCAGCGTGGATCGTCGTTATGCATCAGCCGGTTTACCTGCTTTACCAGGTCGGGCAGACCCTTGGATCCGCCAACACCGGGATCGGTGAGCATGTGGGCCTGGAAATCTGACAGTGCCTTGAGGACTTCCGGCCGCTTGAGGCCGCCTTTCTCGTCGGTTTCGGCGATCACATACAGCTCCTCGGAGCCGGGGAAGCGGTCATTCACCACGCGGGAGGAGATGTTGTAATCGTGGTCCGGGTACAGGATCGGAGAACCGGGTTCGGAGTCGCCGATCTGGACGTTGGACGCCGCAAGGACGCCGGCACCCATCAAGACTGCCGCCGCTGCCAGTACAATTTTTGCCCGTCCGGGGCGAGTCACGGTTCGTGAGCAGCTGCTGCCGATATAGCGCAGGGCGGTCTCGCGCATCTCGGCATTCTTTGGTGTGGGCAGGATCGAAAGCAGCAGGGGAACACCGATCAGAACCGTGAAGACAACGGTGATGGCCCAGAGAGAGGCATAGATCCCCAGGTGGGTGTTCAGGGGAATCGAGCCAATGGCGATCAGTGACAGGCCGATGGCGTCAGACACCACGCCCAGGGAGCCGGGGCGGAACAGGCTGTCAAAGGTAGCCTTGGCGGCCTTTGGGCCCTCGCCCAGCTCGCGGGTTTCTGCGTAATAACGTTCTACCAGCTGAACACCGTGGCTCATGGCCCGGGCAGCAATCAAAAAGGGGATGACCAGCCCGAGCGGGTCCAGGTTGTACCCGAGCAGGCTGATGATCCCAAGGCCCCAGATCGTGGAGATCAGAACGCCGCCCAGGGGAATCAGCACCCCATAGGCTTTGCGGAAATGGAAAACCAGCAGTGCCAGCATGGCCAGAACGGTGAAGATGAAGATCTGCAGAATCTGGTCCATGTAGGTGTAGGCCCAGCCAACAAGTACGGGCTGGCCTGTGGCGTAGATGGTGACGTCGTCACCGGCCTCCTGCTCGCGGAGCTGCTGCAGTTGCGCGAATGTCTTCTCGTAGTCGAGCTTGCCTTCGATCAATTGTGCTTTGACTAGAGCCATTCTGAAATCCGGAGACACCAGAGGCCCATAGACTCTTGGGTTTGCGGCCACTGCAGCCTTCATTTCACTCAGGGCCTGTTCGGAATACTCGCCTCGGGTGGAGTCGTAGTAGGGCTCGGAGTTAATGCTGCCTACTTCAGTCAGCCAGATCTCCCGGGAATTGCGGTGCGTAACGCTCGCAACCAGGTTGTGGTTCACGCCGGGCAGGTTATCGACCGCCTGTGTTACCCGGTCGATGGTTGCCAGGTTCTCATTGGAAAAGATGTCGCCTTCGGCGAATTCAACACCGACCACCAGAACGTTGGCGCCGCCAAAATCGTCCTTGATGCTGTTGTGCAGCTCGATGTAAGGATGCTGCTGGGGCAACAGATCGGCGAAGTCCGTGAAGATTTTCAGCCCCGGAATCCGTAGCGCGAAAAACAGCGTCAGGATGGCGATCAGCGACAGGACCTTCCGAGGATTCCTGAAAATCCAGAGTTCCAGCTGGTGCAGGAAGTGCGTGAATCTGTGCAGTCCGGCCATGATCAGTTACCTCGGTTGTTGCTGGCCACTGAGGCCACGGGAATGTCGAGTTGAAGGAGCAGACCGCGGCCTCCGGCTACCAGGAGCTGGTTGTCTGCGAGAACCACGCCGTCGCGCAGGTAAAGGGGCTGGTTGGGTGTTTCAAGACCTGTCCAGCTGCCTCCGGACAACGCCAGAACCGTGGCGTTATCACCCAGGGCAAACAGGGCATTGCCGGCCTTGACGAAGCCAAACACCGGCATGCTGGTGTCGGTAGGCTGGCGGTCCCAGGTTTCTCCGCCGTCGGTGGTGTGGTAGATAAAACCGTTCAGGCCACCAACCCAGCCTTCGTCTGCTGATTCGAAGTAAGCTGCATGGGGATAGAATTCGTCCGGTAGATAGCCGGCGTAATCCCAGGTCTCGCCACCATCCAGGGTTTTCAGAACCAGGCCATATTCTCCGGTCGCAAGTGCCGTTTCCGGATCGAGGAACTGGAGGTTGGTCAGAATGGCGTCCTCATTCAGGGAAGTTTCCTGCCAGGTCGTACCCTGATCCGATGAGCTCTGCAGCGTGGTGAAACTGCCGCCCGCCCACCAGGTGCCGTCGGGCGCGCAATCGGCGGTCATCATCTGCTCCTGGCTCGGAAGCTCATGGGCAGTCCACTGGGTACCGGCAGGGTTCCCGTGCCAGAGCTGATTGTTGAAGGTCAGGGCGATGAAACTGCCGTCCGGGCAGGCATCAAGGGAAAGAAAACTCTCGGTGGTTTGCACCGGGACCCGTTGCCAGTCCGAACCGCCGTTCTCGCTCACAAGCAACGCGCCGTTGTTGCCGGCGATGGCGACAATTTGATCGTTCCGGGCGACGGACTGGAAAAAATCGGTTCGCTGAATGGCTTGCTGGGACTGTTGTCGTACCGCTTCAAGATTCAGCGGCGCCTCGCAACCGGTCAGCAGCGCGGACGCACTCGCAAGAGCGAGCGTGACTGGAACTTTGCCGCGAGGATATTCCATGGGGTATGGCATGTTATGTCACCGTCTTTGTTTTTGTGGAAAAGCGACTGACGGTGGTTCAGCAACGGCTGTGCCAGAACGGATTTAAACGATCTAAGCTTTTGAAAATAAAATTAAAAATGCTTTGTGCTTGGCAGGTTTTGATTTTCGATAACGTGGGATTACAGCGTTGATTTTTATCAAATGATCAAGCGCTGGGCTGGGTTGTCCATTTCGTCATAGTCGGTGTGAAGGAGGTGTAACTTCCATGTCGCAGATACTCTTTGAAGAATCAGCTTTCATCGAGAATGCCAGTTTTTTTAAGGCGATAGGCGAGAGCGGGACGGGTCAGCCCCAGAATTCGAGCAGCCCCTGAGACATTCTGATTCGCCTGTTCCATGGCCTGCCGCATCAGCGTTTCTTCCACTTCCTCCAGGCTGATTCCGCTGTTGATGATATGATCAGACCAGCTTTCCTCCTTGCCGGCAGCCTGGCCGACGCAGACATTACCGTCTGCATCAATTCGTTCTATGGGCATTGGCTCCGATGGAGGAGGCGAGACGAACAGGGCATCCTGACTGATGGATTCGTTGTTGTCAGTTAGGATGACACCGCGCTCGATGACATTCTCAAGCTCCCGTATATTGCCCGGCCACTGATAGTTCATGCACAGCGCCAGGGCTTTGTCCGATAACCCCAGAGTGCGTTTTTCATACTGGGCGTGGAATTTTTCCAGGAAGTGGCCGACCAGCAAAGGCAAATCTTCAAGTCGTTCCCGCAAAGGTGGGATTCTCACCGGGAAAACGTTCAGGCGATAAAATAGGTCGGCTCTGAAGCGGCCGTCCTCGACTGCCTGTTCAAGGCTCTCGTTGGTGGCGGCGATCACTCGAACGTTGACCTTTCGGGTGCGATTGTCGCCCACTCTTTCAAGTTCACTTTCCTGTAATACTCTGAGCAGGGTGGCCTGGGCTCGGGGAGTGAGCTCCACAACCTCGTCCAGAAAGATGGTTCCACCGTTGGCGCGTTCGAAACGCCCTTCTCTCGACTGGTTCGCACCCGTGTAGGCGCCTTTTTCAACGCCGAAAAGTTCCGCCTCAATCAGATCCGGCGGAATGGCCGCGCAATTCACGGCGATGAAGGGCCCATCAGCCCTTGCGCTTCGCAAATGGACGCTGCGAGCTATTACTTCCTTGCCGACGCCTGTCTCGCCCAGGAGAAGTACCGATACCTTTCCCTGTGCGGCCTTGTCAATCATCCGGCACACCTTGTTATAGGATGCGGACTGGCCAATGCCGTAATACTGGCCTTCTTGCCGCTGAAAGGAGCTTCGCAAGGAGTTTAATTGTGCCTGAAGATCGTAAAGCTCTTCGATGATCGGATCCGCTTTGAAGTAGCGGGAGAACTCTTTCCCGTCCTTCCATTGCTCCGCAGGTTTACCCTCGATCATGCATTTCTCATCGCCACAGCCCCGGCAGCTGACTTCCCGGAAGATGATTTCCCGGCCCATGAACGATGAGGTATAGGCGCAGGCATACCCCAGCAGTACCCAGCAGGCCGGTTCTTTCATAAGACCCAGCTCGGTCTTGCAGATCTCCACTTCCCAGGAGTCGATCCATTCAAGGCGTCCGTAAAAATCTCCGGTTTCCTGGTCCAGATCGATCTCCAGTGGAACGACTTTCACCATACCCTTCAGCGAGTGAAGTTGCGGACCGGCCAGAAAAATATCCAGCTCACTGCAATGAGGCCTCAGCTTGCGGGCCAGCTCAGCATCCTTGAGCCCAGAGAGATAGCCAAGCCTTAGGAAGAATCCCTTGGCTCTCTCAATGCCCATGCTATTAACGATCTCGCGACGGAATGCTGCCAATGAACTGAGATTCATCAACAGCATACGCTGTTCGCCAAACCAGATTTTGCCCTCCGTGGATTGAAACTGGATCTGGTCCGTGAGATCCCTGAAGTCTGAATAACTCAGCTGTGGCTTGTAGCTTGCAGCCATGGTGTTCACCCCTTTTGTTGTTGTCGGCGGGGACTGCTCTTTTCGGAGAGCCTGTTGGCATTTCGCTTAAATAGTTAATACCTGATCGATGTCACAAATCAACCAAATGATAAAAAACTGCTTGCAGCAGGGCGAGATCAGAGCGTCTCAGCATTTGGTTATTCGGGCGGGGGAAATTGATCATTTAGTAAAAAGATAGCCGCGGAAGCAGCAGGTATTCTCCAAGAACTATTCACGCTGATTCATTTCGAATGACTGATAACTGTTTGAAAAACAGTTGGATGGATATTTGCGCTCGGCTTTTTGACGGGTTTGGCACACGCGTTGCTCGTCCCCTCCCAGACAACAACAAACCCAGTGGTGCAAATCATGACCAGCGAGACACGAGCCAAATCCTTTGACGAGATGACCCGCTATATCCGGGTTCGCAGCGAGCCGGGCGACAAGTTCGTGGAATTCGACTTTGCCATCGGTCACCCGGAGCTGTTCGTCGAACTGGTTCTACCCAGGGAGGCGTTCGAAATCTTCTGCAAGCACAACAACGTGGTCCACATGGACTCCGACATGATCCGCCAAATCGACGAAGACATGGTCAAGTGGCGGTTCGGGGAGCGCGGCCAGCGTTAATGAGCAACATCCATCAACGTTCTGTTCCACAAAAACAACACGGTAAGGTTGATATGACTATCGAAATAAAGACCAACTCGGTGGAGCCCATCCGTCAGACCTACGGCCACATCGCACGCCGTTTCGGAGACAAACCCGCCACCCGCTACCAGGAAGCCAGTTACGACCTGGAGGCGAAAACCAATTTCCACTACCGCCCCCAGTGGGATCCGAATTACGAGCTCAACGACGAGCGGCGTACCGCGATTCGCATGGAAGACTGGTATGCGGTGACTGATCCGCGCCAGTTCTACTACGGGGCATACGTCGGCAATCGCGCCAAGATGCAGGAGGCCGCCGAGACCAGCTATGGCTTCTGCGACAAGCGTAACCTGCTGACCCGTCTGCCGGAAGAAACCCGCACCATGCTGCTGCGTCTGTTGGTTCCCCTGCGTCACCTGGAGCTGGGCGCCAACATGAACAACAGCAAAATCGCAGGTGAGGCCACCGCAACCACGGTATCCCAGATGCATATCTACCAGGCCATGGACCGTCTCGGTATCGGCCAGTATCTCTCGCGAATTGCCCTGATGATTGACGGGACCACCGGTGCCGGGCTCGACGAGTCCAAGGGTTACTGGATGGACGATGCGCTCTGGCAACCCATGCGCAAGCTGGTGGAAGACACCCTGGTTGTCCAGGACTGGTTCGAGCTGACCCTCATTCAGAACGTGCTGATGGACGGCCTGCTGTTCCCGCTGGTTTACGAAAAGATGGACCAGTGGTGGGAAGAGCAGGGTGCCGAAGACGTTTCCATGCTCACCGAGTTCATGCGCGACTGGTACAAGGATTCCCAACGCTGGACCAACGCCATGGTCAAGGTGGTTGCCGGCGAAAGCGAAGCCAACCTCCAGCAGCTCCAGACCTGGGCCGACCAGTGGGAGCCGGAAATCTACAACGCCCTGAAGCCGCTGGCGGAAGCATCCGTTGGCGTGGAAGCCCTCGATGAGGTCAGGGCGCAACTCGCCACCCGTCTCAAGAAGTTCGGGCTCAACACCCAGGGAGTATCGGCATGAGCCAGCTCGTATTCATCGCATTCCAGGACAACGACAACGCCCGCTACATGGTGGAAGCCATTCAGGAAGACAACCCTGAAGCGGAGGTTCAGCACCAGCCGGCAATGATCCGGATCCAGGCCGAAAAGCGCCTGGTGATCAACCGGGAGACCATGGAAGAAAAGCTGGGCCGCGACTGGGATGTCCAGGAAATGCTTATCGATGTCATCAGTATTGGCGGCAACGTCGACGAAGACGATGACCACTTCATCCTTGAGTGGAAATAATCGGGAGACACATCATGGCTGTTAAAAACAAAAAGTTGAACCTGAAAGACAAGTACCAGTACCTGACTCGGGACATGGCCTGGGAGCCCAGCTACCAGAAGAAAGAGGACATCTTCCCGGACGAGCAGTTCGAGGGTATCAAGATCACTGACTGGTCCCAGTGGGAAGACCCGTTCCGTCTGACCATGGATGCCTATTGGAAGTACCAGGCGGAAAAAGAGAAGAAGCTGTACGCAATTTTTGATGCCTTTGCCCAGAACAACGGCCATCAGAACATTTCCGATGCCCGCTATGTCAACGCCCTGAAACTGTTCCTGACCGGCGTATCACCGCTTGAACATGCGGCGTTCCAGGGTTATGCCAAAGTAGGCAGACAGTTCAGTGGTGCCGGTGCACGCGTGGCCTGCCAGATGCAGGCCATTGACGAGCTGCGTCATTCCCAGACCCAGCAGCACGCCATGAGCCACTACAACAAGCACTTCAATGGCCTGCACGATGCTGCCTACATGCACGACCGGGTTTGGTTCCTGTCGGTGCCCAAGTCGTTCTTTGACGATGCTCGCTCGGCCGGCCCGTTCGAGTTCCTGACCGCTATCTCGTTCTCCTTCGAGTATGTGCTGACCAACCTTCTGTTCGTGCCCTTTATGTCCGGCGCCGCCTACAACGGCGACATGGCCACGGTGACCTTTGGTTTCTCGGCTCAGTCTGATGAGGCGCGGCACATGACCCTGGGCCTTGAGGTGATCAAGTTCATCCTGGAGCAGCACGAGGACAACGTGCCCATCGTTCAGCGCTGGATCGACAAGTGGTTCTGGCGCGGGTTCCGCCTGCTCAGCCTGGTCAGCATGATGATGGACTACATGCTGCCGAACAAGGTTATGAGCTGGGCCGAGGCCTGGGAAGTCTATTACGAGCAGAATGGCGGTGCCCTGTTCAAGGATCTGGAACGCTATGGTATCCGTCCGCCCAAATACCAGGACGTGGCCAACGATGCCAAGCATCACCTGAGCCATCAGCTGTGGACCACCTTCTACCAGTACAGCCAGGCCACCAACTTCCACACCTGGATTCCGGAAAAGGAAGAAATGGACTGGATGTCCGAGAAGTACCCGGAGACTTTCGACAAGTACTACCGTCCCCGCTACGAGTACCTGGCGAAAGAAGCCGCCGCTGGCCGGCGCTTCTACAACAACACCCTGCCGCAGCTATGCCAGGTGTGTCAGGTACCCACCCTGTTTACCGAGATGGGTGCGCCCACCAAGCTGAGCCATCGTCAGCTGGTGCATGAAGGCGAGCGCTACCACTTCTGCTCCGAAGCCTGCTGCGACATTTTCAAGGATGAACCGGAGAAGTACGTCCAGGCCTGGTTGCCGGTGCACCAGATCTACCAGGGCAACTGTGAGGGTGCCGACGTCGAGACAGTGGTGCAGAAGTACTACCACATCAATATCGGCGAGGACAATTTCGAGTACGTAGGGTCCCCAGACCACAAGCATTGGCTTTCCATCAAGGGCCAGAAACCGGCTGACCAGAGTAAAGACGCAGCCTGACAGTGACCCGGGAATCGCCCGGCTGCCTGGGGCGTCGGGCGAACCACGCACAAAAACAACAAGGTGACCACCATGAGTGTTAACGCGTTATACGACTACAAGTTCGAACCGAAAGACAAGGTTGAGAACTTCAATGGCATGCAACTGCTGTATGTCTACTGGCCCAATCACTTGCTGTTCTGCGCGCCGTTTGCGTTGCTGGTGCAGCCGGATATGACGTTCGGCGATCTCGTCGAGACCGTTATCAAACCGGCAGCTGCCGCCCATCCGGATGCCGCCAAAGCCGACTTCCTGAATGCCGAGTGGCTGCTGAACGATGAACCGTTCACGCCGCGGGCTGACGCCAGCCTGAAAGACAACGGCATTGATCACAAAAGCATGCTCACGGTCACCACGCCGGGGCTGAACGGCATTGCCGACGTCGGTTACTGAGCGGGGAGAAGTGCCATGAGTCATACCGTGACTATCGAGCCTATCGGCGAGCAGATTGAAGTGGAGGACGGCCAGACCATCCTCCAGGCCGCGCTCCGCCAGGGTGTCTGGCTGCCCTTCGCCTGCGGTCATGGCACCTGCGCAACGTGCAAGGTCCAGGTGTTGGAAGGCGACGTGGAGATTGGCGACGCCTCGCCCTTTGCCCTGATGGACATTGAGCGGGACGAGGGCAAGGTGCTTGCCTGCTGTGCCACCGTTGAAAGTGACGTGACCATCGAAGCAGATATCGATGTCGATCCGGATTTCGAGGGATACCCGGTGGAGGACTACACCGCTACCGTGACAGACATCGTCGACCTGTCGCCCACCATCAAGGGTGTTCATCTGAAGCTGGACCGCCCCATGACGTTCCAGGCCGGCCAGTACATCAATATCGAATTGCCGGATGTGGACGGCCCCCGGGCTTTCTCACTGGCCAACCCGCCCAGCAAGTCCGACGAAGTGGAACTGCACGTTCGCCTGGTGCCTGGCGGTGCTGCCACCACCTACATCCATGAACAGCTCAAGGTCGGCGAAGAGCTGAACCTGTCCGGCCCCTACGGGCAATTTTTTGTCCGCAGCTCCCAGCCGGGCGATCTGATCTTCATTGCCGGCGGCTCCGGCCTTTCCAGCCCGCAGTCCATGATTCTGGACCTGCTGGAGCAGAACGACGAGCGCAAGATCACCCTGTTCCAGGGTGCCCGGAACCAGGCCGAGCTTTACAACCGCGAGTTGTTCGAGGCGCTGGCCAGGGATCATGAGCACTTTACTTACGTGCCCGCACTGAGTGATGCCGACGACGACACCGATTGGCAGGGCTTTCGGGGCTATGTCCATGAAGCCGCCAAGGAGCACTACGACGGGCGGTTTGCTGGCAACAAGGCCTACATGTGTGGACCGCCCCCGATGATTGATTCCGCAATTACCGCGTTGATGCAGGGACGGTTGTTCGAGCGGGACATTTTCATGGAGAAGTTCCTGACGGCTGCAGATGGTGCGGAAGACAACCAGCGTTCGGCGCTTTTCAAGAAGATCTGATGCGGAGGAAGCATGGCGGTATTCCATGTGGTCAACCGCACGACCGGCGACCGGTTCCGGTGTGAGGAGGACCAGAGTGTTCTCAAGGCCATGGAGCTGGTTGGCAAGAAGTGTGTCCCGGTGGGTTGCCGGGGCGGTGGCTGCGGGTTTTGCAAGATCCGCGTTGTTGAAGGCGAGTTCCGGTGCGGAAAGATGAGCAAGGCCCACTGCCCCCCGGAGGCTCTTGATAAAGGGGAAGTCCTGGCCTGCCGGATCTACCCGAGAACCGATTTGATGATCGAGTGTATGCCGCAACCTGCAGCGCCACTCGCCGAACAGACAAAAACAAAACCGTAGAGGTAATCGTCATGAAAAAAGGTGTTATGCGTCCTGGTCACGTTCAGATTCGCGTTCTGGACATTGAAGAAGCGGTAAAACATTACACAGACCTGATGGGCCTGATTGAGACAGACCGCGACGAACAGGGTCGGGTTTATCTGAAGGCCTGGACCGAAGTGGACAAGTTCTCCGTGGTACTGGTTGAGGCCGACGAGCCCGGTTGTGATTTCATGGGCTTCAAGGTTGTGGATGAGGCAGCGCTTGTTCAGCTGGAAAAAGACCTGGTGGCTTACGGGCTGGATGTAGAGCAGATTCCCGAAGGCGAGCTGAAAGACTGCGGCCGCCGGATCCGCTTTACCGTGCCTTCGGGCCACGCGTTCGAGCTATACGCCGACAAACTCTACACCGGCAAATGGGGTGTTACCGAGGTTAATCCCGAGGCCTGGCCCCGTGGCCTTTCCGGCATGAAGGCGGTGCGATTTGACCATTGCCTGTTCTACGGGCCGGAACTGGCGGCTGTGTATGACATCTTCGTGAACGTGCTCGGGTTCCATCTGGCCGAGCAGGTGCTGGACCCGGAAGGCACCCGGATTGCCCAGTTCCTGACCGTGTCCATGAAGGAGCACGACATTGCTTTCATTCACCATGAAGAGAAAGGCAAGTTCCACCACGCGTCCTTCTTCCTCGAAACCTGGGAAGACGTCCTGCGGGCCGCAGACCTGATTTCCATGACCGATACCTCTATTGATATCGGGCCCACACGGCACGGCCTGACCCACGGCAAAACCATCTATTTCTTCGATCCGTCGGGCAATCGCAACGAAGTATTCTGTGGCGGTGACTACACCTATCCGGACCACAAACCGGTGACCTGGCAGGCGGAGCAGCTCGGCAAGGCCATCTTCTATCACGATCGCCAGTTGAACGAGCGGTTCCTGACAGTTCTGACCTGACACCATCCAGCAACAGGATTTAGCAGCAATGAAAGAGATCAAACACTACATCAACGGTCAGTACGTGGGCTCCGCCAGCGGCAAGCTGTTCGACAACGTGAACCCCGCCAACGGCAAGGTCATTGCCAAGGTGCACGAGGGTGGTCGAGACGAAGTCGACGCCGCTGTGAGGGCAGCCCGGGCGGCCTTGAAAGGCCCCTGGGGCAAGATGACTCTGGACGAGCGCACCCGCATTCTGCATCGGGTGGCCGATGGCATCAACGAACGCTTTGAGGAATTCCTGGAAGCCGAGTGCCTGGATACCGGTAAGCCGAAATCCCTGGCTAGCCACATCGACATCCCCCGGGGTGCGGCCAACTTCAAGGTGTTCGCGGACATGATCAAGAACGTGCCCACGGAATCCTTCGAAATGGCCACGCCGGACGGCGCGGGTGCCCTGAACTACGCCGTTCGCCGTCCCAAGGGTGTGATCGGTGTGATCAGCCCCTGGAACCTGCCGCTGCTGCTGATGACCTGGAAGGTCGGGCCGGCCCTGGCCTGTGGCAATACCGTCGTCGTCAAACCGTCGGAAGAGACACCGACCACCACCGCCCTTCTGGGCGAGGTGATGAGGGAAGCCGGTGTGCCGGATGGCGTCTACAACGTTGTTCATGGCTTCGGTGGTGATTCCGCTGGCGCCTATCTGACCGAGCACCCGCAGGTTGACGGGTTCACCTTCACCGGTGAGACCGGCACGGGTGAAGTCATTATGAAGGCGGCTGCCAAAGGTATCCGGGATATTTCCCTGGAGCTGGGCGGCAAGAATGCCGGCCTGGTATTCGCCGATTGCGACATGGACAAGGCCATCGAGGGCACCATGCGCTCTGCTTTTGCCAACTGTGGCCAAGTCTGCCTGGGTACCGAGCGAGTTTACGTTGAGCGGTCGGTTTTCGACGAGTTTGTCGGTCGCCTCAAGGAAGCCGCGGAAGGTCTGAAGATTGGCCCGCCTGATGATGCAGAAGCCAACCTGGGGCCGCTTGTCAGCCTCGAACACCGCGAAAAGGTGCTCTCTTACTACCAGAAAGCCGTCGATGACGGAGCAACCGTTGTGACCGGTGGTGGTGTTCCTGAGATGCCTTCCGAGCTGGCGGGCGGAGCCTGGGTCGAGCCCACCATCTGGACCGGCCTGCCGGACGATTCGGCGGTCGTTACGGACGAGATCTTTGGACCCTGCTGCCATATCCGCCCGTTCGATACCGAAGAAGAGGCAATCGAGCTGGCCAACAGTCTCCCCTACGGCCTGGCATCAGCAATCTGGAGCGAAAACATCACCCGCGCCCATCGCGTCGCGGGCCAGATTGAAGCCGGCATTATCTGGGTAAACAGCTGGTTCCTGAGAGACCTGCGGACACCGTTCGGTGGCAGTAAGCAGTCAGGGGTCGGTCGTGAAGGTGGTGTGCACTCCCTCGAGTTCTACACCGAAATGAAAAACATCTGCGTCAAATTGTGAGGGCGTCATGAATGCACCTGTAGACAGCCCTGAAATCGGGCGTGAAATTGTTGCCGCAGGCTACCGCACCAACGTGCACGACCATGGCGAAGGCGGTTTCCCCGTGATGATGATTCATGGCTCCGGCCCCGGTGTGACGGCCTGGGCAAACTGGCGCCTGGTGATTCCGGAACTGGCCAAACACCGTCGCGTTGTGGCGCCGGATATGCTGGGCTTCGGCTACAGCGAGCGCCCGGAAGACCAGATCTACAACCGGGAGCGCTGGGTCAAGCACGCCCTGGGCGTGATGGATGAGCTGGGCCTGGAACAGGTCGACCTAGTGGGGAATTCCTTCGGGGGAGGTTTGGCCCTGGCGCTCGCCATTGAGCATCCAGAGCGGGTACGCCGCCTGGTGCTGATGGGCTCAGCAGGGGTCAGCTTCCCGATTACCAAAGGCCTGGACGAGGTGTGGGGGTACGAACCTTCGCTTGAGACCATGCGCCGTTTGATGGACGTGTTTGCCTTCAACAAGGGCCTGCTGACCAGCGAGCTGGCGGAGATGCGCTATCAGGCCAGCATCCGGCCCGGTTTCCAGGAGTCGTTTTCGGCCATGTTCCCGGCTCCTCGTCAACGTTGGGTCGATAACCTGGCTAGTAACGAAGACGACATCCGGGCGCTTCCCCATGAAACCCTGATCCTCCATGGCCGGGAAGATGAAGTCATTCCTCTCGACGCCTCTTATCGACTGGCTGAACTGATCGACCGCGCCCAGCTGCATGTATTCGGTCGCTGTGGCCATTGGACCCAGATTGAGCATGCCGGCCGGTTTGCCCGGTTGGTCAATGATTTCCTGAACGAGGCCGATCAGGCCGCTGCCGGAGGTAACTAATGGAACAGACGAAAATTCACGCCTTTGGCGACGAGCTCTACCAGGCAATGATGAAAAGGGAAGCGGTCAGCCCGCTGACCAGCCGTGGTGAGGATATCACCATTGATGATGCCTACCACATTTCCCTGCGCATGCTGGAACGTCGTCTGGCGGATGGCGCCTCGATTATTGGCAAGAAGATTGGCGTGACCAGCAAAGCCGTACAGAACATGCTCAACGTCCATCAACCGGATTTTGGCTATCTCACCGACGACATGGTGTTCAACAGCGGTGAGGTCATGCCCATCAGCGACCGGCTGATCGCGCCGCGCGCAGAGGGCGAAATTGCCTTCATCCTGAAAAAGGACCTGACCGGTCCGGGCGTGACCAACGCCGACGTTCTGGCGGCCACGGAATGCGTGATGCCCTGCTTCGAGATTGTCGATTCCCGCATCCAGGACTGGAAGATCGCCATTCAGGACACCATTGCTGACAACGCTTCCTGCGGTCTGTTTGTGCTCGGGGACCAGGCGGTATCGCCTCGCAAGGTGGATCTGGTTACCTGCGGCATGGTGGTCGAGAAGAACGGCAGTGTGATCAGTGCGGGCGCCGGGGCAGCGGCCCTGGGTTCGCCAGTGAATTGTGTCACCTGGCTGGCGAACACGCTGGGTGAGTTCGGTATTTCCCTTAAGGCCGGCGAAGTCATTCTTTCCGGCTCGCTGGTACCCCTTGAGCCGGTCAAGGCCGGTGATTACATGCGGGTCGACATCGGCGGCATCGGTAGCGCATCCGTGCGCTTCGCATGACCGAAAAGAACAATGAGGAACAGGCTATGAGCAAGAAAATCAAGGCAGCGATCATCGGCTCGGGCAACATCGGCACCGATCTGATGATCAAGATCCTGCGCAATGGCAAGCACATTGAAATGGGCGCCATGGTCGGTATCGATCCGGAATCGGACGGTCTGGCCCGGGCTGCCCGCATGGGCGTGGCCACCACCCACGAAGGCGTCGACGGACTGGTAAAGATGCCGGAATTCGCCGACATCGATATCGTATTCGATGCCACCTCCGCCAAGGCCCATATGCACAACGAAGTGTTCCTGCGCGGCCACAAAGAGAACATCAAGATCATTGATATGACCCCGGCAGCGATCGGTCCCTACTGTGTGCCGGTGGTGAACCTTGAGCAGCAGCTCCAGGAAGGCAACGTCAACATGGTCACCTGTGGCGGCCAGGCCACCATTCCGATGGTGGCCGCGGTATCACGAGTCGCCAAGGCCCACTACGCGGAGATTGTCGCGTCGATTTCCTCGAAGTCCGCCGGCCCTGGCACTCGCGCCAACATCGATGAGTTTACCGAAACCACCTCCCGGGCTATCGAAGTGGTGGGTGGTGCCCAGAAGGGCAAGGCCATCATCATCCTGAATCCGGCCGAGCCGCCCCTGCTGATGCGGGACACCGTATACGTGCTCTCGGATGCGGCCGACAAGGCCCAGGTGGAAGCTTCCGTGGAAGAGATGGTCAAGGCCGTGAACAGCTACGTGCCGGGCTACCGCCTGAAGCAGAAAGTGCAGTTCGACGACATCCCCGAAGACCAGCCCATGAATGTCCCGGGCCTGGGCCGCTTCAGCGGCCTGAAGACCTCCATCTTCCTGGAAGTGGAGGGCGCCGCCCACTACCTGCCGGCCTATGCCGGTAACCTGGACATCATGACCTCCGCCGCTCTCGGTACCGCCGAGCGCATCGCCGAATCGCTGGTCAACTGAGGAGGGTATTCCCATGACATTCAATCCCGGCAAAAAACTCTACATCTCCGACGTGACCCTGCGAGACGGCAGCCACGCCATTCGTCATCAGTACTCCATCAAGAACGTGCAGGATATTGCCCGTGCGCTGGATAAGGCCAAGGTGGACTCCATCGAAGTGGCCCACGGCGACGGACTGCAGGGCTCCAGCTTCAACTACGGCTTTGGTGCCCACACCGACCTGGAGTGGATCGAGGCGGTGGCCGAAGTGGTTACCCATTCGAAGATTGCCACCCTGCTGCTGCCCGGCATCGGCACCGTCCATGATCTGGACAACGCCTACAACGCCGGCGCCCGGATTGTGCGCGTGGCTACCCACTGCACCGAGGCGGATGTGTCCAAGCAGCACATCGAACACGCCCGGAAGCTGGGCATGGATACCGTCGGCTTCCTGATGATGAGCCACATGCAGACCCCGCAGGGTCTGGCTGAGCAGGCCAAGCTGATGGAAGACTACGGCGCCACTTGCCTGTACGTGGTCGATTCCGGCGGCGCCATGAACATGAACGACATCCGCGACCGGTTCCGGGCTCTAAAAGACGTGCTGAAACCCGAAACCCAGACCGGCATTCACGCCCACCACAACCTCGCCCTGGGTGTAGCCAACTCCATCGTGGCGGTGGAAGAGGGCTGTGACCGGGTGGATGCCTCCCTTTCCGGTATGGGCGCCGGCGCTGGCAACGCGCCGCTGGAAGTCTGCATCGCCGCCTTCCACAAGATGGGCTGGGAGCACGGCACCGACGTGTACGCCCTGATGGACGCCGCCGACGACATCGTGCGTCCGTTGCAGGACCGCCCGGTTCGTGTGGACCGTGAAACCCTGGCGCTGGGCTATGCCGGTGTGTACTCAAGCTTCCTGCGCCATTCCGAAGTGGCGGCGCAGAAGTACGGCCTGAAGACCGTGGATATTCTGGTGGAGCTGGGCAAACGCCGCATGGTGGGTGGCCAGGAAGACATGATTGTGGATGTGGCGCTGGATCTGCTGGCGGCACAGAAGGAGCAGAACGCATGAGCAAGACATTGAGCCGTGAGCAGGTTCTGGCCCTGGCGGAACACGTGGAAAACGCCGAATTGCAGGCCCATGACATCACCAAGGTCACCAACGACTTTCCGGACATGACCTTCGAAGATGCCTACGACGTGCAGTGGGAGATCCGCCGTCGCAAGGAAGCCCGTGGCAACAAAGTCGTTGGCATGAAAATGGGCCTTACCTCCTGGGCCAAGATGGCCCAGATGGGAGTGGAGACGCCGATCTACGGATTCCTGGCGGATTACTTCAGCGTGCCCGACGGTGGAGTGGTGAACACCAAAGAACTGATCCACCCGAAGATCGAGGCCGAGATCGCCTTTGTCACCAAGGAGCCGCTGAAGGGCCCTGGCTGCCACATTGGCCAGGTTCTGGCCGCCACCGATTTCGTGATCCCCGCGGTGGAAGTGATCGATTCGCGCTACGAAAACTTCAAGTTTGATCTGGTGAGTGTGGTGGCAGACAACGCCTCCTCGACCCGCTTTATTACCGGTGGCCAGATGGCTGATGTCGCTGATGTGGATCTGAAAACCCTGGGCGTGGTGGTCGAGAAGAATGGCGAAGTGGTAGACGTTGGGGCCGGTGCCGCGGTTCTGGGCCATCCGGCTTCCAGTGTCGCCATGCTGGCCAATTTGCTGGCAGAGCGCGGTGAACACATCCCGGCTGGCACCTTCATCATGACCGGCGGTATTACCGCAGCCATCACGGTTGAGCCCGGTGACAACATCACGGTCCGATACCAGGGCCTGGGTACGGTATCCGCACGATTCGAATAAGGAGGTTTTATGCCTGTCGCCCAGATCAACATCCTGGAAGGCCGGTCTGATGAGCAAAAGGAAGCGCTCATCAGAGAGGTCACCGATGCGCTTTGCCGGTCGCTAGGGGCGCCTGTAGAGAGTGTCCGGATCATCATCAATGAAATGCCGAAGCAGCATTTCGGTATCGGTGGTCAATCCGCGAAGAAGCTGGGGCGCTGAGTCCCAGCTTCTGGACAGGCCCGTTTTGGAGGAAATCGTGGACAAGCTGCCGGTATTATTTGTCTCATGTGATGCACGAAGCCTGGAGGCTCAGCGACAAGCTGGTTCCGGACCAGCGAGGATGATCTGGGGGCAAAGTGTCAGGAGTGTCTTGCTGTTAAGCACGGACACAAGTCTCCAGGCGCCGGAGGTCACCCACCTGAAAGGGGATCATGAGCGTTCGGAGCGTGTCTTTTCTCTGCTCAGTTCCCGGGGCTTTGCTCCGGGTTTTCAGGATGAAACGTGTGAGGGTAGAGAGAATTTTCTTCGGGCGTTGCTTTCCGAAGAACCGGCGGACCTCTGTGAGCTCCGACTTAATACCGGGATGAGTGAAGGAGAGTACCGGCTTGTCGGGCAATGTCTGGAAACCATTCGGGAGCAGGGTGTCCTCGTGATCTGTCTGGATGACAAGCGCGAAAGCCAGGTATCGCTGCATGACCGGCACCTGCGTGAGATGATCAACGGCTGGGTTCAGGACCAGCAGTGGGGTGCCGCGATCTCGGTCAAGGGCGGCCTGTCCGGTAACAGGCATAACCGTAAACTGGAAGATCCAACCGTGTGCCTCCTCAACGCCGCGTTTACGCTTGGCGGATGTAAATTCCCTCAGCGGATGTTCAGCAGCGGTATGAATAATGCTGGCCAGATGCTGTCCGGATTTGGCTGGATGCGGTAATCCCAATGGCCGGGAAACAGTTGCTGTCGATGCCATTGCGCGATCTTGCTGATGGGCTCCGATCCCGGGACATGACAGCGGAGTCTCTGGTTGAAGCCTCGATAGAAGCCAGCAAGGACTGTGATAACCGAGCCTATATCAGCTGGCGCCCCGAGCCGGCATTGGAACTTGCCCGCGCCGCTGATCAAGTCAGGGCTGCCGGTGGTTCCACCGGGCCTTTGATGGGTATACCGGTATCGGTAAAGGACATGTTCGGGGTGTCGGGTTTTCCCACCTACGCCGGTTGTGCGAGAGCCTTGCCGAAAAGCTGGGAGGCTGAAGGGCCTCTGGTTCGAGCCTTGCAATCCCAACTTGCTCCGGTGGTGGGTAAAACCCACTGCGTGGAGTTCGCTTTCGGGGGGCTGGGAACAAACGCCCATTGGCCAACCCCCCAAAACCCCTGGTGCAAGAATGAGCATCGGGTGCCTGGCGGGTCGAGTTCAGGTGCCGGAGTGTCTTTGATCAATGGAACCGCGGCGCTGGCTCTGGGCACTGATACCGCCGGCTCTGTGCGTGTTCCTGCAGCAATGACGGGTGTGGCCGGCCTCAAGACCACAGGCGGGCGCTGGTCCACCCGCGGAATTGTTCCGCTGTCGAGCACCCTGGATACACCCGGTTTGCTGGCCCGTCGTGTTGAGGATCTGGCCTTTGCGTTCGAGGCGCTTGACCCGATGTTAGCTCGCAGAGGCGCCGGGATACCTGCCAGCCCGGACCTGTCCCATTTGACCCTGGGGGTTCCGGATGGTTTTTTTTGGGAGAATTGCAGTCCCGGCATTGCGGAAACTGTCGAAGCATCCCTTAAACAGCTTGAAGCTGCCGGCGCCCGGCTGGTGAAGTTTGAGTTGTCCGGTCTGGCAACGGTTCATTCAATGTTCCTCAAGGGCGGCGTGGCAGCACCGGAACTGGCGGCTTTAATCAGGGAAGAGCTACCGGATTACAGATCGTCGCTTGATCCCGATGTGGCGGCCAGGCTTCACAAAGCCGAGGGATTACCCGCGTGGGAGTACATTCAACGCCGTACCCTGATTGATCGTTTGTCTGCTCAGGCGGCCGAAGAACTATCAACAGTGGATGCTCTTCTGACACCGACGGTTACGCTTACGCCGCCAACCGTGAGCAGTCTGGCGGACCCTGATGCCTATGTAGCGGCCAATATGCAGGTTCTGCGCAACACAGCCGTGGCGAATTATCTGGGCCTGTGTGGGCTGAGTTTGCCGGTCGGTTTCGATTCGATGGGTTTGCCGGTAGGGCTTCAATTGTTGATGGGGCCCTGGCGGGAAGAGCGGCTGCTGGCAGTCGGTCAGGCCGTTGAGCGCTGCCTCGGCACAGGTCCTGATATAATGGGCCTGGCGCCTGCAGACTAACGGCTTGTCTGCTTCCTCTGGGTGTCAAATTCGGCGGGCATTTTCTGAGCGGTGAGGTTCCCTTGGCAGGTCTGAAGATTTTAATGATGGGTGCCGGTGGCATTGGTGGATATTACGCGGCAAGACTCGCCCAGGCGGGACACGAGCTGGTCCTGACCGCGCGTGGTGATCATCTCAAGGCGTTGAAAACCGGTGGCCTGACTGTGGATTATGAAGGCGAGATTCTGCATCAGGCACTGCCGGCCTTTTCCCACACAGAGCTGATGCAGAAGCATGAACCCGATGACTTTGATCTGATCGTCATCGCCCTGAAGTCCACGGCGACAGCGCCGGTCATGGATGAGATTTCCGATTGGCTGGAGAACGCGTCTGTTCCGATACTGTCGCTCCAGAACGGGGTCGACAACGAGCTGGTGATTGCCGGGGTGGTTGGTGAGGATCGGGTACTGGGTGGGCTTGCGGTGCGCATTGGCGGCCACATTACCGAACCCGGGCATGTGTTCGCCGAGGGCGTTGCCCAGGTTGTGATGGGTGCCTGGCCCAGGCAGCGACCTGACGATCCCCGCGTTTCCCTGCTCAGACGGTTGGAAGCATTGTTCAACGCGGCCGGCATTCCAACCACCGTCTCTGAAAACATCCGTTACGAACTCTGGCGCAAGCTGGTGATCAACAACGGTGTGAATCCGCTGTCCGCCCTGACCGGTCTTGATACCCGGAGCCTCACACACCACCCAGAATTCCGGAAGATTGTCCATGGAATGATGGCGGAAACAGTGGCTGCATCGGAGGCCGACGACGTCAACCTCGGGCCGGAGGATCTGGCCGAGATGTTCGACCTGATCAGCAACTTCAACGCCATCAAGACATCCATGCTGGTCGACAAGGAAAAAGGGCGGCCCCTGGAGCTTGACAGTATTGCCGGCGCGGTCCTGCGACGCTGCGAGCGACTGGGCATTGAGGCGCCCTACACCATGACGGTCAGCGCCCTGCTGAGCCATTCCCAGGGCTAGCGATCCGTCAGCTTGAGCTCGATTCTCCGGTTTCTCTGAAGCGCTTCCGGTGAGGTGCCTTCCGCCACCGGGAAGAACTCGCCAAAGCCGGCAGCCGCCATGCGCCGTTCCGGTACACCCTGCGCTGCAAGGTAGCGCACGACTGCAACCGCCCGCGCGGTGGACAGCTCCCAGTTCGATGGAAAGCGCGGTGTATTGATGGGCAGGATATCGGTGTGGCCGTCGATGCGCAGTATCCAGTCCACGTCCTCGGGTATTCGTTCGGCCACATCCAGCAGCAAATCCGCAAGCTTGTCCAGCTCCTGCCGGCCTTCCTCGCCCAGTTCCGCCGAGGCGGAGGCAAACAGCAGTTCCGAGGGCAGCAGGAAGCGGTCGCCGACAATCCGCACGTTCTCGTTACCCGCCAGAATATCCCGGAGCCGGGCAAAGAATTCCGACTGGTACTGTTCCAGCTGGCTGACCCGCTCGGCGAGCAGGGTGTTCAGCCGTCGGCTCACCTGTTCCAGCTCCTGCTCTTTCTCCGCCGTCATCTGTTCCTGCAGCTCCAGGGCCGAGGCAATCTGTCTGAGTTGTTCCCTCAGTGAGGCGATCTGATTGGATAGCCGCAGGATCATGGCCTGCTGGCTTGCGGACATCTCGTCTTTTTCGTCAATGGATTCTTCCATGCCGGCCAGTCGTTCTGATTGCGCATCGGCGATGGCGGTCTGCTGCATCAGCCGCTCACGGGTAGATTCCAGCTGGTCGACCAGGCTGTTGTTGCGGTCCTGAACGCTGGTCAATTGAGCTTCCAGTGCCTCACTCCGGCTTTCTTCCAGGCCAAGCATCTCCGAGAGTTCGTTCAACTGGGCATTCAGGCGGGCCAGCTGGGTATCCCGGTCAGACAGCGTCTGGGACAGATAGAGCTGGCTGACCACATATACCAGCAGCATGAAGATCACCAGCATCAGCAGTGCCGACAGGGCATCCACATACCCCGGCCAGACGTTGGTGGTGCTTCGGCTTCGGCGCCTGGATCCGATCATGACAGGTCTTTCTCGCTGTCTACGCGGTCTACAAGATTGGTCACGCCGGTCAGCCACTCCTCAAGGCCGTCATAGAAGCGGTTCTGGGCATGGCCGGCCTGGATATCGAGAAAACCAAGAATCAGCGAGCCGCCAAGGCCCAGCAGGGAGGAACTGAAGGCCGTGCCCATGCCCTCAAGCGGTGTGAGCAGGCCTTCCTGCAGTTCGGCAAACACCTTGCCGAAATCCTCCTGGCTCATATCAAGGCCGGTGATCACCTGGCCGACCGAGTTGATGGTGCCGAGCAGGCCCCAGAAGGTACCCAGCAGACCGAGGAAAACCAGAAGACTGATGAAGTAACGGGTGATCTCGCGCTGCTCATCCATACGCGAGTGAATACCATCAAGCACGGTCCGCAGGGAGAGCGTAGACAGAGTGAACCGGTCCTTGGTTGCATCTTCTCCGAGCTGTCTTGCCAGTGGCTTCAGCAGTTTAGGCTCCTGAACCACCGACAGTCCGGCATGCCCGGTCCGGAACTGTGCAATCCACTTCAATTCCGGAAAAAGGACAAATACCTGCCGGTAGGTGAGGGCGATACCGACGATCAATACTCCGAAAATCAGCAGGTTGAAAACCCAGTTGGCCATGAAGGCCGAGATCAGAGGTTTGTGGATCAGGGCGCCGACGATGACGACCACGCCGAGGAACAGCGTCATCCAGAAAAGGGTGTGCTTCGGGTTGCTCATAGCGCTGGCCAGCTTTTTTGAGATATTCCTCAAAACGTTAGCACAGATATGAGAAGCTGTTGGCGTCAGTAACTGAACTTTAATCGGAGCGCTTCATGACTGGTGATCTGCCTTTCCGTTTTCGCTTCCGGGTTCGCTATGGCGAGTGCGATGCCCAGGGTGTGGTATTCAATGCCCGTTATGCGGATTTCGTTGATATTTCAGTGAACGAATACATCCGTACGCTGTTTGGCGATTACCAGCATCTACTGGATCAGGACCTGGATATTCAGGTTGTGAGTCTCACCGTAAACTGGAAAGCCCCGGCAAAGTTCGATGATGTGCTGGAGGCGCGTGTTCGGGCGGGGCGAATCGGCAACACTTCGTTCACGTTGCATCTTGAATTCTTCAGGTATGGGGATGAGGCGTTTATCGCCGATGCCGATGTGACTTACGTGGTGATTCAGCCTTCAGTGATGGGAAAAGTGACGATACCGGATCATATTCGTGAACTGCTGGAGCAGGGCGCTCCTGGCCAGTTGATCAGTCACGCGGGGGAATGAACTCGAAGCGTAAGAAAAAGGCCAGATGAGAATCTCACCTGGCCTTGGGTTCATCTTCCGGTCTTTACCGGATCAGGCCTCCTGCAAAGCCTGCACAACGGCTTTCGCGGCGCCCTCGGAGGATGCCGGGTTCTGCCCGGTGATCAGCTTGCCGTCCACCACGATGTGCGGAGCCCAGTCGTCACCGCGGGTGTAGGTGGCGGTATTTTCCTTCAGCATGTCCTCGAGCAGGAAAGGCACCACACCGCTGAGGCCTACTGCTTCTTCCTCGCTGTTGGTGAAGCCCGTTACTTCCCGGCCGCCAACGATGTTCTGGCCCGGTTTGACTTCCACGTTCTTGAACACGGCCGGCGCGTGGCAAACCGCACCAATGACCTTGTCCTGCTCGTAGGCGGTCTTGATCAGGGCAATGGACTTGTCGTCGTTGACCAGATCCCAGAGCGGGCCGTGGCCACCCGGATAGAAAATCGCGTCGTACTCGTTCATGTCCACATCACTCAGCTTCTTGGTGCTGGCAAGGGATTCCTTGGCGTGGGCATCCTGCTGGAAACGACGGGTGGTTTCCGTGAGTGCCTCTTCCGCCTCGCTGTTGGGGTCCACTGGCGGCTGGCCGCCTTTCGGCGAGGCGATGGTGATGTCTGCACCGGCATCCCGGAAAACATAGTAGGGCGCGGTGAATTCTTCGAGCCAGAAGCCGGTCTTGTGGCCGGTGTCGCCCATCTGGTCGTGTGAGGTGAGAACCATCAGAATCTTCATGGTGTCCGTCCTTATATGTTGACGAATGAATGGCACTTCGACAGCTATTGGTAAATAACGTGTAGCCGGTTTGGTGAACCGCTTCTTAACTGATCTGGTAATCGACCTTGTGCCATGGGTGGTTGATTTCAACCGTGATTACGTAAATCCGACGTTCCCGGATCTTGAACCGTCTATACTGGACACAGATGACCAGACTGCATAAGAACCTGAAAGGCTCACAGGCAAGGACGACAGGAATGCGAGTGCTAACAGCCGCCCTTCTGATGGTGTTGGTGTTTCACGCTTGGGCCCAGCAGGGCACAGAAACTGTGGAACCTCTTACCATCACCGTGGGTGCCAACCATGCACCCCCATACCGGATTCTCGAGGGTGGGGAGAGAACCGGCCTCTACGTGGAGATCTTCGAGGAGATTGCCGAGCGGCTCGGCTGGGAAGTGCACTACCGGGAAGCCCCGTTCAGGCGCGTGTTGAGAATGGTCCAGCAGGGCGAGGTTGATGTCATGCTTGGTCCTCTGGAAACCGAGGAACGGGCCGAATTGATGGAATTTGTGGCGCCGGCGTTTCCGCCAGAACGGCGATTGTTCTTTTATCTGAACAAAGAGCACCGCATTGAACGCTACGCCGATCTTTATGGCAGGGCCATTGGCGTGCTGGAAGGCGCGTCGTATTTCCCGAGGTTTGATGATGATGAGGACCTGCTCAAAGAGCCGGCGCCCCGATATGAAAACCTGATGCTGATGCTGCAGAAGGGCCGGGTGGATGTGGTGATTGCGCCAGAACTGGTGGGTTTGTACGCGGTTGAGAAACTGGGTCTGGATATTGAGGTCTCGCCGTTCTTTGTGCCCGGAGAGCGCTCTTACATCGCCGTTGCGAAAAACTCGCCGGTGATTCAGTACGCCGACGATATCCGGGCGGCGCTGAAACTGATTGAAATGGAAGGCATACACGAGGACCTGGTGTTGAAGTATCTGGACCGAGCCGCCGAATGATTCCTGCGCAGTCTGATCTGTGGTTTCTGCCCCTGGGAGGGACCGGCGAAATTGGCATGAACCTCAACCTCTATGGCCACGACGGTGCCTGGTTGATGGTGGATTGCGGCGTCACCTTTCCAAAGCCTGGCCGTATTGCCGCTGACGGAACCGTGCACCACCGGGGGGAGCCGCCGGTACAAATGGCGGATCCCGCTTTCATCGCTGACCGCCGTGACCGCTTGGCAGGCCTGATTATTACCCATGCCCATGAGGATCACGTTGGAGCCGTACCCTATCTCTGGCCGCTGTTGCAGTGTCCGATCTACACCAGTCGGTTCACTGCGGAAATTCTGCGACGAAAACTGGCGGAGTTCGATCTGCTGCACCGGGTTCCGATCATTGAAGTGGAGACCGGCCAGAGCAAACAGATCGGGCCTTTCAGCGTGCAATGGCTGGCGCTGACGCATTCCATCCCGGACCCCAACGCCCTGATGATTAGAACCGCCGCAGGTAACATCTTTCACAGCGGTGACTGGAAGCTGGATGAGCAGCCGCTGGTCGGCCATGGCTATTCGCCACAGACCTTTAGCGATCTGGCGAAAGAGGGTGTGAACGCCATGGTATGCGACTCCACCAACGCAACGGTGTCAGGTCACTCGGTGTCCGAGGCGGCCTTGCATACCGGATTGTTGCAGGCTATACGATCCGCTGAGGGGCGCGTTGTAGTGACCTGCTTCGGCAGCAATATTGCCCGCCTGCATACGCTCTCTTCGATTGCGCGGGAAACAGGGCGCTATATGGGGCTGTTGGGCCGTTCGCTGATCAATATGAGTGGCGCCGCCAGAGCCGCCGGCCTGTGGGATTCGGCTGACCAGTTGATCAATCCCGCTCATCTTGGCTATCTGCCCCGGGATGAAGTCCTGGCCGTGGCCACCGGCAGTCAGGGTGAACCCAGAACGGCCCTGCGCAGACTGGCTGCTGGTACGCATCCGGATTTCGAGCTGGAAACCGGCGATACAGTTATCTTCAGCGCCCGTGCTATTCCCGGCAATGAAGAAGCCATCGAGGCGCTCGTGGCGAGACTGAAAGAGTTGGGTGTCCGGGTAATCACCGCCGAAGATGCGGATTTGCCAATTCATGCTTCAGGTCATCCTGCGCAGGAAGAACTGGAGTTAATGTACAAATGGGTCAGGCCTGCCATTGCCATTCCGGTGCATGGTGAGGCTGAACACATGGAAACGCACGCTGACATAGCCAAAGCAACTGGTGTACCCCGAGCCATGGTGGGCAGAAACGGCGATCTTTTCATGATCCGGCCAGTGCCGGGGATACGTCGCCAGGTTGTCGAAACCGGCCGTCTGGGCTGGCACAAAGAAGGTCTTGTCAGAGTTGAATAAGCTATTGTTTTCTGTTGTTGGTAAGTCACTTGTCTTTTTTGCAGCCGCGATGATTCTTTCGCCGACTAATGCCACGGCAGTAACCCCGTGCGACACACTCACCGTGAGTGGTAATCCGGAGTATCCGCCCCTGCTCTGGCGAGACGAGCAAAATCCTGGTTTCCTGAATGGCGCCGTACCTGCTTTGCTCCGGGAAATTACCCAACCCCTCGGCGTAACTGTGGAAGTGAAAGATATCGGTTCCTGGGCCCGGGTCCAACGGATGGCGCGCGAGGGGGAGATTGATATGGTAGCCGGGGCGTTCATCACGTCGGAACGCATTCGCTACATGGATTATCTGCTTCCTCCGGTCACGCACTTGCCAACAGCGGTCTGGGTGCCCATCGGGCGGGAGTTCGTCTATCGCCACTGGCCAGACCTGAAGGGCAAGCGCGGCAGTACCCTGATCAACAACAGCTTTGGCCAGAACTTCGACCGGTATGCAGAGCAGAATCTGCGCATTGAAGGTGTCCGGTCCATTGAGCAATCCTTCCAGATGGCGTTGGTTGATCGTGTTGATTATGTGCTCTATGAAGTCCTTCAGGGAGAGGTGAAACTTGAATACATGGGCATTGCTGACGATTTCGTTCCGCTGGAAACGCCGGTTAGCCGTGAGGGCCTGTTTCTGACTTTTTCCAAGGCTTCGCCGTGTAATTCCTTTGAACTAAGAGAGCGCATTGCGGACCGGCTTTATGAGCTTGTGAACTCTGGCAGGGTGCAGTATAAAGCTCGTTATACAAAAGCGAGTTGAGAGGCTACCGTTAGTGCTAGCACATGAACTTTTGAGGCGCACCCGTCGTAACTCAGTACAGGTACTCCCGGTATAAAATAAAATTCATGGGCAGTATTGCTGGGAAGGAGTCCGTAGCAATGGCAAAGGCAGTTACCTCGGGCCACAGGGATTTCGTGTACAGGTTGTCGCTCAACCTTGCCCGCTCGAAGATTGACGAACTGGATGGTTGCATCCACGGGGTTATTGCTGAGCTTGGCGATTGGCTTGGATCTGATCGCGCCTACCTGATCAATTTCGAAGAAGCCACCCAGACAATTTCAATCTCCCATGAAACCTGCAGAGACGGCGTCACACCCCAACGGGATGCCATTCAAAATGTTCCGAAGGACCGATATCCCTGGCTTATGGAGCAGCTTCAGATCCTTCCGGTTCTGGTGATCCCCGAAGTCGAACAACTTCCCCCGGATGCAAAAGAAGAGAAACTGGAATTCCTTCTTGAAAGTATCCGGAGTCTGGTTCTCGTTGGTTTGAAGCTGGAGGGACAAGTCAGCGGTATTCTGGGGTTCGATTTTCTTGACCATTCCTGTGCACTGGATCCGGGTACAGAGGAATTTCTGCTCCAGGTAGGCGAAGTTCTGGGGGCTTCGGTGCACCGACAGATATTGGCCAGTCGCAATGTGCGATTCGAAAACAGCCTCTATCGGTATTCCGACCAGTTTCCGGGGGTTATTTTCCAGTTCAGGATGTACCCCGACGGGCAAACCACGTTTCCCTTCATCAGTGAAAAAGTGAAGGAGCTGTTCGGACTCCCGGCCGATGCACTCAGCCTGGATGCGAAGCCCCTTTTAGACCTCATTGATCCAGAAGACAAGAAATCCTTCGACGAAGATGTAGATGAATCAAGGCGGCAAATGACGCCGTTTGAAACAAACTTCCGGGCCAGGAAACAGGACGGAACAACGGCTTGGATGGAAGCGCGGTCGGTTCCTGCCCGGTTGGCCGATGACAGCATGATCTGGCACGGGTACTTCTACGATGTGAGTGACCGCAAGCAATCGGAATCAGAGATAGAGAAACTGGCGTTCTACGACGCGTTGACGGGCCTTCCAAACCGGCGCCTGTTGCGGGATCGCCTGGCCCAGGCGTTAACTGGAAGCACCCGGGATCATAGCCACGGCGCCCTGGTCTTTATCGATCTGGATCACTTCAAGAACATCAATGACTCGGCGGGCCATATGACAGGAGATGAGCTGTTGATTCAGGTCGGCAAAAGGCTCAAGCAGACAGTCAGGGAGTGGGATACCGTCGCAAGGCTTGGTGGCGATGAGTTTGTTCTCATTCTGAAGGGGTTTCCGGCCGATGCTTCCAGCGCTGCCGCCCGCGTGGAAAAGGTCTGTGAGAAAGTCCGGGAAGCACTGAACGAACCCTATGAACTGAATGGCTTTGAGTACACCGGTACGCCAAGTATTGGTGTCACCCTGTTTTTTGATCACGATGATTCCCTCGAAGAGCTCCTTGGTCAGGCCGACATGGCCATGTTTCGTGCCAAGGAAGACGGTCGCAACTGCATCCGTTTCTACGATGCCATGATGCAGAAAAAGGTGTCCGAACGCCTGGCCATGGAATCCGACCTTCGACTGGCCATTCGGAAGAACCAGTTGGCAGTGCACTACCAGGTTCTTGTTGACGAGAAAGGTAAGCCGATAGGTGCCGAGGCGTTGCTTCGATGGCGTTGTCCGGGCCGTGGCATGGTGTCTCCCGCCGAGTTCATTCCGCTGGCAGAGGAAACGGGCCTCATTGAATCGGTTGGCTACTGGGTACTCGAAGAGGTCATGTCCACGATAGCCAGTTGGAAAAAACGGGGCGGTGTTCTGGCACGGCTCCAGGTGTCGGTAAACGTGAGTGCGAGGCAGTTCCATCTGCCGTCTTTTTGCTCAACTGTGATGGCATTGCTCAGAAAAACGGGGGCATCCCCCAGAAACCTGAAAGTGGAAATCACCGAGAGTGCACTGGCTTACGATCTTGAGTTGGTGGAAGAAACACTGCGAACCCTGAGAAGCATGGGCATACGCATTTCCCTGGACGATTTCGGCACGGGCTATTCATCCCTTGGTTACCTGAAACGGCTCTCGCTGGATGAGCTTAAAATTGACCAGGGATTTGTGCGAGACATCCTCGATGATCCCAATGATGCTGCCATCGCAGAGACCATTCTGGCCCTCGCTTCGTCACTGAAACTATCGGCGGTGGCGGAAGGCGTGGAAACGAAAGGGCAGCTGGAACGCCTTGTTATGATGGGGTGCAACCGGTTTCAGGGCTATTATTTCAGCAGGCCGGTGCCTGTGCGGGAGTTTGAGGGATTGATCGAAAAGGCAGGCGTGGGACACAGAAGAAGGGCTTGGTAGTTCGCATCCTATCTGTATACACTAGCCTTTCCGAGATTTCTTTTCAAACAACATCGAGAGTAATTCCCCCATGGCAATCTGGTCCCGTACCCCGAACCTCGAACAACTTGTCCAGTCCAGTCAGAACACGGCCGTTAGTCACATGGGTATCGAATACCTGGAAATTGGCGATGATTATGTGAAGGGCCGTATGCCCGTGGATGAACGCACAGTCCAGCCGTTTGGCATTCTCCATGGAGGAGCGTCGGTGTTGCTGGCGGAAACCCTGGGAAGCATGGCGGCCAATTGCTGTCTGAAGGATTCGGAAACCGTTGCGGTTGGGTTGGATATCAACGCCAACCACATCCGTCCGGTTACCAAAGGCTGGGTGTATGGCACGGCCAGGGCCATCCATATTGGTAGCGCCACTCAGGTATGGGAAATTCTGCTTGAGAACGAAGAAGGTAAAACCACCTGTATTTCCCGGCTGACCATGGCGGTTACCAGGCGTCCCGGTTGAATTGCCCGGGTGCGTTCAGGGCTTGATTCGCACCCTTCCCCTGCCAAACGCTTTGGATTCGTACATTGCGTTATCGGCCCTGGCCAGAAGATTCTTCAGGTCTGGCTCCTCGGGGTGTAGTTCTGAAATGCCGAAACTGGCCGCTGGCAGGAGACGGACATCACGATACTGGACTGGCATTCCCTGCATGAGCCCCAGCAGTCGTTCTGCCATTTCTGAGGCCTCAGCTGCATGAGCATCGGCGAGAAGGATTGCGAACTCCTCTCCGCCAATGCGCGCGGCAATGTCGGCCTCCCGGACGTTGCGACGGACCAGATTCCCGATGGCCCGCAACACTTCATCCCCGGCCTCGTGGCCATGGTTGTCGTTGATCTGCTTGAAGTGGTCCAGGTCAAACATGATGATGCCCAGAGGCGAGTTGTTGCGGCGGGACTGTTTCAAAAGCTGGTTTCCCAGTTCGAAAAAGGCTCTTCTGTTTCGAAGTCCGGTAAGGTCGTCCTCCAAGGCAGCAGCCCGGGCTTTCTCATGGGCTTCCTTGAGTGCCAGCTCCATTTCTTTTCGTTCGGTGATGTCGGTAGCGATCTCCAGGCGGACCAGCCGGCCATCTATCCAGGGAATCGCCTGGTCCCGGCACTGGTACCAGCGTTGGTCCAGTCGGTTCTGGAATTCCCAGATGTGCGGGGGGGAAGGACTGCCTGCTGAGTCAATCAGCAGGTGGTTGGTGCAGAAGTCGCAGGGGCTGGCGCTATCCTGCAGGACTTCCCAGCACTTTCTGCCATCTATGGACCCCCAGATTTTCCGGCCATAAGCATTCATGTACAGAAGCTCATGGGTTTCAAAGTCTGATACGTAAACCAGGGCGTCCAGGTTGTCGAGCACGGCTCTAAGCCCCTCGACGGGGGTGCCCCCCAGAAGCTCCACGTCTTCTGGTGTGGCGGGAATGTTGAGGGACGGTATGCCGGAATCCATGTCTTTTGTGCCGGAGTCTGTTTGGCCAGCAGTATAGCAAGGCGTTTCGGATTGAAAAGTAACCGACTGTCGCTTTTATGTGGTTTTGGAACCGAGGTGGGGCTTTGGCTTGGTGACAATCAGGTCCTGATCGACAAACTCCTGAAGAACGATCTCATAGGTTCCGTCCGGGACTTCCCGGGCGATACGATACACCTCACCAGCGCCATCTTCCGCGCTGGCCTTCAGGTCGACCGTGCGATAGGGGTTCATCCGGCTTTTATCAGCTTCTCTGACCAACAGAACGCAGGGCTTGAGTTTATGATCTGGCCGGCTCTCGATAACGATGCCAACCTCGCCGTTGACCATTTCCACAATGGAGCCGGGCGGATAAATGCCAATGAGCTGAATGAATTGATCCGCAAGTTCCGCGTCAAACTGGGTGCCCCGGTGTTTGTGGATGATATCCAGCGCCTGCATGGACGCCCTGCCTTTGTCGTAGACTCGATCACTGGTAATCGCATCGTAGGTATCGACCAGCCCCACGATCTTCGCGAAATAGGGAATCTGATGGTCGCTGAGGCCCCTGGGGTACCCTGAACCGTCCATCCTTTCATGATGACTGAACGCAACATCGACAGCCGTATTCAGTGAATGACTGGTGCCCATAAGAATGGTTCTTCCGTGAGTCGTATGGTGCCTCAT
This sequence comes from Marinobacter sp. L-13, assembly GCF_056857715.1. NCBI lineage: Bacteria > Pseudomonadati > Pseudomonadota > Gammaproteobacteria > Pseudomonadales > Marinobacteraceae > Marinobacter > Marinobacter sp. L-13. The sequence continues at coordinate 46,637 of NZ_JBSXNQ010000050.1, forward strand.
CAGCTCAAATTCTTTAGGAGTCAGGGCGCCCGGTTTGTTCAGGATTTCGTCCGGGATTTTTGTTTTGCCAACATCATGCAACAGGCCGCAGAGCGCCAGGCTCTCGATTTCCCCATGCAGTAATCCGAGGTGTTTCCCGAATGCCGCGCAAAGAATCGAAACATTGATGCAGTGCTCGGCCGTGTAGGCGTCCTGATGCTTGATCTTGGTAAGGAGCATCAGGGCATTCTCGTTTCTCAGCACGCTCTCAACGCACCCTTTGACAACTTTGCGCGCGTTGTTGATGTCCAGCGTGCGTCCCACGCGCAATCCAGACATGATCGACTTGGCCGTGTCCTGGGCGTCCTTGAACCGGATCCTGGCCGTGGCCATTTCAGTGCCCGCGTCGACCTTATTGATATAGGTGACTCGCTTGCGCGGCACAGGCGGGGTTTTGGGTGTCGGTTCGGGGGCGGACTTGCGTTTGAACAGTCCCAGCAGTCCTGATCGCTGACCGTTCCGCGAGCCGGCCTCCTGGGGAGCGCGCGCTTTTTGGACCCGCCCCTCAATGAAAACGAACGCGCACTGGGCCCGTAGGGCGTCAATGTCCGCCTGGTCCTTGATCACAAAGCCCTGAATCAGAAAATCGGTCTCCTCCCACGGGCGGTCCAGCCGAGTAACATGCATGCCAATGGCAAGCTCGGCGACATCCACCTGTGTTTCAACAATTTCCTGATGGCTTTTGTTCATGGCTCGGTCCGATTACCTACTTTAGCCATTTTGACGGAATGAGTTGGTAAATGAAGAGACTGAATTGCAAAATTTGGTCAAATAGTGTTCGCTAATCATGCTGGGGTCAAGCGCCTGAGCATCGTCGATATTCGTTTCTCGATACCTGAACGGGAATCGTCCATCATGTCGGATCACCGCTTTTTCCACCTCTGGTGGCTTGCACTGGCTGCGGCTCTCATTCCGCTGGTTACGATCCATGTCACCTTTGTTGTTTCGGTGCTGGAGGGCCACGTTGAGCTATGCATTCCCTACTGGGATAGTTGCACCAGCATCAGTCGTACCGGCCGTCACGGAACATCTTACTTCATTTTCAAAGGTACCATGCTGCCGGCGGCCTTGCTCGGGATTCTGTTCTGGTGGCTCAACGGCCGGTGGTTGCGCCAGCTCGGCGTACATTCGTCCGGGGTTGCCTGGATCCCGTGGCTGGGTATGGTGGCCAGTGTGTCGCTTGCCGCCTATACCCTGGCGCTGGGCCATGCCGGCGACGGCTTCAATCTGGTCCGCCGTGTTGGTGTGGTTCTGTATTTTTCGCTCACCTTCATCTGTGAGTTGCTGGTTAGCGCCGGCTTGCGCAGCCATCCACTTTGGAAACACACGGGCATGAGGCTGTTGAATCTCTGCCAACTGACCCTCGCTGTGGGGATTCTTTCAGTGATCCTGAATGGCGTGGCCCCGGAGTTCTATAGCCGCAAGGACGATGCTTTCGAGTGGATCCTGGCTTTCCTGATCAACGCCAATGCCATCTGGCTGGCGCTGCTCTGGCGCAAGAATCGGTTCCGTGTCCGGCTCTGGGCCGATTCCTAGAGCGGGAGCAGGCCGCGAATGAGGGCTGCGGTTCCGGCGATGGCCGCGATGCCGAGAATGACCGGGCGAAGGCCTTCAAAGGGCATGCGGTTGACGAGTTTGCCGGAAAGCCAGAAGCCCAGGAATACGCCCGGGAAGGTCACTGCGAACAGGAACAGCTCCCGCGTTCCCAGGTAGCCGGAAGCGAGCAGGCCTGACAGGCTCAGGACGCTGGCCGCCAGAAAGAACGCGGACATATTGGCCCTGACCAGAGGCCCCTTTTCATTCTGGTAGATCAAGGCGATCGGTGGCCCACCCACTGCGGTAATCGTGCCCATATAGGTCGAGGCGGCTCCGGCCATCACGCTGTTGCGGGCGTTCAGCGCAGGCTTTAGCCCACCAATGCTGAGCGCTACCCCGGCGAGAATCAGCACACCAAAAATCAGCTCGAAGCCCGCCGTCGAGATCACCAGCAATGTCAGAGCCGCCAGAATTGCGCCGACAACTCCGCCCACAATGGCAAAGCGCACTTCCCGGACCTGCAATGCGCCTCGATTGCGTATCAGCATGAAGACAGTAAGCAGAGTGGCATTCAGTATCAGGGGGCCGGGGACCAACACCGGGCTGATAAGAAAAAGCAATGGCGCAGCCAGTGTACCAATGCCATAGCCGGCCACGCCCTGCAGGCAGGCCCCGGCGAGAATGGCAAGGTTGGCCAGAAGAATCTGTAACAGCGATACATCCGTCAAAGGAAATCACCAGGAAGTCGTTGGAAAAGGCCGGAGCAGTACCGGTCAGATATTGATACACTGCGGGGCCAGGAGCAAAGTCGAAAAGAATGATCCCCGATGACCCAGCAGCCTGAACACCAAAGTTGCCCCTGTGGCAGCGGCAAATCCTACCCCGAATGCTGCCAGCCGTTCCATCAGGATAAACCGGCTCCGTCGCCGGAGGCATTGATGCGGTCCCGTTACGCAGCGTTCGTTCTCGATCTTCCGGATTACCTGCGAGCCACCTGGCACCAGAGCACACGACCACAGACGCTCACTCTGGCAGACTCGCCGGAATGGACCGGTTTGCAGATCCTGGACACCAGTGAGTCGGGCAATCGCGGCAGGGTTCATTTCCGAGCGCTCTACCGCCTGGGCAAGGGCTGGGGCTTTCTCGAAGAAAAATCCGATTTCGTTCAGGAGCAGGGCCGCTGGTATTACCTTCGGGGAGACACCAGCGAGGGCCAGTTGAAGCCCGGTCGGAACGACGCCTGCCCCTGTGGCAGTGGCCGGAAGTACAAGACCTGCTGCCTGTAGGTATCCATTACTCGAACGAGGGCAGTTCCGGCTTGGCGACCGGTTTGCCTGCTTCCTGCCAGGCATCGAATCCACCGGCGATGGACTGCACATGCATGTAGCCCATTTCCTTCAGGGCCTTGGCGCTCAGGGCGGCTCGCCCGGATGTTTTGCAGTAGCAGACAATGTTCATGTCGCGGCTCTCAAACGCCGGATCGTTGGTAAACTTGAACTCCAGCAAGCCGCGGGAAATGTTCACCGCGCCCGGTATATGGCCAGCCCGGTATTCATCCGCATCCCGCACATCCAGCAGAAGATCGGCATTCCTGATGGCATCGTCCGCCTGATCCAGGGGCACTTCCTGGATTTCTTTCCTGGCGGCTTCTACAAGGTCATGGGCAGTTTTCATAGCTGAGCTCCTCAAACTGATGGAATAAGGTTATGCCTCAGGATAAGGGTTCGACCGCCGAGCGTCACTCCGCATATGTACGATTAAGCCGCCTCGTTGTTACCGAAGGCGCAGGCGTACTTACGTTCAAAGCGCTTATCTGCCCATCTCCCGTAGATACGCGAGGCAATCTGGAAAATGCCGGGCCACAGCAGGGGCTTGAACAGAAAGCCATAGGGCGTGTGGGACCAGGCCCGAACGTTTGCAGGCAAGCCGATGACCCATTCCCCGGTCCAGGTCATCAGGTGCAGGCGTCGCAGCAGAGTTTCATGGCTCGGCAAATTGCCGCTGCCATCACGCTGTTCGTGGATGTCTGCGAAGATGAGATTGCCACGCTGCAGTTTGCGCAAGGTGCGAATCTCCTTGGCACATAGTGGGCATTGTCCGTCGTAAAACAGGGTGTCATAACGGGGCTCCATCAAGTCCTCCAAGGGTCAGAATCTGTTTCCGGGCGTCCACTTTGCGCTCTTCGAGGGTTTCCAGAATCCCGTCGAGGGCGGCGGGTAAGACCTCCGGGGCCGCCTTGCGGAACTGGTCAAGCAGTTCGATCTGAACATGTAGATCCTGGAAGCGGCCATACAGCTTTTGGCGTGCTTTCATCGTTTTCAGCTCGGACTTCCAGGTTTTCGAGTCCAGCTCCATCAGGTAACGGATTCGCTTGAGTTGCTTGCGAAGCCGATGAATATCCTCATCCGGGGAGGTATGCATCAGCTCAGCGGTCAATTTGTTGAACCCTTTTATACGGCTCTCCACCGCCTTTCGGATGTCTTTTGCCCTCAGAGTCTCCGCCAACTTCTGGAACTTTCGGGACTCAATGAGGTTCAGCCAGTGCTCCATGCTGTCGTGATAGCGCTTGCTCTGCAGGCGCTTGACCAGTTTTTTGTGGCGGTTGGCGGTTTCCTGTTCGAACCAGATCTGCAGGGCTGCCCGGATTTCCGAATTGTCGCCACACAATTCAGGCAAGTCCTGGAGAAAAACATGCAGATCGCGTAACGGTCCCGTCGCACGGGCATGACGTTTCAGGGTTTTAACCGCTTTTGCCAGCGTCTTGTCACCGGTCACTTCCTGCACCGATTCGGCAATGGCCCGGCTGCGCCGAATCGCAATCCGGTATTGGTGCAGGAATTCGTCGTCCAGGCCCAGGATAACACCACGCTCCAGTTGCCTTAGCCGATCATGTTGGTGGTGAAGGGCCTTGGGGATGTCCCTTGCCGGGTCGTCTCCCTCGGTTCTGGCTTTCTTTTTAAGTTTCCGTTCGAAGTGGGCATAGCTGTAATCCTGTGGCGTCATCAGAGCCACCAGCTTGCCCTTGCCCCGGTCTAGCTGGTGCCAATGTTTGATCGGGAGGCGGATGTGAATGAAGCTGGCGGTAGGTAGCTGTTCGGGAGGATGTTTCAGCAGCCACTGGGCCAGTTCCAGCAAGGCAGGATTGTGACCTACAAGCGTGATTCCGGAATCAGCGTCGCGATGTTCCAGCCAGGCGAGCAGACGCCGGTAGTCAAAGGTGTACAGCTCGGCAAGATGCTGGCAGCGCTCGCGAGCAGCCATCTCAGGCACTGCCCCCTCAAGTGTGGCGATGGCGCGGGTGGCATCACTGGTGAAGATCTCGCCCTGGAACGCGCCCGCTGCTTCCAGAGCCTTGCCCAGAGGTACCAGTTGACTCTCGCCCCGGGCGTTCAGTGGCCGCTCCCGGTCACAGAGCGTTTCATCGGCCCAGCTGGATTTGGCATGGCGTACCAGAAACAGGTGCTTCATTGGCCTACCTTCGTAGTGGTCCTTTAGTCTGACGCTTGCTCAAGACATTTACGTTACTGCCGTTACTCTACTTGTCTGAAAACATTGGCGGAAGGTCCGTTTATCCGTAGCGCTGAACACGCGCAGAGAGAGTCAGTGAAATCTCTTTTAACAAACTGGAACAGATCACCTGAGTTGGTCTGTGGATAATCCGCATCAATAGCAAGTTCCCGGGAGTTTGAAAGCATGAATGTTCTGAGCCGGTTAAAAATCCGAAGCCGCTTACTTATCGCCGTACTGATGCCTGTACTGATAACGGCGGCAACCCTCGCTTGGATCACCGCCAATCAGATTCAGGCGAACGGAGAAGCCGAACTCAAACGCCTGGAGACCAGTCTTCTCGAGGCACGCAAGACCGGGCTGCAGAACCTGATTGATGCTGCTGAGGCAGTGGTGTTGGAGGCCAAGAACGACCCCTCAATGACAGAAGCAGAGGCGAAGGAGGCGGCTGCCGCGCGTCTGCGTTCTATCCGTTTTGACGAAACCAATTATGTATTCGCCTACACCCGGGATGTTTTCAACCTGGCGTATGCTCCAGATCCTTCGAAAGAAGGCCCCACGTCAAACCCGGTTGTCAGGAAACTGGTTGGCAATCTTTTCGACGCGGCCCGCGGTGAGGGCTTCTATGGCTATGACTGGATGAACCCGGCCTCTGGCAATGAAGAACCCAAGATGTCCTACTCCACGATCATCCCGGACTGGGACTGGATGATCGGGGCCGGCGTCTACATTACCGACATTGATCGCCAGGTAGCAGCAGCTCGCGAAGAAATTGAAGCCGGTATGGCCGAAACCCTGGGCTTTATCCTGCTGGTGACAGTGCTGGTGGTCGTGATTGCCCTGGTAATCGGCATCTTCGTGGGTCGTAGCGTGACCCGGCCACTGAAGAGCGTCAGCAACATGATGCAGGAAATCGCCGACGGTGAGGGTGACCTGCGCCAGCGACTGCCAGACGAGGGCAATGACGAACTGGCCGAGCTGGGCCGGCGTTTTAACGCCTTCGTGGTCAAGATCCAGGACACCATGCGTGAGGTGGGCGCGACAACAGACCAGGTGGCTTCTGCAGCGGAAGAACTGAGCCGGGTTGCAAACGAGACCCGGGCTTCGGTTCAGGAGCAGGGGTCCGAGACGGATCAGATTGCCTCAGCCATCAACGAAATGGCCGCCACCATCCAGCAGATTTCCGGTAATGCCAATGAAGTTGAAAGTTCGGCCTCAGACGCCGATCGCATGGCCCGGGAAGGTGGCGAAACCATCAGCAGTGCTCAGGGCGCCGTGAACAAACTGTCCGAAGAAATCGAAGATACCGCCCGAAGCATCAATGCCCTGGCGGAAAAGTCCGATGAGATCCAGCAGGTGCTGGATGTCATTCATGCTGTGACTGAGCAGACCAATCTGCTGGCCCTTAATGCCGCCATCGAGGCTGCACGGGCTGGTGAGCATGGGCGTGGTTTCTCAGTGGTTGCGGATGAGGTTCGTCAGCTGGCGAAACGCAGCGCCGAGTCTGCTGATCAGATTCGCACCATGATTGACGGCTTTGTTACCGAATCCAAGGCATCGGTTGAGCGGATGAACAAATCACGCAACCGCTCGACGGAAACCGTCGAAAGAATCAATCATGCAACCAGCGCGTTGCGAACCATCGAGACATCGGTCGGCAAGATTCATGATCAGGTGACTCAGATCGCCACAGCCTCAGAGCAGCAGAGCCAGGTCGCCGAAGAGATTAACCAGAACGTGGTCCGTATTGTCGATGCTGCCCAACGCAGTGATACCGGCGTAAACCAGACCAACGAAGCCAGCCACGAACTGGCGCGCCTGGGGGAGAGCCTTCGGGAGCTAGTTGGTCAGTTCAAGGTCTGATCAGCGGCTGTCGGTCGCATTGATGAGCTCGCGCAACCTTCGGGAGCGTTTGGCACGGGCGCGGACCGTGGCGGTCAGGTAGTCGGTGTCGAACGGCTTCAGGACGTAGTCGTCGCCTCCGAGGGCAACACTCAAGGTTTTCTCATCCTGATGAGACTGTGACGTCAGGAAGACGATGGGAGTGGCATCGAATTCACGGTCCTCCCTGAGGATGGCAGCGAGTTCCGTCCCGGAGACGTTGGGCATCACAATATCCAGAATGATGACATCTGGCCTGATCGCCCGCGCAACTGTCAATGCCTGCAGAGGTTCCTCGCAGGCATGTACCTCAAGCCCAACATATTCCAGCTGTATTTTTGCGGCCTGCAGGGCGGTTTGATCGTCATCTACCAGCAGAACGCGGTAGGTTGTCGTGTGCTTGCGCTCGGCGAATTCATGGGCGAGGTCCATAAGGCGGTCTTTGGTGACCGGTTTGACCAGATAGCGCGAGGCACCCGCCCGGAGCGCTGCAAGCCTGGCGGGCATTTCGTCATGGATGGAAAGAAAGATAACCGCCGGCATTCTCCCCAGCCGGTTGCGAAGCTGTCGAATGATGTCCGGCCCCGCGCTCATGTCCTCGCCAAAGGCGACGTCCATAATAATCATGTCTGGCCGGGCAAGCGTTTCAAATATATCCAGATAAACCGACGAAGACAGGAAAACTTCCGCATCAAATCCGGCCTCAATAAGCCAGGTAAGCATTTCCTGAGCCACCAACTCGTCATCGTCCACAATGTGGATTTTCCGAGAGCCGCGTTTACTGGGTCCAGGGCTTTCCTCAACCGGCTTCAGGTCGCAATTTCGCATGGTCTCGACCAGCGTATCCATTGTTTCTCTTTTCGAAAGAGCGTCGAGAGGATGCGTGTGCCAGTTCTCGGCAAGAGACAGCAACTGCCTTGCTGCTGTAGAAACATACTCAAGACCGAGAGAACCGGAAGTGCCAGCGAGCTTGTGGGCCTCCTGGTATAGCAGTCCGAGTGAGGCGTTCAGGTTGTCGAGCCCGAATGCATCACTCGGGTCGGTCGGTATCGCGTCGATGAGCGCTTCGAGACGTTCAAACGTCTCGGGCAACTTTTCCACGTAGGCGGCCCGGAGGGCCTCTAACTGTGCCCGATGTCTGGAAAGCTCGTTGTCTGGCATGGACTGTATCCCGGATCCCTGGAATTACTGCAATCAGTGGTATTCAACATAGTCAATAAACGCCCGGGTGACCAGATTTTGGCCTTTTTTAAACTCTCAGGTTACTATCTCCGAGGCATCAAAAATCACAACATAACAATGAAATAGAGGTTCAACCACAATGACCCACCTGCTGAAAGCAACGGTAGCGTCGGCGCTGCTTCTCGCAAGCAGCATCGGCCTCGCCGAGGAAAACTATACTCTGCGCCTTGCGCAAACCTGGGGGCCCAATTCTCCGGTACTGGGAGAGACGGTTCAGCATATGGCGGACATGGCGGAAACCATGTCGGACGGCCGTTTGCAGATCCGCATAGATCCGTCCAACAAGCACAAGGCGCCGTTCGGGATTTTTGATCTGGTGCGGAACGGCCAGTACGACATGGGGCACACCGCGTCCTACTACTACAAGGGCACCATCCCGAACGCCATGTACTTCACCACCATCCCATTCGGGCTGATTGCGCCTGAAATGTACGCCTGGTTCTATCACGGCGAGGGCATGGAACTGATGCAGAAGGTCTACGAGCCGTACGGCATGCTGTCTTTCCCGGGCGGTAATACCGGTAACCAGATGGGTGGCTGGTTCCGCGAGGAAATCAACTCGCTGGAAGACCTGCAGGGTCTGAAGATGCGCACCCCCGGTTTTGCCGGCGAAGTCATGTCCGAGCTGGGGGTTGCCGTGACCAACCTGCCGCCGGGTGAGCTCTATACCGCACTTGAGCGTGGCACCGTGGATGCCGTTGAATGGGTCGGTCCCGCCCTGGATTTCCAGATGGGCTTCCATCAGATCGCCAAGTACTACTATTCGGGCTGGCAGGAGCCGGGCGCGGAAGTCCAGTTCCTGATCAACAAGAAGACCTGGGAAGAGCTGCCAAAGGATCTTCAGGAAATCCTGCGTGTGGCCATGCGCACCGCCGCCTATGACATGTACATCCAGAGCACCCACCAGAGTGGCGTGGCCTGGGATCGGATGAAGGAAGACTACCCGGATGTGACCCACAAGGTGTTCCCGCCGGAAGTCATTGATGCCCTGCGTAGCACCACCAACCGGCTGCTGGCCGAGGCCGCTGAGAACGATCCGCTCGCGAAGGAAATCATCGAGTCCCAGCGCGACTACCTGAAGCAGGTTCGTCAGTGGACCAACATTTCGGACAAGGCCTACCTGAACAGTGTGGCTGAGGACTGAAGCCTGACAATACCTGAGAGCCAGCCAAAGGCTTGAGGGCTTTGTCAGTCAAAGGGGCGCCGGGGCTGTAATACCCCAGCGCCCCTTTTTGTTTGCGTCGGTTTCTGGAAAAATAGGCCGCTCATTCTTTGGGCAGCGCCGATGAAACAGACACTGCTATCCCTGAGCAATCTTTCCAAGCAATTCGGTGGCAAAACGGTGCTCGACGGTCTGGATCTTGAGATCTACGACGGCGAGTTCATTACCCTGCTGGGCCCTTCCGGGTGCGGAAAAACCACCCTGCTGCGGCTGATGGCCGGTTTCGAACATCCCGATGAGGGCAGCATCACCCTGGCGGGACAAGATCTCACCCACACTGCCCCGGAAAACCGTCCGCTCAATACCGTATTCCAGCATTATGCGCTGTTTCCCCACATGTCGGTGTTCGACAACGTGGCCTATGGCCTGAAGATGGAAAAGCGCCCGAAGGACGAGATTCGCCAGCGAGTCGATGAAGCGCTGGCCATGGTCCAGTTGCAGGATTTTGCCCGCCGTAAGCCGCATCAGTTGTCCGGCGGCCAGCAGCAACGGGTTGCCATCGCCCGGGCGGTGGTCAAGCGGCCGAGGCTGCTACTTCTGGATGAACCGCTTTCGGCCCTGGATTACAAGCTTCGCCGTACCATGCAGGTTGAGCTGAAGCGTCTGCAACGGGAACTGGGCATCACCTTCGTGTTCGTAACCCACGATCAGGAAGAGGCCCTGTCCATGTCGGATCGCGTAGTGGTCCTCAAGGATGGCCTGGTGCAGCAGCTCGGTACTCCACGGGAGGTCTACGAGCGACCGGCCAACCTCTTTACCGCGCGGTTTGTAGGGGAAACCAATTTTTTCCCGGGCACGGTCGAGTCGGTTCACGATGGCTCTATTACCGTGGATGTCTTTGGCCTCAAACGAACCCTGCGCCGACCGGACTTCGCGGTAAGCGAAGGCCAGCCCTTGAGCGTGCTGCTGCGGCCTGAAGACATCCGGGTGCTGGATCCGGCCGATGCGCAGGGTGTCGCGGGCAAGATTGTCGAGCGTAACTACAAAGGCAGCACGCTGGATTCTGTCATTCACCTGGACGACGGCACCGAGGTATTGGCCAGCGAATTCTTTGATGAGGACGATCCCGCCTTCGATTACCGCCTGGGCGAGCCGGTCAAGGTCAGTTGGGTGGATGGCTGGGAATGGCTGCTGCCCGGCGAAACCGCAACGGCAGAGGAACTTGCGGCCGATGCATAGCGTTATGCAGCAGCCGTTCAAAACTGCCGTCCTGATCCTGGTCTGGGGTTGGCTCCTGTTTCTGGTGTTGGCACCGAATCTCCTGGTGGTAGGCGCCAGTGTCATGACCCGGGATCCGGCAACCTTTCTGTCCCTGCCCCTGAATCTGGATGCCTATCGCCAGCTGTTTGACCCGCTGTATCTGGAGGTTTTTCTCCACTCCCTGTACATGGCGGCGATGACCACCCTGGTGTGCCTGCTGATTGGTTACCCGTTTGCGTGGGCCTTGTCCAAAGTGGGCAAGCAGCGACAACTGATCCTGATCTTCCTGCTGATCGTGCCCTTCTGGACCAATTCCCTGGTGCGCACCTACGCCCTGAAGCTGATCCTGGCTACCAACGGTCTGCTGAACAGCGCCCTGATGTCGATCGGGCTGATTGATGAGCCCCTGCAGCTCCTCTATACCGAGGGCGCGGTGATCATCGGGCTGGTGTATCTGCTGCTGCCGTTTATGATCCTGCCGCTGTATTCGGTGTTCGAAGACCTGAAGCAGGAGTTGCTGCTGGCCTCCCACGATCTGGGCGCGGGTCGGCTGTCCACCTTTATCCATGTGATTGTGCCGCTCACCCTGCCGGGGGTTCTGGCCGGCGTGATGCTGGTCCTGTTGCCGGCCATGGGGCTTTTCTTCGTGCCGGACATTCTTGGCGGTTCCCGCAATCTGCTGGTGGGTAACGTGATCAAGAACCAGTTCCTCGATGCCCGCAACTGGCCCTTCGGGGCGGCGGCCAGCATTGTACTGACCCTGACCATGGCGTTCCTCATGTTCGCCCATCGCCTGAGTAAACGGCGAATTGGCGAGGAGGGTGCCTGATGACACGATGGTTGCCCCGCACCTATCTGACCCTCGTCTACATTTTGCTCTACGTGCCCATCGTGGTGCTGGTGGTGTTCTCCTTCAACGAATCCCGCACCGGCTATGCCTGGGGCGGGCTCAGCCTGCGCTGGTACGAGGCGCTGTTCGATAACCGGGCCATGGTCAATGCCATGTGGAATTCCCTTTGGCTGGCGCTGTCTGCCGCCACCGTGTCCACGGTGATTGGCGCCCTGACCGCCCTGGCCCTGCATCGTTACCGGTTCCGGGGCAAGAAGCTGCTCAATGGCATGCTGTTTGTGGTGATGATGTCGCCGGAGATTGTCCTGGCCATTTCGTTGCTGGCCCTGTTTCTGTTGGTGGGGCTGCAGCTCGGCTATGTATCGCTGCTACTGGCTCATGTCACCTTCTGTCTTCCGTTTGTGGTGATCACGGTGATGGCGCGGCTGAGCGGATTCGATGAGAGTCTTCCAGAGGCCGCCCGGGATCTTGGTGCTTCTGATTTCACCATGACCCGTACCGTGCTGATCCCGGTGATCATGCCGGCATTACTGGCAGGCTGGCTGCTAGGGTTTACACTGTCCCTCGATGATGTGGTAGTGAGTACTTTTGTGAGTGGCCCGAGCTACGAGATTCTGCCCCTGCGCATTTACTCCATGGTGCGTGTGGGCCTGAAACCCGAGGTGAATGCCCTGGGCACACTGTTGCTGGTGTTTTCACTGGTTATGCTGATGTTGTCTCAATGGATTCTGATAAGGAGCAAACGATGAAGAAACTGGCACTGGCCGGCTTGCTGGCAGTGGGATTGACGGGGTGCAGTTCTGAGGAGCCCCAGGTTCTCAACCTCTATAACTGGTCCGAGTATATGCCCCAGGAAGTGCTCGACCGCTTCACTGAAGAAACCGGTATCCAGGTGGTCTACACCACCTACGACAGCAACGAGGCCATGTATGCCCGCTTGAAATTGCTGGATGACAGTGCAGCCTACGACCTGGCGGTACCTTCTACCTACTACGTCAGCAAGATGCGTCAGGAAGACCTGCTGCTGCCGATCGATCGCAGCAAGATCGAGGGCTTCGATAATCTGGACCCGGAACTGGTGAACCTGGATATTGATCCGGAGAACAAATTCTCCGTCCCGTACCTCTGGGGTACCACGGGGCTGGCCGTGGACACCGCAGACATCGAAGGTGAGCCTGTCACTGCCTGGGAAGACCTGTGGGAAGACCGTTTCGATGGCCGGGTGATGCTGACCAACGACATGCGGGAGGTTTTCCACGTTGGCCTGCGGGTATTGGGCTACTCCGGCAACAGCACCAATCCGAATGAAATCGAGGCGGCCTATGAAAAGCTGTCCGAACTGATGCCCTCGGTTCGTACTTTCAATTCCGATGCGCCCCGCATGCCTTACCTGGAGGGTGAGACCGACGTGGGTATGATCTGGAACGGCGAAGCCGTGATGGGCAAGGACACCATGGAGTCGCTGGAGTACGTCTATCCGGAAGAAGGCATTATCGCCTGGCTGGACAGTTTCGTGATTCCGAAGAACGCGAAGAATCCGGAAGCGGCCCACCAGTTCATCAGTTTCGTGTTGCAGCCGGAAATCTCCGCTTTGATCAGTGAGGAGATCGGTTATGCCACTCCGAACCTGGCAGCGCGGGACTTGCTGCCGGACGAAGTGGCGAATAACCGGGCAAGCTATCCGAACGCCACCGATATGATCAATGCGGAGTTCCAGACCGACATCGGCGACGACGCCCTGCAGGTCTACGCCAAGTACTGGGAAATGTTGAAGTCTGGCCGCTAAGCGCGCGGATTGTTAATGGTCCTGAAAAAGCGGAGGCTGCGGCCTCCGTTTTTTGTATCGGGTTTCACAAAACTGCAATACATGGTCTATAACTTCCTGATAACAAATGGTTAGCAAACTTCTGAACTTGCCATCAGTAAGGACACGTTATGATCATGCCCTCTCGCTCGACACGGAACCGTGCTTTTTTGCTGTCTGCAGCCCTTGCCACCACAGGTTTTTCTGGCAGTACCCTGGCAGAAGAGCTGCGCCTGATTACCTGGGGTGGCTACGCCCCGGATGATGTGGTCGCCCAGTTTGAGGAGGAGACCGGCATCGATGTGAAGGTGACCCTCTCCAACAATGAAGACATGATTTCCAAGCTCCGTGCCACGGGCGGTGCCGGGTTTGACCTGGCCCAGCCGAGCCAGGACCGGATTGTTGGTGTGCAGCGCCAGTTCAATATCTACAAGCCGATCGATTTCAGCCGGGTGAACACGGATCAGTTGCAGCCGTCCATGGTCAAGGCGACCCAGGATTCCACCGAACTGGATGGCCAGTTTTATGGGGTGCCCTCGGTGTGGGGAACCAGTGGTCTGATCGTGCACAGCTCGGTAGCGGATACCGTGTCTGACTATACCGACCTGTGTGATCCTGCTGTCGAAGGACAGGTCAGCTACCGCCTCAAGCGACCCACACTGATCGGTTTTGCCTTTGCGATGGGTTTGGATCCGTTCGCAGCCTACGATGACCGGGACCAGTACGAGTCGATCATGGCAAAGGTTGAGGACAAACTGATCGACTGCAAAAGCAATGTGAAAACCTACTGGACCGGTGGCGACCAGTTGCTGGCCCTGCTGCGTACCGGTGAAGTGAAAGCGGCCATGGCCTGGGATGCCGGCGGCTGGAAGCTCAATGCCGAGAACCCGGACATCCGGTTTGTGGCCCCCGAATCCGGTGCCCTCGGCTGGATCGACACTTTCGCGATTCCCCGCCGTAGCGAGAACGAAGAAGCTGCCTACAAGTGGATCAATTTTGTGATGCAGCCTGAGATTGCGGCCCGTATTACCAATGCGTCAGGCAACTTTACCGCCTCAAAAGGTGCGGATGAGTTTGTCAAAGCTGATCTGAGGGACGCTTATCGCGAAAGCTTTAATGACGCCGCCATCAACAATATCAAGTGGTATCCGCCGGTTCCGCCGGGGCTGGAAACCATGGAAGGTCAGGTGCTGGATCGCGTCCAGGCCGCGAACTGATTCTCATGGGAATGGATTCGGACCTGTTCTGTGAGGGACTGGTCCGCCGGTTCGGCAGCAATGCCGCGGTGGATCATGTGTCCCTGGACGTGCCTGCGGGCACGTTTTTCTCGATTCTGGGACCCTCCGGTTGCGGCAAGACCACGTTGTTGCGACTCCTCGCCGGGTTCGATAAACCCGATCAGGGAGACATCCACATCCGTGGCCAGCGTATGAACGATGTGCCCCCCAATCGTCGACCGGTGAACATGGTGTTCCAGCATCTGGCCCTGTTTCCCACCATGACGGTCGGTGACAACATCGCCTATGGGCTGAAGCGCCGGAAAATGCCTCTGGCAGAGCGGCGAAAGCGCATTGCCCGGGTGCTGGAGCAGGTCGGCCTGCCAGATCTTGAGCACCGCAACCCCCAGGAGCTTTCCGGCGGACAGCGACAGCGGGTGGCCCTGGCGCGCTGCCTGGTACTGGAGCCCACGCTCCTGCTGCTGGACGAACCCCTCGGCGCGCTCGACCTGAAACTCCGTGAGCAGATGAAGGTGGAGCTTAAACACCTCCAGAAACAGTTCGGAACCACCTTCGTGTACATCACCCACGACCAGTCGGAAGCCATGGTGATGTCGGATCAGGTGGCGGTTATGCGGGACGGCCGATTTGATCAGGTAGCGCCGCCGGAAGAGCTTTATCGGGAACCGGCCACTCCGTTCGTCGCCGGGTTCGTCGGCGATAACAATCGCCTGTCCGGAGAGCTGGTGTCCGTGCGGGATGATCTGGCCGAAATTCGTCTGGATGATGGTGTGCTGGTTCAGGGCAGAGTGGCATCGGACAACCTTCGAACCGGCCATCGGGCCGAATTGTATATCCGGCCTGAATCCCTGGTGCTGTCTGGGGATGCGCTCAGTGCGGGCTTCTCATCGCTGCAGGCGAAAGTGCGCACCACTCTGTTCGATGGCGCCAACAGCCGCGTCGAGGCAGAGAACTGTGGGCAACCGGTATACGCCCGCCTGCCTCAGGATGGCTCGGCACCCAGGCTGTCTGCCGACAGTTCAATCCGTCTGGCCTGGAATCCGGCCCTGGCCAGGGTCTTTGGAGCCGACAGTCTGTGAGGTCGTCGGTCAGTCGCCTATCCCTCTGGTTGCTGCTCACTCCGTTCCTGCTATGGATCGTATTGCTGGTGCTCCTGCCCCATCTTCAGATGCTCCGGGTCTCGTTCCAGGTCCGGGAAAGCTGGGACACCATTGCCTGGGGCATTGAGCAGTACCAGAATTTCTTTACCGAGGCCTATTATTGGCGGACGTTTGTACGCACCGGGGTGATGTCGCTGTTCACCACCTTTCTGACGCTGATCATCGCCTTCCCCATTGCCTGGTACATTGCCCGTCTTGCCAGAGGCCGCTCCAAAGGCATTCTGTTTCTGGCCTGCCTGATTCCATTCTGGGCCAGTGAGTTGGTACGTACTTACGGCTGGATGATTCTGCTGCGCGAAAGCGGCCTGTTCAGTTCCTGGCTACAGGCCCTGGGCTGGGTGGATGGTCCGGTGGAAATGCTCTACAACGACGTTGCGGTCATCATCGGCCTGGTCTACAACGGCCTTCTGTTCATGGTGGTGCCACTGGTGACAACCCTCGATGGCATGGATGAGAACCTGGTCGAAGCCGGCTACGACCTGGGTGGCGGCCATGGTACCGTGTTGCGCGAAATCGTTGTGCCCTGGGCCATGCCCGGTATCGTTTCCGGCTGCATCGTGGTGTTCATGCTCACTCTTGGCAGCTATCTGACGCCGGTGCTCATGGGCGGGAAGGACAGTGCCTGGTTTACCGAGCAGATCTTCACCCAGTTCATTACCCGTTTTAACTGGGAGCAGGGCGCGGCACTCGGTGTTCTGCTGCTGGTACTGTCGTCGGTCATCGTCTGGCTCGGGCTGAAAATCTCTGGTCAGTCGTTGCGCAAGGTGATGGGGTGAAGGTGAGGGTGAAGCCATGATCCGTTCCGTACCCCGGTCCCGTCTGTTCGACAGCCTCTATCTGGCCTACCTGGTGGCATTTTTCGTTTACCTGGCCTTGCCGCTGCTGGTCACGGCCGTGTTTGCTTTCAACGACGCGCCTTTCCCGTCACTGCCATGGAAAGGCTTCACCCTGGACTGGTATTTCGCAGATGGCAGTGAGGGCCGTACCGGACTATTCCACGACGATGGGCTGCTTACGGCGCTCTGGGTCAGTGCCAAAATTGCTTTCTGGGTGACTCTGGTGAGCGTTGCCCTGGGGTGTGTTAATGCCGTGTTGTTTGAACGGGTGCAGTTCCGGGGCAAGGAATTCCTGTACCTGCTCATGCTGCTGCCATTGGTGATTCCCGGTGTCATTCTGGGGGTGTCCATACTGGTGTTCTACAGCGGCATGGCCAATGATATGTCGGCAGCCTGGGGAATCGAGCTGGATCTGTTCCGGCCCGGAATGACTCTGGTGGTGATGGGGCAGGTGACCTTCATCGCGACTCTGAGCACTCTGGTGATCGCGGCCCGCCTGCGCAAGTTTGATCCCCAGCTGGAAGAAGCCGCCCTGAACCTGGGCGCCACGCCCCTGCTGGCATGGTTTACCGTGACCCTGCCCTGGCTATTGCCGTCTATTTTCGGGGCCGCCGCCATGGCTTTCCTGATGTCATTTGAAAACTTCAATACCACCGTTATGCTGACAGGTAGTGATACACCGCTGACGGTGGCACTGTTCAATCGCCTCCGGGAAGGGTCGACGCCTGTGCTCAATGCGGTGGCACTGTTGCTGATGGTGGGCTCTGCGCTACTGGCGTTGCTGGTGATGGGCCGCTCCTCACGTTAACGGTGTTCGCCGCAATCACGGGATGCGCGACCGGATTGAACTGGCAGTCGCCGGGAGGTCTCATGAAGTTTATTTTCGAAGTGCATATCCGGGAAGGCCATACTGCCGAGGAATACGCGGATGCCTGGGTGAGAGCGAGCGAAATTATACAGCAGGCGCCCGGGGCCCGGGGTACTGAACTGCACCGCAAGATTGGCGACCCCAACACCCTGATTGCCATCGCCTCCTGGGAGAGCAAGGAACAGCGGGATGCCATGGAAGGGCAGCATAACCCTGAGGTGGCCGCTATCATTCGCAGTGCTGCGCCGTTTGTGGATATCAAACTGATTGGAGAGTTTGAGGACCCGGAATGGGTGGTGCAGCCGCAATGACATCAGCCCTCTGGATTTCGCAGGGACTGGGCTATAATCTGGTCTGATCGTTACAGAACGCAGGTTTGCCTTCCTGATGCCATCGATTAGCCTGCTACGCCTGATTACCGCGCTGCTCCTGGCCCTCTTGATGCCCGCTTTGGCCCATGCAGCATCGCAGCCGGTAACCCAGGGTTGGGAATACCGCTGGGGTGACTCACCTTTCACCGAAGACGGTATTCCAGAGTGGGTGTTGCAGGATGCACCTGGAAAATGGCAAAGCATTGGTTTCCCCTCCAATCCCCCCGGCCGTGAAGGACGTGAAAACGTCTGGTTCCGGGTAACCCTGCCAACCGGCGAGTGGCAGGAGCCTGTCCTCTACATCTTCAGTGTGGATCTGATCGTTCAGGTCTGGGTCAAGGGTGAAAAAATCTACCAATATGGGGAGTTTGATGCTCAGGGTAGGGGTCGGTTTGAGGGCTGGCCCTGGCATGAAATCGTTCTTCCCGAGAACTATGAAGGCAAGCCGGTGTATTTCCGGATCTTCTCCAACTACACGGATATCGGTCTGTGGGGTGAAGTCTCCATCATGGACCACCCGGATCTGGTGTTGTACATCCTCAAGAATTCCCTGGAAGCCCTGGTGATTGCAGGCTTCGCTACCCTGATTGCGCTGCTGGCGATCATTTTTGCGTTACTCCAGACGGAAAAGAAGACGTTTGCCAGTATTTCACTGTTCACCCTCGCTTCGGCTCTGATGCTGGTATCAGAAAGCCAGGCCAGTCTGCTGATTGCCTATCAGCCGTTGATGTGGGATTACCTGGCCGCCGGTTCCTACTACATGCTGCCGGTAGCGCTGGCGCTTCTGCTCGAACAATGGCTGACAAATCATCGCCCCTGGTTAATCAACCTGATCTGGAAGGTTCATCTGGTGTATCTCGTCGGTGCATTGCTCGGCGCGCTTGCTGGCGTGTTTGATCTGTCCTCGACATTCCCGCCATTCGATGCCCTGTTCCTTGTTTCTCTGGTTATCATTTTTGCCGTGGTGCTGCGTCGTATCCGTCGGATGTTGCGGGAACAACAGATATTGCTACTGGCCTTTGGCATTTTCTGTGGCTTGCTGATTGTAGATATGGCAGTTGCCCACGGGGTACTGCCCTGGGGACGGGTGCCGGTTAGCTGGGGTATGCTCCTGTTCTCACTGGCCGTGGTGGTTATCTCTCTGTGGCACTATGCGGGAACCCAGGAAGCGCTGAAGCGGTTGAACGTGTCTCTGGAGGAAAAGGTGGCTGAACGTACCGCCAAAGCAGAGGCACTGGCCCGGCGTGAGCAGGCACGGGTCCGGATGCTGACCTTCGAAAACGAGAAAAACAGGATTCTGGGCGACGTTCTTACCGAACTCCAGGACTGTCTGGGCCTGAAGCAGGCGTTCGGTCTGCTTGTACGGGCGCTCCCGGATATCTGCAGCCCACTGAAAGGCGCCTTCTATCAAAGGGGGTCAAGCGACCGGTACGATCGCGTCGCTGTCTGGGGATTCAGCCGGCCGGTCCCTCTGCCGGTGTTGCTGGACGCCCGCAAAGGTCTACCGGAACCCTCCAGGCTGCCGCAACTGAGACAGTGGCATGGCGCCGAAGGGGTGGATAGAGAAGTCGAGAGTGCCACGCTTTGCTTCTGGGTGAATGTGGAGTCAGCCAGCGCGGGTAACGTCACTGAAGGCATTCTGCTGCTGGAGGGGGATGGCGTTTTCGACAACGCAGAGAGCGAGTATGGTTCGGCCCGTCTTTTAGCGGCACTGGATCAGGCCATTCAGAGAATCAGTATTACTCTCTCCAGCATTGCTCTTCGGGAAGAGTTGCAGAAGTTTTCGTACGAGGATGGACTAACCGGGCTTAAAAACCGCCGCTACTTTGATCAGCTTTTCGAGCATGAGAGCGCTGTTGCACAGCGCAACGATCTTCCGCTGTCGCTGTTGATCATCGATATCGATCACTTCAAGAAGTTCAACGATACTTACGGTCATGAAGCTGGAGATAATGCCCTGAAAATAGTTGCGGGTATTCTCCAGAAACAGTTCCGTGAGAGTGATCTTGTTTGCCGCTATGGCGGTGAAGAGTTCGTGGTGGTGATGCCGGGAGCCACATCAGAAGCGGCAATGGATAAGGCAAGCCAGCTCAGTAGCGCAGTGAGGGACGTGGCGATCATTCATCGGGAGAAAGATCTTGGCGCACTGACAGTCTCGGTGGGTGTTGCCAGTTGGCCGGAAAGTGGCGAGAAACCGTTGCAGATTCTGACCCTGGCCGACAGGGCGCTCTACCGCGCCAAGGAAGCCGGCCGTAACAGGGTCGAAGTTTTTGGTTAGACGGTTAAACCACAAGAACCGGGCATTTCGCGTGAGATGCTACCCGATGCGAAACACTGCCCAGAAACAGGCCATCCTTGTCACTGTGCGTACCCTTGGTACCGATGACGATCAGATCCACCCCTTTGTCCTTGGCAAAATCGACAATGACCTTCGAAGGCTTGCCTGCTTTAACGAAGCCTCTGACGTTTTTGCCGCCGCGCTCCGCAGCCAGTTGTTTCGCGTGATTCACCACGTCCTTGGCGTACTCTGAAAGCACTTTATCCGGGATGTCCATTTCAGCCGGCCGTCCGATCGACAGGGATGCCTCAAAGAGGCTGTGATGCTTGTACACGCAAAGCAGGTAGATCTCTGCATCCGTCAGTTCTTGCAGCTCAATAGCCTTGCTCAAGGCCTCGAAGGAGGTCATTGAACCGTCTACTGCCACCAGAATCCGTTTGAACATGTCGCTCTCCTTTGTATTCACCCTCCAGGGTGGTCAGATCACCTGAAGGCCAGGTCGCGCAGGAACAATGCTATTTGCGGAAACGCAATCAAAAGCCCGGCAGCAGCTATCAGCATGAATACGAACGGCGGCGTGCCCCGAATAACCTCCAGATAGGGGCGCTTGAAAATCGCGATGGCAGTGAAGATGTCACAGCCGAACGGCGGTGTCGCCGAGCCGATGGCCACCTGCAGGGTGATCAGCACACCGACCAGGACCGGGTCCAGGCCTGAAGCCTGGATTGCTGGCGCGAAGATTGGTGTCAGCACCAGAATCACCACAATCGGATCCACGAACATGCAGGCAATAAAGAACGCGACACAGATGGTAATCATCACGCCAACCGGTCCCATGTCGCTGATCCCGACTGAATCCAGAATCGCCTGGGGAATCTGGGCAAAGGATATAATCCAGGAGAAGCCGGTGCCCACGGCGACCAGGATAAACACGACTGCGGTAATCAGGCCGGTGGACTTTGCAATCCGATAGATGTCAGCAAGCTTCAGTGATCGGAACACCACGAATTCCAGCAGGAAAGCGTAGAGCACGCAAACGGCCGCCGCCTCTGTCGGGCTGAAGATGCCACCGTAGATCCCGCCGACGATAATGACCGGGAAGAACAGCGGCCATAAGGCCTCCCGCATGGCCACGGCTCGCTGGCCCCAGGTGGACTTCTCCTCGGTGGGAAGCTTGTTGATATGGGCGTAGATCAGGCAATAGATCGAAAACATGAACAGAATCATGATGCCTGGCCCAATACCGGCAATGAACAGTTCCGCAATGGAGGTCTCGGAGATAACCCCGTAGATGATGAAACCGATGCTGGGCGGAATCAAAAAGGCGATGTCGCTGGAGTTGATAATCAGTGCCAGCGAAAACGAATCCGAATAGCCGGCTTTCAGCAGTTTTGGCCGCAGGGGGGAGCCAACAGCCACGACCGTGGCCTGGGTAGACCCGGACACAGCACCGAACAGGGTACAGGACGTGGCGGTACTGATGGCCAGACCGCCTTTTACGTGGCCGATGAACGCCATGACCATGTTGATCAGCCGGTCAGCAGACTGACCGCGGGTCATGATGTCCGCTGCCAGAATGAACATTGGGACCGCAATCAGCGAGGCGGGCCGGATACCGCCCATCATCTGCTGGACGAAGGTGCCCATCTGGCCGAAGCCATCGAACATCATTACAAAGCCGACCACCGCACCTGTGATCAGCGGAACCATCATCGGGAAGCCCAGCAGCAGCAACCCGATCATGATCAACATCATTATAGTTGCCATGATTTCCTATCCTTCCTTAACGTCAGCTGCAGGGTTCATACTTCCGATTCTGTATCCGCGTAGCCGTCGACAACCCCAGTGGAAAGATAAACATCCTTGCTGGTGAAGTTCTTGATGGCCGTCAGGAGGTACTGAATACCTGTAATGGCAAAACCGATCGGGACCCAGATATAAATCCACCAGATCTCAAAGCCCAGGGCGGGCAGAATACGCCCACGACTGTAAAGAGTTTCGATGTATCCGAAGGAGTGGTAGCAAAGAAAGAACATCACAAGAGACGTGAACAGGGCGATGATGATCATCAAAACCTTGCGGCCCTTGACTGGCAGTGCGTCGTAGATTGCGGACATCCGGATGTGCCTGCCGTGGCGGGCTGCATAGCCGATGCCGGCAAAGGTGATGAGTATAATCAGGATCCGGTTGATTTCACCTGAGAAAAAGAGGCCTTCACCGAATACATACCGCGCAATGACATTCACACAGGTATTGATTGCCATCAGGATGACGCCAGCGGCCAGCATGAACGCCTCGACCTTGGCAATGATTTCATCGATGGTCCCCAGAAATCCGGGCAGGCCGGACTCGTAGGTGCCGGTGTCGTCTTCAAGATCCGGGGAATTCTCGGACATGGGGTCTGCTCCAGAGCATGTCGCTCCCTGCCGGTAGGGAATCCCCGGCGGGGCGGGGTTAGCACAGCTGCCCGCCGGCCGGAGCCGGCGGGAGTGGTTCCTCTAGTCTTAGTTGTTCTGAACTGCTTCCAGGTCTGCTTTGAACTGGTTCAGCAGTTCTTCGCCACTGTCGCCAGTCATTTCGATGAACTTCTCTTCCACCTGGGGCGCACGGGCCTTGAAGGCTTCGATCTGTTCGTCGTTCAGACGGGTGACGGTGACTTCATCGCTGGCTTTCTGGATCTTGGCCAGGGCTTCGTCTGCCAGACCGTCGATGTGCACAATGATTTCTTCAAAGGCAAAGTCTGCAGCGTCCTGAACCAGTTTCTTGTCGGCGTCAGACAGGCCATTATAGAAATCCTGGTTGGCCATCATGGCAGTGGTGAACCAGCCGTGCTTGGTGAAGACCAGGTTCGGGGACACTTCATAAAGACCGCCGGACTCGATCCAGAAGATCGGGTTTTCCTGCCCCTGGATCATGTTGGTCTGCAGCGCACCATAGACTTCACCCCAGGGCAGCGGGGTCGGTGTCGCGCCGAAGGCAGAATAGGTTTCTGACAGAAGCGGGTTGGTCATGACCCGGATCTTCTTGTTGTTGAAGTCCTCGGGCTGGGTGACCGGCTCATCAACCGTTACAACCATTTCCCCTTCCGGATACATCTTGAGAAGCTCCAGACCCTTCTCTGCGTAAAGCTCCGGGAAGTCTTCATTGATGGCTTTACTGGTGCGGAAGAATTCGATCACCGTATCCATGTCGGTCGGCATCAGGTAAGGAATAAAGAAGATCTGCGCTTCCGGAATCAGCGAGCCTGTAAAGCCGGGCGACTGGTTAACAAAGTTCAGAATACCTGCCTGGGTTTGCTCCATGATGTCGTCAGACTCACCCAGCTCGCCGAAACGGTATACCTGCAGGGTGTGGTCAGAGTTATCCTCAATGTATTCCTTGAACTTGTAGGCGAATACGTCCTGAACGTCGCCTTCGTACTCTTCGTGCGCATAGCGCCAGTTAGCGGCGTTTACAGAGTTCGCCATGGTCATCGCAGCGAATGCGAACGCTGAAATTCCGGCCAGTTTCTTGAACTTACTCATGCTGCTCATCGGGTTTTCTCCGTTCGTTTTTTTGCTGAAATTTATTGTTACATTAATAAAGACTGGCAAAACAAAGTGGTTTTCGCAAGAAAATGGCCAAAACAATCGTTTCAGCAGAGATGGTTTTGATCGTTTCGCAAGTTCATGAAATCACGGTCGATTCATATCTGAAAGGCAGGTTTGAAGGAATTCGCGGAACTCACTGACGACCCGATCAAGACTGTTTTCCAGTCGGTGCCCATCCGGCAGGACCAGAATCGGAAGGCCCTGATCACGGGCCAGATCAAGCACCGGCGCTACCGGTACCACGTCGTCATCCCAACCATGAATGATCTGACGGTGGTCCGCCTGGATCAGCGGGCTGGATTGGGGATACCGGGCCATCGCCAGGGCTGGCGCCAGCATGAAGCATCCCAGAACAGGCGTTTCCGAGGATGTCTGGGCGCAGACCCAGCCCCCCATGCTCGAACCGGCAAGGATGGTGTTTTCCGGCTTGGCATTGCATTCAGCCATTGCCTCGCGCATCTGGGCCAGCCGTGTCGCTGGATCCCGGGTGCTGCTGTGATCAATCGCGTGGGCCTGAATGCCCGGAAAGGTTTCCGACTCGGCTTTCATGGCCTGGATCTTGGTGCTGCCAGGGCCGCTCTCCAGGCCGTGGGAAAGGAAGACGTGGATCGGGGTGTCTGTCATGATGAATGTTGCTCCGGTGCTGAACGCTTTAATCACCTGAATGATGAGCAGCAGGGCCTGCTCTGTCCACCGTGCTGGCTGAGCCATCGGTCCGGTTGCGGCGTATAAATGAAACTTAGTTGAACAGGGAATCCGGATCCATGAAACAGGTAAAACGAGGTCTGATAATCACCGCTTTGATTCTCGGTCTTTCAGGAGCGCAGGTAGCCATGGCGGACAGTTGTCCGGCGTTTCTCGATCATGAACAACGCAAGCTTCACTCAACAGACACGGTAAACCTGTGTGATCTCGCGGCTGGCAAACCCATGCTGGTGGTCAACACCGCCAGCCGTTGCGGATACACAGGGCAGTTCGAGGGGCTCGAGGCCCTGCACAAACAGTATTCGGAGAAAGGGCTGGTTGTGGTCGGCTTCGCCAGCGACGATTTCCGGCAGGAGGCAGATTCCGAAGCCGAGGCGGCCACCGTCTGTTTCAAGAACTTCGGAGTGACCTTCACCATGATCGCACCAGGAGCGGTGACCGGAGCCGAGGCCAACCCGGTGTTCCGGGCCATCAATGAGCAGAGCCAACCCCCGCGCTGGAACTTCACCAAGTATGTGATTGATCGTTCCGGCACGGTCGTCGACTCCTTTCCGAGCCGGGTGCGCCCACAGGATCCGGAGCTGATCGACGCGGTGGAATCTGTGCTTTAGGACAATGCCAGCCCGGCATTTCTGGTTTGGGCCAGGATGTCGAGCGCATGCCGGCGCGTCTCTGGGTCGTAGATATCCACCGTGAACATCAGTTCCTCGACCTCAATGTCCGAGAGAATGTGTCGCAGCTGTCTCCCGATGGTTTCGGCATCGCCAAGCAGTTGCAGACCCAGAAAATCCTTCACACTGGCTTTCTCGCCCGCGTTCCAGAGCCCGTCCATGCTGTTTACAGGCGGTTTCATCCACAGCGGTTGTCCGCGGAAGAGGGCGAGAATGCGCTGATAGCTGGTGGTAGCCAGAAACTCTGCCTCCTGAACGGAATCGGCCGGAACGGCTGGCAGGGCAAGCATGGCATAGGGCTGTTCAAGCGTTTCCGAGGGCTGGAAGTTGTCGCGGTAGACTCTGAGCGCTTCCCTGTAGAGCCGGGGTGCGAAATGTCCGGCGAAGGCATAGGGCAGACCGCGCATGGCGGCCAGCTGGGCGCTGTAAAGGCTTGATCCCAGCAGCCAGAGCGGCACATTGGTGCCCGCGCCGGGAATGGCCCTCACGGGCTGCCCTGGCTGCAGGGGGCCAAGCAGGGACTGAAGCCGGGCGACATCCTCAGGAAACTGTTCAGCACCCAGGCCGTCGCGCCTCAGGGCCCGCGCGGTCACCGGGTCAGTGCCCGGCGCGCGGCCCAGTCCAAGGTCAATCCGCCCCGGGTACAGACTCTCGAGTGTTCCGAATTGCTCGGCAATGACCAGTGGCGGGTGGTTGGGCAGCATGACACCACCGGAACCGACCCGAATAGACTTCGTTTTGCCTGCGATGTGTCCGATCAGGACAGACGTCGCGGAGCTGCTGATGCCTTCCATGTTGTGATGCTCGGCCAGCCAGAAGCGCTTGAAACCGAGTTTCTCGGCCCGTTGGGCATAGGCCACGCTGTTGGCAAGCGTGGTGCCTACCGAGTCGCCTTCGCGGACGGAGGCCAGTTCGAGCAGCGAGTAATCAGGACAGTCAGGCATGGAGCTCCCGCAGTAAAAGTGGAATTCGAGAGATAGAAAACATGGTGTCTGCCGGCGCCTGTTTCAAGATAAGCCGCGAACGGTGCTACAGATCGATCACAATCGGCGGGTTCAGCGGTTTGAAACTGCCGTTACAGGTGCTGGCGTTTACGCACAGGCAATCGCCAATCTGTTCTTCGCCGTGGCCTTCGTGAATATGGCCAAAGATATGGAGTTTCAGGGACAGTCTGGCGATTCGCTCGGCCAGGGCCTCACAGCCAGGGCGCACGATGCCAGAGGGAGACTCGATTCGGTCGAGAATACCCGCGGGAGGCCCGTGGGTGATAAGGACATCGGTGTCTCCGGGGATGCGGGCCCAGCGCTCGGCAATGGCATCGCCCCGTTCCAGATTGAATGCCCAGTTGAAGAACACTGGCGTCCATGGGCTGCCCCAGAACTTCAGGCCGGCAAGCTCCAACGGGCTGTCCTGCAAATAATGAGCGTTACGCACCAGTTCCCGGGCCTCTGCCGGTTCGTCCTGGAAACACCAGTCGTGGTTTCCGGCAATCAGTATCTTGTTGGTATGGGGCAGCTCCGAGAACCACTGGTCCAGATCCTCGAGTTCGTCCAGTGTGCCAACCCCGAGGGAATCCCCGGCGTGAATCAGCAGGTCGCCGTCCGGAACCTGGATCTGGCGGTGCATGCTGTGGGTGTCGGAGATGCAGACAATTCTCATGGTGTTGGCGGTTCCGGTCAGTGACATTCGCGCATTTTTGTTTTGTCTAAGATAGCATTTACCGCCCGTTCAGCCTTCATGCTTTTCGAGTAATGCCATGCGATTGATACTCAGCCGAAAAGGATTTGATTCTTCTGCCGGTGGATGTCCCAGCCCGGTCCTGCCGGATGGCTCGCTGTGCGTTTTGCCTATTCCTGATACCCGGTCCCGAATCCGCTATGACGATGTGGTTTTCGACAAACGCAGGCTCGGCAAGATTGCCCGGGATCTCACCGGTGGCCGAATCCGGGGTAGTCACGGTGCCCACCTGGATCCGGATCTGATAGCGGGTGCCTACCCCCGTGGAGAAGGCTGGCGACCTCTGCTGGGTCAGACTGGCTCAGCCCAGGGACACCTTCGCAATCAGGGAGTTGAGCCGGGAGATCTGTTTCTGTTCTTCGGCGTTTTTCGCCACGCCGAAATGCATAACCGGCGCTGGCGGTTTGTACCCGGATCCCGTCCGTTCCATGCCCTTTGGGGTTGGCTCCATATTGACCAGGTTCATACTGTTGACGAACTGGGTCCGGATGCCCTGCCATGGGCCCGGTATCATCCGCACCTCCACGGCGAGCCGGATCCAGGCAATACGCTCTACACGTCCTCACTGTCGTTTCCATTGGCAGGCGGCGCAGAGGTTTGGTCCGGCAGTGGCGTGTTTCCGAAGCTTCGCGAGGACCTGGTCCTGACCGCCCCGCAGAGCCGCCTGCCCACGCGGTGGCGCCTGCCCGCCGGGTTTTATCCCGGCGATAAACGGCCTCCCCTGAGCTATCACACCAGGCCGGACAGGTGGTGCCTGGAACCGCCCTGGTGCTATCTGTCTTGTGCTGCCAGGGGGCAGGAATTCGTGCTCGATCTCGACGCTTATCCCGAGCTGACGGACTGGCTCACGGGATTGCTCAGAACAGGGTCGCCCACCGAAAACTAACCGTGCTATTGATCTGCCCGGGTGATATTCACCTAAGATAGTAGGAGTTTGAACCTCAGGGAGAGGGCAATGTATCGGTACAGTCTGGGAAACCGGCGATGGCAGTTTGCAACGCTGGCAGAGTTAATGGCGAAGGCAACGCCCGCGCGCTCAGGTGACCGGCTGGCCGGCGTCATCGCCCATACCGCCGAGGAAAGGGTGGTGGCCCAGATGGCTCTGGCCGAGTTGCCCCTGAAGACCTTTCTGACTGAAGCCCTCGTCCCCTACGAGCAGGATGAGGTTACCCGGTTGATTCTCGACGACCACGATGTCGGGGCCTTTGAGCCGGTTTCCCACCTGACCGTGGGCGACTTCCGGAACTGGTTGCTGAGCGATCTGGCCACGCCCGAGATGCTGGTGCGCATCCGCGCCGGGATAACTCCGGAGATGGCGGCGGCTGTGTGCAAGATCATGCGCAACCAGGACCTGATCCTGGTCGCGCAGAAATGCCGGGTGCAAACCGCTTTCCGAAGCACCGTCGGCCTGCCGGGGCGGATGTCGACGCGGCTCCAGCCCAATCATCCCACGGATGATATAACAGGCATTGCCGCCAGCATCCTGGACGGGTTGCTGTATGGCAGCGGCGATGCGGTGATCGGAATCAATCCTGCCACGGACAACGTGGCCCAGAGTGTCCGGCTGCTGCAGTTGATGGATGAGGTGATCCGCAAGTACGAGATTCCCACCCAGTCCTGCGTACTGACCCATGTAACCAATACCCTGGAAGCCATCGAGAATCGGGCTCCGGTGGATCTGGTGTTCCAGTCCATTGGCGGCACCGAAGCCACGAACAGGAGTTTCGGATTTGATCTGGCCACCCTTGCCGAGGCCCGGGACGCAGCGCTGTCTCTAAACCGCGGCACAGTGGGTAAGAACGTGATGTATTTCGAAACCGGCCAGGGCAGCTCGCTGTCGGCCGATGCCCATCACGGTGTCGATCAGCAGACCTGCGAGGCCAGGGCGTACGCCGTGGCCCGCAAATTCGAGCCGCTTCTGGTGAATACCGTGGTCGGGTTTATCGGGCCGGAATACCTGTATGACGGCAAGGAGATCACGCGGGCCGGCCTGGAGGACCATTTTTGTGGCAAGTTGCTGGGCCTGCCAATGGGGTGTGATATCTGCTACACCAATCATGCCGAGGCCGATCAGAACGACATGGACAACCTGCTGACTTTATTGGGCGTGGCCGGCTGTAACTTCATCATGGGTATACCCGGCTCCGACGACATCATGCTGAACTATCAGACCACCTCGTTTCACGATGCCCTTTACGTTCGCCGGGTGCTCGACAAACGGCCGGCGCCGGAATTCGAACAGTGGCTCACCCGCATGCAGATTTTCCAGGATGGCGCGGGCAAGGTGCCCGCAGACGGGTTACCAGAAGCCTTCCGGAAAAGCCTGGCCAGTTTGCCCGGAGGGGTCGGATCATGACTGGCCAAAAGCCCTCAGTAATCGCCAACCCCTGGCGCCGGCTCTCAGCCTGGACCGATGCACGGATTGGTCTTGGCCGGGCCGGTATCAGCCTGCCCACGCATGAGATGCTGGCGTTTCAGCTCGCCCATGCCCAGGCAAGGGATGCGGTCCATCTGCCACTGGATACCTCAGCGTTGATGAAGGACCTGGCCGAACTGACCGAGCGGAGAAAAGCGTTATTGCCCCATGAGCCGGTTCATCTGCAAAGTCAGGCCAGCGACCGGATAACCTACCTGCAACGCCCGGATCTCGGGCGCAGGCTCAGCCAGAAATCCTGTGAGGCGCTGGACCGCCAGGGCCACACCGGTGATTCACCGGTCGACCTGGCTCTCGTGGTCGCAGACGGCTTGTCCTCCTATGGCGTACAGGAAAACGCCGTGGGGTTTCTCGAGGCGCTGCTGGCGAATCTTGAGGCCGATGATCAGACCTGGGAACTGGCGCCCCTGATCGTTGTCTCTCAGGGACGGGTTGCGATTGGTGATGATGTCGGTAACCGGCTTAACGCCCGATGTGTTGTGGTGCTGATTGGTGAGCGCCCCGGCCTGAGTTCTCCAGACAGCCTCGGGCTTTACCTGACCTGGGCGCCGGAGCCCGGACTGACTGACGCCAGCCGAAACTGCATATCCAATATCCGCCCGGCTGGGTTGTCGTTCGAAGAGGCGAGCCGGCGGCTCGGGTATTTGCTCAGGGAGGCTCGCCGTCAGGAGGTTTCCGGCGTACCTCTCAAGGATCGCTCGGAAGAGACGGTTATTGATCAGGGTATTGGCAACTTCCTGTTACGCTAGATGAAGCCGTTGAACCATTCAGGGTAGGAGAATTCTCTTGCAGCAAGCCGAGTACTATGAAAACGACACCACACTCGCCCAATACCTGGAATTTCACTTTGGCGAGCGGTGGCACGGAGAGGCCAACTTCCCCAAGGCGCTGGCGGATGCTGCCATGCATGCGATGGATGGCAGGCCCCTGGATCGTGCGCTGGATATTGGTTGTGCCGTGGGCCGCACCAGCCTTGAGTTGGCCCGCCATTTCCGGCACGTGGACGGCATTGATTTTTCCAGGGCGTTCGTCAACAAATGCCAGGAAGTCGCTCGCGACAGAAGGGTGCGTTATGCGCGCCCGGAGGAGGGGGAGCTGGTAACCTTTCAGGACCAGTCTCTTGCGTCCCTCGGGCTGGAGGAGGCCGCTGAGCGCGTGTCTTTTCATCAGGGCGACGCCTGCGATCTGCCATCGCAGTTCACCGGGTATGATCTGGTACTCGCAGGCAACCTGATCGACCGGTTGTACCAGCCATCTCTGTTTCTGGAGACCATTCATGAGCGGATTAACGAACTCGGGCTTCTGGTGATTGCCTCACCCTATACCTGGCTGGAAGAGTACACGCCGAAGGAACACTGGGTTGGCGGGTTCAAGAAGAACGGAGAAGATTTCTCGACATTCGACGGCCTCAAGGAGATGTTGGCGCCCCATTTCCGGCTGTTGTTCGAACCCTGGAGCCTGCCGTTTGTCATCAGGGAAACGAGAAACAAGTTCCAGCACAGCTTCTCCGAGCTGACCGTCTGGGAGAAAGTAAGCCAGTAAGGATGCGGGAATTTTGAGGATGGCCTGAAGGCTGTCATCAAACTGTCACCGGGAAAGCATAGCCTGAAAACTCATCAGGACGACATGCATTGTGTTGTGCATCGTGTGAATGCTTTAACCGGGGACTTCCCCGGTTTTTTTATGCCTGGATTAAGGGATCTGACAGGATGAGGACCATTGCGTTTTACAGTCTGAAGGGCGGTGTTGGCAAAACCGCCGCCGCCGTGAATATCGCCTATCTGGCCAGCCAGGCCGGCTATCCCACACTGCTCTGGGATCTTGACCCCCAGGGCGCCTCCAGCTGGTATCTGGCCGGGGCCGACAAAATCAAAGGGCACAAGTTATCGCAGCTGCTCAAGGGCAAGACGCCCATCGCCGAATTCATTCACGAAAGTGACTATGAAAACCTGGATTTCATCCCGTCTCACACCAGTTTCCGCAACCTGGATGTAAAGCTGGATCAGGAGGATGGCAGCAACCTGATCAAACAGTGGCTGGCGCCGCTGTCTGAAGAAACCAGTCTCGTGGTACTGGATTGCCCGCCGTCGCTTTCCAGGCTTTCCGAGCAGGTGCTGAAGGCGGCAGACGAGGTGTTCGTGCCGGTGATTCCCACCTGGCTGTCTCTCAACAGCTGGAAGCAATTGCTGGAGTTTGCCAAGGATAAGAAGTTGAAGCCGGGTAAGCTGCACCCGTTCTATTCCATGGCCGACCGGCGCAAAGGGCTGCACCGGGAGCTGATCAACGCGCAGGATGAGATTTTACCCAAAGGCCTGAAAACCATCATTCCGAACGCCAGCGTGGTGGAAAAGATGGGTGAGGAGGGCAGGCCGGTGGAACTGCTGGCGCCCGGCTCGGTGGCCGCCGACGCCTACCGCCGGTTGTGGAAGGAGATCAATCGCCTGCTCTGAGGCCCTCACCGCATGGGCTCAGGATCGGGCGAGCTTGTCCCTCCGCAGGGAGCGCTCCAGTCGGCGGTGGCTCTCACTGCGTTCTGAGAGTACTTGCTGAACGTACTGGATGTGCTTGCCGGCCAGTTCCCGGGCTTCCTCGGCCCTGCCTTCAGTGATGGCTTCGTACAGCATCCGGTGCTGTTCCACCAGACCCTGCCGGGTCTCCGCCTCTCTTCGATACATGCCGCCGATGTTGGTAACCACGTTGCTTTTCAGCATGTTGAACAGGTTTCGAATGGTGTGCAGGAGAATCACGTTATGGCTCGCCTCGGCAATCGCCAGGTGGAACCGGGCATCGGCTGCCCCTTCGGCTTCCAGGTCCCGGTTCCTGTCGCTGCAATAGCAGGCTTGCAGTGCCTCGTAAGCGGTTTTCAGGTGAGCCCTGTCGACCTCTGTCGCTCGCAAGGCTGCGTAATAGGCGCAGTCCGCCTCCAGTGTGCGGCGAAATTCCAGCAGATCCCGTTGTGCGTCTGGCCGGTTTTCAAGCAGAGGAATCAGCGGATCGCTGAAACTGCCGCCGAGGGACTCAGTGACATAGTTTCCTCCGCCCTGGCGGCTGATCAGCAGGCCTTTGGCGGTCAGCCGCTGAATGGCCTCCCGCAGGGAAGGGCGGGACACGCCGAACTGCTCCGACAATACCCGTTCCGGGGGCAGCCGCTCGCCCGGTTGCAGGGTGCCTTCCAGAATCATCGTTTCCAGCTGTTCCACGATGGTGTCCGCGAGTCTGCGTGGGGCGATCTGTCCGACGTCCATAAGAACGAATTTCCTGTCCAAGAATTTATTGGTAATACCAATACCACAGGGCGCGATTCAGGCCAAGTCCCGGTGTATCTGCGATGGTTAGACTGAAGTCTGCTGCGGAAAACTTTGACATCAGCAAGCGGTCTCGAATACCTTGGTTATTATTGTATGTCAATTGGTATTACCAATTGTCAGTTTGTCTGTCTGAGACTGTCTTGAGGCGCAATCAATGAGTCAGCTGTTTTACGATGCCGCTCCCAATGCCACCCGGGTATCGCCCGAGCGGGAAGCCGACCGGCATTACCCGGAGAAGCCGGAAGCGGTCACTCTGTTCGGTACCTGCGTGGTGGATCTGTTCTTTCCTGAGGCCGGGCTGGATGCCATTCGCCTGCTGGAGCGGGAAGGTGTTCGCGTGCATTTCCCCCAGGAGCAGAGCTGTTGCGGGCAGCCCGCCTGGACTTCCGGATATCGGGATGAGGCCAAGGCAGTGGCCCGCGCCCAGCTGGATATCCTCGATCGATCGGGTCTGCCGGTCGTGGTGCCGTCCGGCTCCTGTGCCGGGATGTTCCGGCACCATTACCCGGCGTTGTTTGCCGATGAGCCGGACACGCTCAAGCGGGTAGAAGCGCTCGCCGAGCGCACCTTCGAGCTGACCGAGTTCCTGCTGAAAGTCTGCCGGGTGCAGCTGGCGGACCGGGGCGCGCCCAGCAAGATTGCACTGCACACCTCCTGTTCGGCCCGCCGGGAAATGAACACCCACCTGCACGCCCGCGAGCTCTTGCAGCAGCTTGAAGGTGTCGAACGTATCGATCACGACCATGAAAGCGAATGCTGTGGGTTTGGCGGCACCTTCTCGGTGCGAATGCCGGAAGTTTCAGGGGCCATGGTTAAAGACAAGACCCGTTCGCTGATCGACTCCGGCGCGGTTGAAATGGTGACCGCCGACGGCGGCTGCCTGATGAACATCAACGGGTCGCTGGAGAAACAGAAAGAGAGCTTCCGGGGCCGGCACCTGGCCAGTTTCCTCTGGGAGCGCACCAACGGCGACAACGCAGGGGAGGTGGCATGAGTCAGCGTATTCCGGTTACCGAGCTGACCCCGGACTTCCGGGGCCGCGCCGAAGAGGCCCTTGCGGACGGTCAGCTGCGCAACAATTTCCGTGTGGCCATGGACTCGCTGATGACCAAGCGGGCCAACGCCTTTCCAGATGCCGACGAGCGTGAAGGCCTGAGGGAACTGGGTAACCGGATCAAGGCCGGTGCCCTTTCCCGTCTGCCGGATTTGCTGGAGCAGCTTGAACAGAAGCTGACGGAGAACGGCGTCAAGGTTCACTGGGCGGAGACCGTCGAGGAAGCCAACAGCCTGGTGCATGGCATCATCGAAGCCCGCAAGGGCAGCCAGGTGGTGAAAGGCAAGTCCATGGTCAGCGAAGAAATGGAGATGAACGACTACCTGGCGGAGCGGGGCGTCGAATGCCTGGAATCCGACATGGGGGAATACATTGTTCAGCTCGACAACGAAAAGCCCTCCCACATCATTATGCCAGCGATCCACAAGAACGCGCGGCAGGTGTCCAAGCTGTTCCACGACAAACTGGGCGAGCCGGAGACCGAAGACGTTAACCAACTGATCCAGATTGGTCGCCGGACCCTGCGTCGGAAATTCATGGAAGCGGATGTGGGTGTTTCCGGCGTGAACTTCGCCATCGCCGAAACCGGCACCCTGCTGCTGGTGGAAAACGAAGGCAATGGGCGCATGAGCACGACGGCGCCGCCCGTGCACATTGCGGTAACAGGCATTGAAAAAGTGGTTCCGAACCTGAGGGACGTGGTGCCCCTGGTGTCCCTGCTGACCCGCTCGGCCCTTGGCCAGCCCATTACCACCTACGTGAACCTGATTTCCGGCCCCCGCAAGCCCGACGAGCTGGATGGTCCGGAAGAGGTGCACCTGGTGCTGCTGGATAACGGCCGCACCGGCGCTTTTGCCGATGCCCAGATGCGCCAGACCCTGAACTGCATCCGCTGCGGCGCCTGCATGAATCACTGCCCGGTGTATACCCGGGTGGGCGGCCACACCTACGGTGAGGTCTACCCAGGCCCTATTGGCAAGATCATCACGCCGCACATGGCAGGACTGGACAAGGTGCCGGACCATCCCAGTGCTTCCTCTCTGTGCGGAGCCTGCGGCGAGGTCTGTCCGGTCAAGATTCCCATTCCTGAACTTCTGCAGCGCCTACGTCAGGAGAACGTGAAAAACCCGGAGCAACCGCAGCAGGTGAAAGGTGGCGGCGCCAAATATTCCCGGACGGAACGGTGGATCTGGCGTGGTTGGCAGATGCTGAATACCCGGCCGGCGCTGTATCGCAGTTTTCTCTGGGCCGCGACCCGCTTCCGGGCGCTGGCTCCGAAAAAGGCCGGCCCCTGGACCGAGAATCACAGTGCGCCGGTGCCCGCCCGCCGCTCCTTGCATGATCTGGCGGCCCGGCATCTTGACCAGAACGGAGGTCGGCCATCATGAGCGCCCGCGCGAACATCCTTGGCAAATTGAGAAACAGCCTCGCCGGCACGACGCCCCGCCCCGACGAGTTCGACGAGCGGCTGGTTACGGCCCCCTGGCGGTACGCGCCGGAAGACCGGATCGACCGGTTGCGTAGCCTGATGGAAGCGGTCCACACTGAAGTGCATCCGTGCCGGTCTGACAACTGGCCGGAATTGGTGGCCGAACTTCTGAACAAACGCAACCTCACCAACCTGTTGTGCGCCCCGTCGAGAGAACATGGCCGGGCGCTGCAGGCATACTTCGAGGCCACGGAGCAGAAGGTCGAGTTATTGGCCTACGATCAGCCGGTGGAAGACTGGAAAGAAGAGCTGTTCTGGAATGTGGAGGCCAGCCTGACCGGCACCCTTGGCGGTATTGCCGCGACCGGCACGCTCGTGCTCTGGCCGGACCGCAATGAACCGCGGCTGATGAGCCTGGTGCCGCCGGTACATATTGCCCTGCTCAAGGCCAGCGAGATTCACGACAATCTGTATGACATGATGGTGGCTCAGGACTGGGCGGCCGGGCTGCCAACAAATGTTCTGCTGGTGTCTGGCCCGTCCAAGACCGCGGACATCGAACAGGTGCTGGCCTATGGCGCCCACGGCCCCCGTGAGCTCATTGTGCTGGTTCTGGAGGATGCATGACTTTTACCCCGGAAGTGTTGGCCGATATCCGGCAACGGATTCCCGAAAACCGGGTCTTTAACGATCCGGTGTCCACCCTTGCGTTCGGAACCGACGCCAGTTTCTACCGCCTGATCCCAAAGGTGGTGGTGCGGGTTCAGGATGAAGCAGAGGTTGTCGATCTCCTGGCCATCGCCCGCCGCCACAAGGTCCCGGTGACCTTCCGGGCCGCCGGTACCAGCCTTTCCGGACAGGCGATCAGTGATTCGATCCTGATTGTTCTGGGCGATCAGTGGAACGGCCACGACATCCGGGAAGAAGGCCGCCAGATTCGTCTGCAACCGGGTGTGATTGGCGCTCAGGCGAATGCCTGGTTGGCACCCAAGGGCTTCAAGATCGGACCGGATCCGGCGTCCATCAACGCCTGTAAGATTGGCGGCATTGTTGCGAACAATGCCAGCGGTATGTGCTGTGGTACGGCCCAGAACAGCTACCATACGCTGGCCGGAATGCGGCTGGTGCTGGCCGACGGGGCAGTGCTGGATACCGAGGATCCGGCAAGCGTTTCGGCGTTTCGCGACAGCCACGGTGATCTGTTGGCGGCCCTGAAAAAGCTGGCCATCAATACCCGGGAGAATCCCGACCTGGCGGAGCGTATTCGACATAAATACCGCCTGAAAAACACCACCGGCCTGTCCCTGAACGCCCTGGTGGATTTTACCTGTCCACTCGACATCCTGACGCACCTGATGGTGGGCTCCGAAGGCACGCTGGGTTTCGTCAGCGCGGTAACCTACAACACCGTTCCCGAATACCCTGACAAAGCCACGGCCCTGTTGGTGTTCCGGGATGCGGAGAGCTGCTGCCGGGCAGCGTCGGCACTGCGCTCTCAGCCTGTGGCGGCGGTGGAACTGCTGGATCGACGCAGCCTTCGTTCGGTGCAGGACAAGCCGGGCCTGCCGGACTGGATTCATGATCTGTCGGAAAGCGCCTGCGCGTTGCTGGTGGAGACCCGGGCGTCGTCTTCGCAGGTTCTGGATGAGCAGCTGACCCGGATCAGGGCGTGCCTCGCTGAATTCCCGCTGGAGCAGCGGGTGGATTTCACCCGCGACGCCAAAGTGTCTGATCAGCTGTGGGCCATTCGTAAGGGTACCTTCCCTGCCGTGGGGGCAGTCAGACCGAACGGCACCACCGTGATCATCGAGGATGTGACCTTCCCGATTGATCAGCTATCCGAGGGGGTCACCCGCCTCCAGTCGCTGTTCGTCAAGCATGGTTGTGACGATGCGATCATCTTTGGCCACGCCCTGGAGGGCAACCTGCACTTTGTGTTCCCCCAGGGCTTCGACGACCCTGCGGAAGTCGCTCGCTACGAAGCTTTCATGCAGGATGTGGCACAACTCGTTGCCGTGGAATTCGGCGGTTCTCTGAAAGCGGAACATGGCACCGGTCGTAACATGGCGCCCTTCGTGGAACTGGAATGGGGGCATGATGCCTGGCAGTTGATGTGGCAGATTAAGCGGCTGCTGGACCCTGAGAACCTGCTTAATCCGGACGTGGTGCTCTCGGAAGATCCGCAGATCCACCTCAAGAATCTGAAGCCTCTTCCGGAGGCGGATCCGCTGGTGGACAAGTGCATCGAATGTGGCTTCTGTGAGCCGGTGTGTCCATCTGAAGGGCTGACTCTGTCGCCCCGTCAGCGCATCGTGATCTGGCGGGACATCCAGGCCCGCCGCCGTGCCGGTGAAGACACGGCTGAACTGGAGAAGGCCTACCAGTATCACGGTCTGGATACCTGTGCCGCGACCGGTCTCTGTGCCCAGCGATGCCCGGTCGGTATCAATACCGGCGATCTGGTACGCAAGCTGCGCAGTGAAAAGGCCAACGGTCAATCCGTGGCCAATCAGTTGGCAAAGCATTTTGCCGGCGCCTTGAAAGCCACCCGTTTTGTGCTGGCCAGCGCATCAATGGCCGAAAGACTGTTGGGTGCGCCACTGCTGACCCGGCTCAGTGGCGGCGTTCGAAAGGTGTCTGGTGGTCGGGTCGCCCAGTGGGATCCGAGTCTGCCCCAGCCGGTGCGGTTTGTTTCACCGAACGCGCCGGAACCGTCCGATGGCCGGCCCCGGGTGGTGTATCTGGCGGCCTGTGTGTCCCGGACCATGGGCCCGGCGCGGGGCGATAAGGCGCAGGAACCGGTGATCGAAGTGACCCGGCGGCTGCTGGAGAAGGGCGGTTACCAGGTGGTGTATCCGGAGGCCCTGGACAGCCTGTGTTGTGGCCAGCCATTTGCCTCCAAGGGCTATCCGGACCAGGCGGCGACCAAGAAAGATGAGCTGATTTTGGCGCTTTTGCGGGCCAGCCGGAATGGCGTTGATCCGATCTACTGCGACACCAGCCCCTGCACATTGCAGATCCGCGAAGCCGCCGAAGAAGCCGGCCTGACGCTGTTTGATCCTGTCCGGTTCATTCGGGATCATCTCTACGAGCGTCTGGACTTCGAGCCGGAGCAGACCCCGCTGGCGGTGCACGTCACCTGCAGCACCCAGCACCTGGGGGAGTCGCAGGGACTGATCGATATCGCCCGGCGGTGCAGCACCCAGGTGGTGGTGCCCGAGGGTATCCACTGCTGTGGCTTTGCCGGCGACAAGGGCTTCAACGTGCCCGAGCTGAATGCCCATTCTCTGAAAACGCTGGCAGAGCAGACGGCCGGCTGTGAGGAAGGAATATCCACCAGCCGAACCTGCGAAATCGGGCTCAGCCGGCACAGCGGTATCGACTATCACGGCCTCGTGTATCTGGTTGACCGGGTCACGAGGCCGCGAGCAACTGCCTAGCGGTTATTTCATCTCGAAGCCGCATTTGCGCAGGAAGTCGCGCATGTGCGGTCGCAGTTTTGAGGTGAACAGCGGCTTGAGCTGCTCGGACCAGGTAGTGTCCTTGTTGCCACCGGTGCGTTCCCGATAGTACTCGTTCATGGTGCGATCGAACCCGGCGACCAGCTCCTCGTCCCGGGCATCGGAATAGTAATCTTCCCTGAGAATCGCCTCCACCGGCAGGCGTGGCTTCACCTCCGGGTTCTGGTCCGGGTAGCCCAGGCACATACCGAACACCGGATAGACATGTTCGGGAAGCCGGAGAATTTCGCTAATGTCCGCGGGGTTGTTGCGTATGCCCCCGATATAGCACAGACCCAGCCCCTCTGATTCCGCGGCGATGGCCACGTTCTGGGCCATCAGGCTGGTGTCGATGGTGGCAACCAGAAGCTGCTCAGTCATCCCCCGCACCACGTCTGCCCCGGCCCGTCCGGCGGCATCGGTAGAGCGCCGCATGTCGGCACAGAACACCAGAAAGTCCGAGCAATCGGCGATGTAGTCCTGTCCGCCCGCGAGTTCGGCGATTTTCCGGCGGTTGTCCGGATCAATCACGTGAATGATTGAATACGCCTGCACGTGGTTCGAGGTGGCGGCGCACTGGCCGGCGCGGATCAACTCCCGGAGCAGGTCCTCGGGAATTTTCTTGCCGGTAAATTTGCGTATCGAACGATGGGATTTCAGAAGGTCTATGGTCGGATTCATGGGGTCTCGCAGTGAGTGCATGGATGTCGAGTCAATCTGTGACAATTATCATACCAAACGCTACACGGCACGTGCGCAGGCCTGGGCGGGAAGCTGATACCCTGACATATCCCGTTGTATAGCCTGGAACGCTGTGCCTTTATGGATCTGAACATGCACCTGCCAACGCTGCTGGTCACTTCGGTCATGATTAACCTCCTGATCGGCGGCATGCTCTGGGCAATCTACCATCTTCGCCACCGTGAACGTTGTTTCCTGCTCTGGGCACTGGCCTGTCTTACTTTTGTGGCGGGCACGGCGTTAGCGGTAGTTAATGAGATAACCGAAGCGCCCGGGCTCATGCAGTTTACGGTTCATCTGGCGCTTGGCGGGTCTCCCTTGTTGCTCCTCGCAGGGATACATGCCCTGATGCAGTTGCCCATGGCTGGCACCCGAGGTTCCTCCCGTTTTTTGTACGGAGCGTCTCTACTCTATCTGTTCGGTTTGGTTGTGAGTACAGGATGGGATCCGGTGGCTGCCAGATTCCTGACGGCACTGTTCTCCGCACTGGTCTTTAGCCTGGCGATCTATCGTCTGGCTTCCATTGAACGCAAACCGCGGCTGCCGCTGCGGATCCTGCAAACGCTGTTCGGCATCCACGGTACCCTCATGATGGCCCAGGTACTGGTGATTGCGGTCTCCGTGACAGGAAGTGCCCCGCTGGATCTGCACGGGCTGCTGAAACTGATTCTCGTGAACCACCTGTTGCTGGTGAGCGCGACGGCCATGGCGCTTCCGTTGCTGGCATTTACCCGTGCCGAACAGGCCCTGGTCGTGCTGGCAGAGCGGGACGGCCTTACTCAACTGTTCAATCGACGGGCCTTTTACCGGGAGGGTAATCTGGCGTTTGAAAAGGCGCGGGAAGACGGCTCACTGATCACCGTTCTCATGATCGACCTCGATCACTTCAAGCAGATCAACGACCGCTGGGGGCACGCCACCGGCGACGAGGTACTGAGAATTGTGGCGAACCTGATGAAAGCGGAACTCCGGGATGATGACATCATTGGCCGTGTTGGCGGGGAAGAATTTGCGGCCGTGCTTCGTAATAACAACCGCGAGGCGATTGAAGCTGTAACCGGGCGGCTGTTACAGCGCATTGTTGAAGCCGGTCGGGAGGTTGACGGTGTTCCGGTTCATCTGTCGGCAAGCATCGGAGGCGCCTCTCTTGCTCTTGAACATGCTGCCTTCTCTGACGTCATGGCTTCCGCGGACAGGGCGCTTTATCAGGCCAAGCACAATGGCCGCAACCGGGCCGAATTCGTAACGGCGTCAGCAGCCGCGAAACCCTGACGGCCGTTTGGCCAGAAATGCCGACACGCCCTCGGCAAAATCCTCGGTTCGGGTCATTTCAAGGAAGGCCGCGCGCTCTGCCTCCAGGTGGGCGGCCAACCGGTCACCGTTGGCACGATCGATCAGTTGGCGAAAGGCACCGAAGGCCCGAGTCGGTCCCTTGGCGACTTTTTCGATCATCCGGTTCACCCGGCTCTCGAATTCGCTGGCCGGGACGACCTCGTTGACCATTCCCCAGTCTTTTGCTTCGCCGGCATTCAAGGTGCGTCCCAGCAACATCAGCTCCGCCGCGCGACCAGCGCCCAACTTGTGGGCCAGGGCCCAGCTGCCGCCGCAATCCGGAACCGCGCCAATACCATTGTAGGCGACCAGAAATTTCGAGTCTTCCTCGGCGATCACCAGATCGGCCATCAGCGTGAGACTGAGCCCTGCGCCGGCGGCGACGCCCCTGACCGCAGCGATAACCGGTGCGTCCATGCTGCGAAGTAGCAGGATGGCGGGATTGACGGCATCCAGGATCGCGCCTATGGCTTTGCCTGCCTGCTCTGACGTTCCGACCATGCTGGACACGTCTCCTCCGGCCATGAAAGCTCGCCCTGTGCCTGCCAGGACAATGCACCGAACGCCGGAAAGGCTATTGATATGCTCGACTGCCGCAAGAAAGGCCTCCGCGAGGGGGACATTGATGGCGTTCAGGGCTTCGGGGCGATTAAAGGTCAACCTGGCTACCCCTGTTCCGGCATCAAAAGAGGTGGTTACCAGCGTGTCTGTCATGATGAATCGCCCTCCCTGTTCAGCAGGTCTGAAGATCAGAAACCTGCGTAATGATGAGGTATCAGGATAGAGCGGTTTGCCTAATGTTGCCTGAATGGACTACTTTAAATCTGGATCGGGGCTAACCCCGACGACAAGAAAAAACAAAAATTACAATCATCTTCGGGCGTGAGATGGGTATCGGCAGGGCGTGTTCACGTGCCTGAGTACCCGGCGCCAGGGGTGCCGGGAGGTATAGTGAGCATCCTTGAGATCAGTAACCTGTCTCTGTCGTTTGGTGGTGTTAAGGCGCTGCAGGACGTGAGCTTCCGGGTGCCTGAAAACACGGTAACAACCATTATCGGCCCGAACGGCGCCGGCAAAACATCGCTGTTCAACTGCATCTCCGGCTTCTACAAACCCCAGCAGGGCACCATCCGCTATCAGGGGCAGCCGCTGCCGGGCAGTATCAAGCCGCCGAAACGGGCAGCATTGGGCCTTGCCCGAACCTTCCAGAACATTGCCCTGTTCCGGGGTATGACCGTCCTGGACAACATCAAGCTGGGCGCCCACGTGCACATGAAGAGCGGACTGCTCAGTGCGCTGGCCTATTTCGGCCCGGCCCGGCGTGAGGAAATGGCTGTCCGTAGGGATGTGGAAGAGCGCATCATCGATTTCCTCGAGATAGACCACATTCGTCGCCAGCCGGTTGCGAGCCTTTCCTACGGCCTTCAAAAGCGGGTCGAGCTTGCCCGGGCGCTGGCCATGCAGCCGAAAGTCTTGATGCTGGATGAGCCGGTGGCGGGTATGAATCGGGAGGAAAAGGAAGACATGGCCCGCTTTATTCTCGATATTCGGGAAGAGTGGGGTGTCACCGTGCTGATGGTGGAGCACGACATGGGCATGGTCATGGATATTTCCGACCACATCGCGGTGCTCAACTTTGGTCAGGTCATCACTGAAGGCCTGCCTGCGGACGTTCAGAACAACCCCGAGGTTATCAAGGCTTACCTGGGCAACAGTGATATCGAGAGCCTTCGCAAAAAGCTCAATGCCGAGGGGGAGGCCGCCTGATGGATTGGTTGTTCTTCGGCGAAATCAGCCTGGCAGGCCTTGCCATGGGCGGCCTTTACGCCCTCATCGCCCTGGGCTTTGTGATCATCTATAAAGCGACGAGGGTGATCAATTTCGCCATCGGCGAGATCATGATGTTCGCGGCCTACCTGTTCCTGGCGTTTGCCGGTGGCATGGAAATGTCGCCCTGGATTGCCCTTCCGCTGGCTGTCATCGGCGGCAGTATTCTCGGTGGCGTCATTGAAAAGACCATGATCCGGCCGATGCTGGGCGAGTCGCCGATTTCAGTGGTGATGGTGACCATCGGCATTGCGAGCATCCTGGTGGGTCTGGTGGAGTTCGTCTGGACGGCGGATCCGCAGTTGCTACCCAATTTCCTGCCTCGCGAGCCGGTGTTTATCGGCGAGCTGTATCTGGCCCCGAAAATTGCCTACGGCTTTCTTATCGGGTCGGCCCTTCTTATTGTCTACCTGCTGTATTTCCGGTTCTCCCGGGGTGGCGTGGCCCTGCGAGCCACCGCCTCGGATCAGGCGGCAGCCTATTCCATGGGCATCAATGTGCGCCGGGTGTTCAACATGGCGTGGGTGTTTGGCTCTCTTGCGGCATCCCTGGCAGGTGTGCTGGTGGCGGCCACCGGAGGCCTCAGCCCGCAGTTCGGGATCATTGGCCTGAGTGTTCTTGTGGTGGTGATCGTAGGCGGCCTGGACAGTATTCTCGGCGCCCTGGTGGCCGGCGTGTTCATCGGCTGGCTGGAGACGGTAGCGGGCGCCTATCTGGGCGGTGAATACCGGATGCCGGCAACCTTCCTGGTGCTGGCGATCATCCTGGTGATCCGCCCCTACGGCCTGTTCGGCACCCACGAAATAGAGCGAGTGTAAGATGCGTATCGGTGACGCAAAACAGAGCTACGAGGCCGATGAGGCAATCTGGACAAGCCAGACCCAGAAATTGTGGCTGGGGTTCTTCCTGCTGATCTTGCTGGTCTTCCCTTTTGTGGTGGACTCCTATCTTCTCTACCTGGGGTGCCTGGTCGGCATAGCGGTGATCAGTACTACCGGCCTTAACATCCTGA
Source organism: Marinobacter sp. L-13 (assembly GCF_056857715.1). NCBI lineage: Bacteria > Pseudomonadati > Pseudomonadota > Gammaproteobacteria > Pseudomonadales > Marinobacteraceae > Marinobacter > Marinobacter sp. L-13. The sequence continues at coordinate 90,009 of NZ_JBSXNQ010000050.1, forward strand.
CCGGTTTCACCGGACTGATTTCCCTGGGGCAGGCCGGGTTTATGGGTGTGGGCGCCTACACCGTTGCCTGGCTGTCGATTAACACCGCATTGCCTTTCCCGGTGACCCTGGTACTGGCCGGCCTCATGGCAGCCGCCGTCGGGATCCTCGTCGGCCTGCCCTCGCTTCGCGTCAAAGGTTTGTATCTGGCCATCGCGACTCTCGCGGCCAGCGTGTTCCTGCATTTCATCTTCGCCGAGTGGGAATCGGTAACCGGCGGGATGGGTGGCTTGAGCCTGGAGCCGGCGCACCTGTTCGGTCTGACCTTCCAGAGCGATTTCATGATGTATTTCATCATTGTGCCGCTGGCGGTGCTGATGGTAGCGGGTGCCAGGAATGTATTCCGGACAAGAATTGGCCGGGCCTTTATCGCCATTCGCGACCGGGATATCTCCGCGGAGATCCTGGGCATTAACCTGTTGCGCTACAAGCTCATGTCCTTTGCGCTCAGCTCGTTCTATGCCGGGATCGCCGGCGGCCTGTTCGCCTATTTCTATCGGGTGGTCACGCCAGAGAGCTTTCCGCTTTCCATGTCCATTTTCTATCTGGCGGCCGTGATCGTCGGCGGTATGGGGAACTTGCTGGGTGGCATTCTTGGCGCCGCCTTCATGACCCTGGTGCCGGAAGCCCTGAAGCTGCTGACCGCCGCGCTGACGCCTTTCTATCCGAATGCGCCGGTGTTCATGTCGCCGATGCTGGAAATCATCTTTGGCGCCCTGATCGTGGGCTTTCTGATCTTCGAGCCCCACGGCCTGGCGGAGATCTGGCACCGGATCCGTCGCTTCTTCCGCCTGTGGCCGTTCAGGAATTAATCGTGTTTCAACGGGCTCGCTACCTCGGGCCCATGCACCACCAACAACAAGAAGCAGCAAGGAGAAGAAACATGTTCAGAAACATCCTCGAAAAAGGTCGCCGGCTTGCCGGGCTTGGTAGCCTGGTCGCTGCACTGACAGTTGCTGCCCCGGCGATGGCTCAGGATAAAGAGCCCATCGTGTTCGGTGGCTCCATACCGCTTTCCGGTGTCTTTGCCTTTGCCGGTATTCACCTTCATGCCGGTCTCACCGACTACACCGATTGGATCAACAGCCAGGGCGGCATCAATGGTCATCCCGTGGAATACGTCATGGAAGACACTGCCTATGAGGTGGACCGTTCGGTCGCGGCTTTCAAGAAGATCTCCGGCAGCAGCTCGCCGGCTACCTATTACGGCGACAGCACCGGTTTCATGAAGGCCATCGCCTCGGAGCTCAACAGCCAGGGCAACACGCTCATGAGCGGCGCGTCCTTCGCTACCGTGCTGACCGACAACGAAACCTATCCGTATCAGTTCATTCCGGGGCCGAACTACAGCCAGATGTTCGGCATCATCCTCGAGTACATCGCATCCCAGGGTGAAGGCGGCGATATGCCGAACGTGGCGTTTGTCTATAGCGATACCGAATTTGGTAAGGACCCGATCGAGAATGGCAAGGCCCGCGCTGCCGAGTTGGGCATTGAAGTGGTGGAAGAAATTGTCACCAAGCCCGGCAGTGTCGACGTCTCTGCCGAGGTGCTGAAACTGCGTCGGGTGCGCCCCGATTACGTGGTCTTCCACGGTTATGTGCTGTCACCGATCAACGAATTCATGGTGCAGATGCGCCAGATGGGCCTGGATACCCAATTCATGGGTACCTTCTGGTCTTCGGACAAGCTGATTATCGACAAGATGGGTGCAGATGCTGATGGTTACATGGGCGTGATGCCCTATAACTACTACGACAGTGAGGAAAGTGGCCCGATGCTGGATGCCCTGAGGGCCCAGGCCGAGAAGAGTGATCCGGAGGCCGGCTACCGTCCCACCGGGTATATCCAGGGCTGGTTCAACGCCATGGTCTGGACCGAAGTGATCAAGCGCACCCTGGATGCCGGCAAAGAGCTGAACGCGGACAACATGGCAGAGGCCCTGGCCTCCATCGAGGACTGGGACACCGGCGGTATCATCGGGATTCCCGTGACCGTGCGGGACATGTCTTTCCCGGTAGGCCGTATCTGGCGGGTGAACGCTGACGAGGGCCGCTATGAGCCCGTGTCGGACTGGATCCACCTCGACTGAGGGGCTGTATGGAAGCCTTACTGGAAATCGATAATATCGAGGTAGTCTACAACAAGTCAGTGCAGGTCCTTCGGGGCCTGTCACTGCGGGTTCCGAAGGGGGCCATTGTAGCGCTCCTCGGCTCCAATGGTGCTGGTAAATCCACCACCCTCAAAAGCGTCTCAGGGCTGCTGACCCTGGAAGACGGAGAGGTCACTGCCGGCGAAGTACGCTTCAGGAGTAAGGATGTAAAAGGTGTTCCGCCGGAGCGGCTTGTGCGCGACGGACTCTTTCATGTCATGGAAGGCCGACGAGTGTTCGAGGACCTCACGGTTGAGGAGAACCTGATTGCCGCCACCTACGCGCTCAGTGGCAGTAAGCCGTCCCTGAGTGACAGCTATGAGCTGGTTTATAACTATTTCCCGAGACTGAAGGAGCGCCGCAAGCAGTTGGCCGGTTACCTCTCCGGCGGCGAGCAGCAGATGTTGGCCCTGGGTCGGGCGCTGATTGCACAGCCGGACCTGATCATGCTGGATGAGCCCTCCCTCGGTCTGGCGCCGCTGCTGGTGGAAGAGATCTTTACCATCGTGGCCAGAATCAACCGGGAACAGGGGACTGCCATTCTTCTGGTGGAACAGAATGCCGCGGTGTCACTGGCGGTTGCATCCTACGGTTACATCATGGAAAACGGCAAGATCGTAATCGACGGCCCGGCAGACAAACTCACGGCCAATGAAGATGTTCAGGAATTCTATCTGGGTGTGGGTGGCAAGGAAGGTGAGGCCCGCAGTTATCGAGACATCAAGCACTACAAACGCCGTAAACGGTGGCTGTCATGACAACGCCTTCCATCCCTGACCTCACGCTGACACAGATGCTCCGGGCCCATGCCCGGGAGCGGCCGGACGCCCTTGCTTTGCGCCAGAAGGACTTCGGTATCTGGCAGGCCTATTCCTGGCAGGATTATTACCGGCGGGCCCGGCACTTCGGGCTGGGGCTGCGTGCCATGGGGCTCGAACCGGGTGGCCACGTGGCCATTATCTCGGAAAACCGGGTGGAGTGGGTCATCGGCCAGATGGGCATCGGCCTGGTGCAGGGCATCTGTGTCGGGGTCTATCCCACCAGTCCCTGGAACGAGGTGGCCTATGTCCTGCAGCACAGCGACGCGGAATTTGCGATCTGCGAAGATCAGGAACAGACCGACAAGGTGCTGGAAGCCTGGCCAGATTTGCCCAAACTGAAGCACTGCATTGCCATTGATATGAAGGGCCTGCGCTATTACCCGGAGCCGCCGTCGGCATTCGAGGATATCGAGGCCAGGGGCCGGGAATTCGAAACGCAGCATCCCAACCTGGTGGATGAATTGCTGGACAGCCAGCAAATGGATGACACCGCCCTGATGATCTATACCTCCGGGTCCACCGGCCGACCCAAGGGGGCAATGATCAGCTGGCACAACCTTCATGCCGCGGCGCCGGGGCTTATTGAGCTGTTGCAGGCGGACGAACACGGCTCGAGCCTTTCCTATCTGCCGCTTTGCCACGTTGCAGAGCAGGCCTTTACCAACATTGCACCGGTCTATGTGGGCAGTACGGTCAGCTTCGGCGAGAGCCTGCGGACCATTCAGGAGGATTTGCGGGAGATTGCGCCGACCTTTTTCCTGGGGGTGCCGAGGATATGGGAGAAACTGCACTCGTCCATCTACATCAAGATTCAGGAGACCGGGCGTTTGCGGCAGGCATTGTTCAAATGGGCAATCCGGGTGTGTTCGCCTATGGCCACGAAACCCCGCGCAGACTGGAACCTGAAGGAGAAATGCCTGTATGGCATCAGTTACTGGCTTGTGTTGCGCGCCTTGCAGAATTTTATCGGCCTGCGCCGATGCAGCATTGCGCTCACCGGGGCAGCCCCTATATCAACCGGCATACTGGAGTTCTTCCGGACCATCGGCATTCCCCTGGTAGAGGTATATGGCCAGACGGAAAGTACCGGCGTTGCCACGGCACAACCCGTTGATGACGTGCGCCTTGGAACGGTGGGTGTGGCTGTGTCCGGGGTTGAGGTAACGCTTGGGGAGCACAACGAGATCATCATGCGCGGTGGCAGCATGTTCAAGGGATATTACAAGAACGACGAGGCCACGGCTTCAACTTTGAAGGATGGCTGGCTGCACACCGGTGACGTGGGTGAATGGCGGGATGGCCAGCTAAAGATCGTCGACCGTCTGAAAGACATCATGATCACCGCCGGCGGCAAGAATCTTTCACCAACGGAAATCGAAAACACCATCAAGGCCAGTCCCTATATCAAGGAATGCATTGTGATCGGTGAGGCCAGAAAATATGTGTCTGCGCTGATCCAGATTGATTTCGATACGGTGGCAAAGTGGGCAGAGCAGGAGCGCATTGCCTACACCACCTTCCGGAGCCTGACCGAGCAGCCGCAGGTGAATGACCTCATCCAGGCAGAAGTAAACAAGGGCAACGAGCAGCTACCACAGGTGGCGCAGATCAAACGCTTCCACTTGCTGACGAAGGAACTGGACCACGACGATGACGAGGTAACGGCGACCATGAAAGTCCGCCGGAGCAATATCTACGAGAAATATACCGAGGTGATCGAGTCGCTTTACGCCTGACAGCGAGGCGCCTAGAAACGGGCGCCCTCTTCCACCCGGATTCGTTCCATGTACTGGGTCAGGGCGGCGTTAATGAGTGCCAGAACCAGGAACAGCAGGATACCCTTGGGCACCAGGGCGTGAATTTCCGGGTTGGGCGCGGTGCTGGCGGTTACCAGGATCAGGCCCAGAATGTTGCGGGCCAGGCGCATGGTGAGCATGGCGCAGAGATACCCGGACTGGAATGCCGATTCTGCACCCTTCAGACAGCGGCCAAAAGCTGGCATCAGGTGCACGGTATTGAGCAACAGAACCGAAAAAATGACTAATTGAATAACGCTGTAAATGGTCATGACCAGAGACTAACGAATGGCACTGGTGTTAAATAATCGCGTTTATTATCTCCGATTGGGATCCTGTTATCCAGTTGAGTATGGAAGGTTCAAAGCAAGCTGGCTTTTCGGAGTGTTGGAATCGGGAGGGAATTAATAAATGGATTACATCGCGCCTGTCAGCAGCGCAATCATGGCGATCGTCTGGATTGTCTACTTCCAGCTGTTTTTCCTGCAGTAAAAACGAAATAATCGCCCATACCTTATTATTCATCACGCCCAGAACGAAAACCCGGATGCCCTGTGTCTGCTGGTGAACATGGGCAAGGAAACGGTGCACGTGCAGTGTGTGCAGGTGGTTCTCTACACCCGCGCGGGCGAAGAGAAAATCATGACGGTGACCGACTATCGCCGTGTCGGCGCGGATGATGCCAACGTGCATCAGGTGCTGCGCCAGGGCCCGTTACAGCCCGGTGGGTATCTGGTGCTGGGCTCGTTCAGGAACATCATCCTGGGACGTCGCAGTGAAGAAAGCGAAAGCGATTACCTGTTCGAGGACATCACCGGCGTTGAAATCCGGGCCGCCGTGATCCACGGGCCCACGAAGTATCCGGTGGGTGTACGGCGCAGCTTTTCTCTTAACCACGAGGGTTGGCCCCAGATCTTCCCGCGGAACATTCACAGCGAGCAGCTGGTGCGCCGGAAGGATCGACACCAGGTGAGACGCTGGGTTGAAGAGGAATTGCAGCCCGAGCGCAAGGGCAGTTCTGAGTCCGATAGCTCGGATCAATCGTCAAAATCGGACTGAGGCAGCTATTCAGTTGGGTCCGGGTTGCGTTTCCACTTTTATTTCTTGAGGATGGGCGATCGCTCGCTATTTGCGCAATGGAGGCATTTATGTCACTGAAAGACGAATTGATCAAAAAGGCCGAAACCCAGCTGGAAGAATGGGAAAAGCAAGCCGATTCCCTGAAAGCCAAGGCCAAAGCCAAAGAAGCTGAAGCCGAGAACGAGAAGGCGAGTGCTGACATTCAGCAGAGCGCCTCCGATGCAGTGCGCTCGGTGGAAGATAAAATCTCGGAAGGCCGCAAAAAACTGGACGAACTCAAACAGAGCGGTGAAGACAACATCGACAGCCTGCGCGAGCGGCTTTCCGATCTGATTGGCCCTGACAACAAGCGCTAGGCCGCTTGGCTGAGGAGCGGCAGGCTGCGTCTACTGAAACTGGGTGTAGCAGCGCTGTCGTTTGGTTTGCCAGCCCCGCCATTGGGGCTCGCGGTGATGGAGCCGGTAACGCTCCATCACCGCCATGAACCTGCCCATGTAATCGCATTGACCCGAAGCCGGCAACCACTCATCTGGGCCACGTCCATCCCTCAATGTCTTGTCAGTCTGACTCATTCTGATCTGGTTCTCCGGGTCTTCCAGAAACCGCTCCTTCATCGAGGGTGGCCACTGATCAGCGCCCAGCGCTTCGGCAAATACCAGAGGGACAACCTGGGTCTTCGCCAGGTTGTCCGAGGCAGCCGGTTCCTCCCTTGTCGCCGCCGCCAACACAATCAGAATCGCTGCAATGAACAGGGCCAGCTTGGTGTCTTTCATGACTCACCTTGCTCGTGGTTTAGCTACACCAAAACCTACGAGCAGGTTGGGTAAAGGGCTTACCCGGATCCGGAGAAAACTTTTTGACCCGACAACTCCGAATTGCTGGATGCAACGTAGGGTAAAGCTCACCTGTATTGCAGATAGACCGGTCAGGAGCGGAAACGAGTATGCCCGAAGGTCCCGAAATACGCCGCATGGTCGATGACATTCATAAGGCCGTTGGCGGCAAGGCAGCGCAATCTGTGTTTTTTGCCTTTGAACACCTGAAGCCTTTCGAGCGTGCCCTTCAGGGACGCAGAGTCGAGAGAGTGGAGGCCCGTAGCAAAGCCGTGTTGGTGTTTTTTGAGGCCACAGATGAAGACGGGCCTTGGTGCGTTTACAGCCATAACCAGCTGTATGGCAAGTGGCGCATGGGTAAACCCGATCGGGAACCGAGTACAAACCGGCAACTGCGATTTGCCATTATCGGTCCGAAGAAAGCGGCCCGGTTATACAGCGCCTCCGACATCCAACTGGTTCGGCCCGATGAATTGAGCGAGGTGCCTTATCTGTCACGCCTGGGGCCGGACCCTCTCAATCAGGATGTCAGCGTCGATCAACTGTTGGCAGTGTTTGATGACAAGCGGTTCCGGGGCCGGAACCTGGGTGGTTTGCTGCTAGACCAGGCCTTCGTTGCCGGAATCGGTAATTACCTTCGCTCGGAAATCCTCTTTGAGGCGGGGATTTCACCGCGGGCACGGCCTCGTGATCTGGACGCCGATCAGCAGTCGAGATTGGCCGAGGCGATTCTGACTCTGGTTCAGCGAACCTATCGATTAAAGGGCATCACCAATCCGCCCGACCGTGCAGAGCGGCTCAAACAGGAAGGATGGACGTTCGGGCAGCGCCGGCACATGGTGTTTAACCGCGATGGCGAACGCTGCCACGATTGCGCGTCGCCTCTTGTTAAAACCATGATGGCCAGCCGGCGGCTGTATTATTGCCCTGAGTGCCAGGGTGTGCCGGATTAAGTGAATTGTTCGGTACAGGCCCGTCCCAGCCGATCGTGAACGGCCAGCCACTGGCTTTCCCGGGGGGGAAGCTCAATCACGATCCGATCCACGTTCGCCTTGTCCATAGCGTGCATGGCGGTATAAAGCATGCGAGCGTACTCGTTCGGATCGGCGCTGAGCATAATGGACTCGGATGCCAGCTCGCCCGGGGCAGACTGCCACCAGATAACGCCAGTCTTCTCGCCTGCTGGTGTAACTTCGGGCAAAAGCCCGGCAAACCGATCCGTGGCCACTCCAACGGTAGGTGTGACCGGCTGGTAGTGGCGCTTTACGCTCCCCGGCACTGCCTGGCTGGCCGCTTTGCCTGAGGCGAGCGCGATTCCGAGGCAGGCTTCGATATCGCTCTGGCCGATCTGCCCCGGTCGCGCGATGACTGGGGTTTCGCCGGTCAGATCGACAATGGTGGATTCAATGCCTACCGAACAGTCTCCGCCGTCCAGAACTGCCTTGATTTTCCCGGACAGTCCCGCGAGTACGTGCTCTGCGGTGGTCGGGCTGATCCTGCCATAGGGATTGGCGGACGGGGCGACAAGCTCCCTGCCAAGCCGTTGCATGGTCGCCAGCGTGGCCGGGTGCGCCGGCATCCTGACCGCCACGCCCGGATTGCCGCCGGTAATAAAATCGCTGACGCCGCTTTTCTTCGGCAGTAGCAGCGTAAGCGGGCCGGGCCAGAATGCCTGGATCAGCTGCCTGGCAGTCTCCGGGATCTGGTCGACCCAGATACTGATCCGGTCCGGTGATGCCACATGCACGATCAGCGGGTGTCCGACCGGGCGCTGTTTCGCCTCGAATACCTTCCGGACCGCCTGATCGTTGCTGGCATCGGCCGCAAGCCCGTACACAGTTTCGGTGGGTATAGCGACAAGGTGGCCGGCAAGAAGCAGGCTGGCGGCTTTCTCTAGGTCGCCTGATTGTGTTGCGTCTAACTTGATGGTTGCGGGCATAAGGTCTCAGGGGTTACAGGTTGGGCTGGCTGGCGATGGCTTGCCACTCATTCCGGTAGAAACGCTCAATCGAGGTCTGCTCATCGTCGATCCGGAACAGGTACAGCCAGTCGTTATCGATCAGCTCCTGCACAACTTTGTGTTTTTGCGCGATCTCGGCAATGGCTTCCTTGGGTGCCGCCAGATAAACGCTCAGGCGCAAGGGCTCGTGAACCCAGCGCTTACCATCGTGGACTGACTGCAGCGGCAAACCGATTCGCAAATCGCCGCCGTTGCCCTCGAAAACCCCCAGGTGGCCGCCAACCACGTTGTGCAGGACCTTGTTGCCGCTACCGTAATGCAGATTGTCGGTAACAGACATGAAGTACTGAAGGTTGATCCAGTGGGTGACCACCATGGGCGCGGTCATGATCAGTTCGAGGATGTTGAAGCCTTCATCCTCGCGCCAGCGATAGTCGTGGAGGAAACTGCGGCCACCCAGGTCCAGGTGTCGCGTGGCCGAACGAGGCGCCACGATAAAGCTTGCGTTGCCGGCAAGACCCCATTCCGGCCGAACTTCGGACCAGTCCTGGCTGCGCTTTTTGATGGCGCTGTCAACATCGCTCTCGTTTGCGATACCAAGCCGCAGGGCGCGTTCACGACGTGCCTGGGCGCCGGCATTGGCCAGGAAACCCCGGATCTCGTCGGGAACATCACCTGAGCACTCGACCTCGTCGGTGGTTGTGTTATGCAGTGCCCCCACGAACCGGGTTTCGGAGGGGATCAAAATCCCCTGCTCAGCCAGGGCCGCACGCACGTCCTTGTCGTTCAGGATGCCGGCAAGTACGCGAACATTTACCGAACCGGTCTGTCCGCCGCAGGCGCCGCAGTCGAGGCCCGCTGCATGGGGATTGTTACGCGTACTACTGCCGTGCCCAACAAGGAGAACGGTGGGCGCAAAATCATGAGTCAGGGTCATGGCCCGGAGAATACCCCCGGCCAACTCCGCTTTCTCCGCAGCGCCCAGCAGGGTCCCGTTCTGGCGGATCTCGAACTCGGTCTGTCCCTTATGGAGTTGATCGACCGGGTTATCCGAGGACTTGCCAAAAAAGGTTTTGCGAACCATGCGTCCCAGACCTGCCAGGCCCATGCTCTCGATAAAGCTGAAGCTCGCCGGGCCGGCGTTGGAAAACTGTGACCAGTGGGAGTGGTTGGCTAATGACTGCCGGCTGAAACTGCCGGCAGGTTCGGCCTCAGTAACCTCGAGCGCCGGCGCCAGCAAGCCCGGCAATTGCGGCCGGCAAAACCCGGTGCCCTTGGGTCGATACGAGATCGGGAGGCCGAAGAAGCCGGCAAACCCGAGGGTCTGGATAGCTGGATTCTGGGCTTCCAGCGCACGACGATAGACCTCCGACCGAACATCGATGCAGAAGGCCGCCTGTAACTTCAGCGGCTGATCGTCCGACGAGGGATTTTCAGGCCTGGTAAGAAGCTTTTCAGCCATCTGTGACTGGTAGGCCGACTCAGCCTCTGTTTGCTGGCGCCAACCTGTGGTTTGAGATTGCTCGTGGGTCTGGAGCATCTCTGGCCAGCCATCCCACTGTTTGAGCCAGCGTTGTTTCAGTTCGGCAAAGATGGCCCCGCCAACGTGTTGGACGTGCCGCCATATGGCGAGCTCCCAGGCCAGTCGGATGGCCAGTAGACCCGGCAGCAGGTCTTCCTCGTGGCCACTGAGTCGCGCTTGCCACCGCAAGTAGGCGGCCCAGGATGACCAGCCGTTGATATCCAGGAGGAGCGCATGGGCATAATCTGGCGCATAGTCCGGTTGGGATGCCAGGGCTTCGAGGGCATCGGTAATCAGTTTTTCATGCTGATCCGGCAACACCTGAAACTGGGAGGGCAGGGATGGTTCTCCCATAACAATGGCAATGCCGCGGTCAGCCCGGGTCATTTGCAGCCAGCTATGGTAAAGGTCCTGGGCATCCGCCTTGAAATCACCGGCATCCAGACGCTGGAAATAGTCGCCGCAGAACTGGCTTATCTGATGCACAACTTCATCCTGCCAGCCTACCTGATGGGCGGTGTCGCGATTGCGATCCAGCTGGGCGCTCAGGTTCTGCCAGTGTTCGGGCATGCTGGCGGTCTCCGCGGCTGCCGGGCCGTTGCCCTGCCCGGCAAGCGCGGCCTGATTCTGGCAGCAGGTGCCATTGAGTGCCGCCATGCGCGAAGCGACCCTGGTGAATGGCAGGTCCCGCATTTCCCAGAACGGGTTCACGGCGATCATCTGATCCAATGGCCAGGAGGGCGCGATTCGCGCGCAGGCATCGGTGACGGCCGCCTGCCAATCTGGTGTATGAGTGGTTGCTTCGGTGGTGGCATTAAGGTTCGACGCTAACATTATGCGGACTCCCTGGAACCAGAGGTTGAAGACACGCTGACCACGGCTCGCGGCCGCACGACATCAGGCAGTTTGGCAGGCCATATTTTCAGGGTCAGACGGGTGGACCACTCATCGAGGTAGCCCGCGGCGAACAGGAACCGGTAAAGCCTGGCGCCTGCGGGTGAGAAACGGTGGTAGCGAATCTGGTAGTAGCCGCGTACCAGGATTGCGATAAGGGCCGCGACAAAAACCACTTCCAGCAGGCTTGCCTGGCTCTCCGGTGGGGCGAGCACCATGCCGAAGAAGGTTTTCTGAAGCCAGTACAATGCCCAGAAGGCGGCGCCGATAATCAGGCCACGCCCGACCGTTACAACGCCGCCCCCGGCCGACAGGAATTCTGAGAGCAGAATCGTCAGGGCGATGCCCGGGACAAGCCATGAAAACATGTGTGCTGTGCTGGTCTCATTGGACAGAAAAACAGTCGGCAGCATGAACAGGCCGGCCAGGGCGGCAGCGGCCAGCCACTGTTTTGCCCCGGGCTCATTGACGGTAACCAGGCGTTTTTTCATCGACAACTCAACGGTGTTGCCGGCGTTCAGGAAGGTGTGGGCCTTGTAAGCAGAATGGGCAACCAGATGCAGGAGTGCCAGCTCGTACAGCCCCAGAGCGCACTCAACCAGCATCCAGCCCATCTGGGAGCAGGTTGACCAGGCCAGTCTTACCTTGATGGAAATACGGGTCATCATAACAAGGCTGGCAAACACCGCCGTGGGCCCTGCCACTGCAAGCAGCAGCCACTGGGCGGCGCTTACTTCTGAAATAAGCGGTGCCATCAGAATCATCAGGAAACCGCCAAGGTTCACAACGCCAGCGTGAAGCAGGGCAGAAACCGGCGTGGGTGATTCCACCACCTGAATCAGCCAACCGTGGAACGGCATCTGTGCGCATTTGAGCAAAGCAGCCACGGCCATCAAAACCGCAGCGATCTGGGCGCCGGCGGGCACCTCTGTTGCACCGGATACCTGGACCAGAATCCGATCAATAAAGGGCGTGTCGTACTGGACATAAAGCAGAAGGAACGCCAGTGCCAGGCAGAACTCCGCAATTCGCGCAAAGATGAATTTTTTGTGCGCGGCCAGGGCGGCGCGCGGGCGATCAGGAAAGAACATCAGCAACTGGTGCAGGCTTACGCTGATGGCAATCCAACTGACGAGGAACACCAGCAAATGATTGGTGATGGCGATCATGGCAACGCTGGCGAGGATCACCTGAAGCCAGATCATAAATCGGCGCTGGCCGGGATCCCCCGCAAGATACCTCTCCGAGAAGCGTCCCAGCACCATTCCCAGCAAAGTGATAAGCAGCAACATGATTGAGGCCAGAGGCGCGTGACTGAACCAGACGCCATCGACCGGCCACCACCAACTTCCGATTGCGGCGGCCAAAGCCGATACAAAGGCAAGCTTGAAGGTCAATGACCGTGCGAGAAGGTTGCTCTGGTTGGTTGCCAATCCGGTCGCGACTGCTCCGGCACCGAAAAGCAGCGGTACCAGCAGTGAGAACAAGGATTCGATCGCCTGAACATCGAACATGCGAGGGCCTCGGAATCAGGAGTATTTAATACGCGTAGTATCCGAGGCTTTTGCTGTGAACAAAAATATATATATCCGATCGATTCGTTCGTTATTTAAGAATGATTGCCGGGTATGGAAACTGGGTCAGGTCCTGTAAGAGTCCAATTGAGACTTCAGTTTTTCCGCTAGTTGCTTCAACGTTTCTGCCGCCTCATTGGTTGATGCGGCGTTCTCCTGGCTGCTACCAGCCATTTGCCGAATGTGCTCAAGGCGCTGGTTGATGTCCTCAGAAACCTGGCTCTGCTGCTCGGCGGCGCTTGCCATTTCAATGTTGGTGTCCCGAATGGTTCGAACGCCCTCGCGCAGTGCCTCGATCGCGTTGCCGGTTTCGCGGATCATGTCGTTGGTTTCAGTTGCTAGCTGACTGCCCACCTCAATAACGTCGGTGACACCGGCAACGCCTTCCTGCAGGTGATTGATCTGGTCCTGGATCTCTTTGATGGACTCCTGGGTCCGACGGGCCAGGTTTCTGACTTCGTCTGACACCACCGCAAAACCTCTGCCGTGTTCTCCGGCTCGCGCTGCCTCAATCGCTGCATTAAGCGCCAGGAGATTAGTCTGTTCCGAAATGTTTTCTATGACGGAAAGAATATTGCCGATGTTATCCGATGCAGCTCTCAGCGAAGCACTGGTTTGCACTGAGCTCTGGTTGTTGTCGAGCTGGCTCTGTATTTTCGCCGTGGTTTTGGCAATGAGCGATTGGCCACTTTCGGCCAGACCATCCGCCTCTTTGGCAATGTTTTCAGCCCTGGAGGCGCTTTCGGCAACAGTTTGAGCGGTTGCTGTCATCTCATTCATGGCGGTTGCAACCTGCTCGGTCTCCTCGGTTTGTTGCGAGACGACGGTGGCGGAGTCTGATGCTATGCCCCTTAGACTCGACGAGGCCTCAAGCAGGCTTTCCGAGGATCTTTTGGTTTCTGAAATTGTAGTTTGTAACCGGTCTAGCAAGCGATCGAAGCCTTGGGCCATGACGTCCAATTCGCTCTTGCCGGTTGCATTGAACCTCACCGTCAGGTCGCCTTCGCCGCTGGCAATGTCGTTGATGGCATCGATCATTTTTTGGAGAGGTCGAGCCACAACCAGTTGTGCCAGGGCACTCAGGCAGCCGATCAGCACCAGTCCGCCGATCAGAATTGCCATGACCGTCTTGATGGTCTGATTGCGAACCATGGCTGCCACTTCGTCTTCCGAGTAGCCGGTGATAATCTGGTACCCCCAGGCATCGAACGCAGTACGTGCAAGGTTCCAGTCTTCCGGCTCAGATTCCAGCAGGTTTTGCAGTGGATCGGACTCAATGGAGCTGGAGTGCATGCGCAGTCGATTCTTGTCGTCCACCAGGGCGAGAAATCCTCTTTCCAGCAGGCTGGATGAGGTGATGGCCGCTTCAAGTTCTTCAAGGTCCGCTGAATAGCCCACATACCAGATGCCGATAATCTGGTTTGAGGCGTTACGGATAGGGCTGTAAGCGGTGAGGTAGGGATTGCCGAGAATATCGACCTGTCCGAAGTAGGCTTCGCCCCGGCTAATGGCCTGCCCGGCCGCGCCCGCCATATTCAGTTTGGTGCCGATGGCACGGGATCCATCGTCTTTCTTTACGTTTGTGGAAACCCTGACAAAGTCCTGTCCATCCCTGACGAATAGAGTGGCTGTGCCGTCCATGATCCCGGTTATGCCATCCACCAGGTCAAAGTTGTTGTTGATCATGGTGTCGCCGAGAAACAGTGCCGGAACGGGTTTGCCTGCGACCGGTTCGGTTCCCTGGATCCTGGCGGCTCCGAGTTGCTGGCCGCGTTCAATGAGCAGATTCAGCGAATTCTTCACCCGTTTTGACATGAGCTCGTCGGTGATGGAGAGCATTCCGGTGATCTCCTCGACAAGATCACTCTGCCTTTCAGCGACATCTGCCGTGATCGTTTTCTGCGTGTTTAAAGCGATCACAACGCTTGCGAGTATTGCGATGACCAGCAGAACAGCGGCAATCGAGACGATGAACAGTTTTCTGATAGACATGCTGATTCCCCAGAATCTATAAGCTTTACGGACTATTGGAGCACGCAAATTACTGCGATCTTTTTTTATATCGGCCGGGATCGATGCTTCCTTAATCATTATTGCGTCATTCGTGAATCATTCCAGAGATTACGACGCATATGTGCTGCCAAAAGAGCGGAAATGTCGCTCGGCAGGCACAGGCCTGGCTGCGGATTTGTAAAACCTTCTTGCAATCACCATATTTCTGCGTCCACGAAATGATCCACCGATGGGGCTCGAGCCTATCGTTCAATGGCCATTGCTGGACGACCCGTGCAAGAAGTGAAAACCGGAAAAGACCGAGGCAAAGAATTGGATTGTGAAAAAAAAAGGCGCCTTCCTGGCTAGAAGGAAAAAGCATTCGACCCTGACCGCTGGGGTTTATTACCCGAAACCCGAAGCCATTGCGGCCGACTACTGGGGTGTCTTTGTTGATAATACGCCCTACATACTATTGGTGCCTGACGAAGATCGCAGTGCTCGCGAAAAGGCCGAGCGGCTGGCTGAATCAGCTAACTTCCGAACGTTGCTTGAAGCAACCCTGACAGCCTGTGAGCGGATTGAGGCGAAACCTGTTGATGGCCGCGCTGTGGATTGGGCCGAAAAGCTCACCGTGATCAGCGCCAGTCGCTCCGGAGACGTTGAGACGGGAACAAGAGAAATCGGCGAGATCAGGGCAATCCTGATGCCCGGTTGTCATCAGGCCGTGGCAGACACCCTGTGCATCGACGATACGCTGGCGACTGTGATCGATTCGAAATTTCCGCGAGTTTCGAATTTTGACGATCTTCCAGAACTTTCGGATCGAGACGTGAAAATGTCGCTGGGTAACCTGGAAGCCCGCAAGCATCCACGAGGTGGTCACTAGGGGCAGGTGCTCGCCGGGATTTCCGGAGTTTCCTGGAGGGGAATTGCGCAATCTTCCGGCAATGCGTCGGTCAGCTGCATCAGCAGATCTGTTGTGTGGCTCATCTGCTCGCTGAGTTGACTGTAATCAGTGCTCTGCTGATTCTCTGACTGCTGAGCGGCAAGCTGGTACTGCTTTTCGAGGATCAGGTCCTGCAGGAATCTTATTTGCCGGGCAGTCAGAATTACCGGTCGACTGTTGTCGCTCATTGTTTGGCCTTTTAGTCTGTATTAAATAGAAATGAGGGTAGGCTTACGGTGGTTTGCTTGCTATGGATCTGACGTTCCCGTGTTACATCAATGATCACGCTATTCCAGCATATGTCTCCGTTTTCACGCTGTTTGGGAGTGCCGGTACCACTCAGTCATTTCACAACACCGGATGCTGACTTGATCCGCCACTCGTGCCTCCAGAAGGTCATGGTTTCCGCAGCACCAGGAATCGACCGGGCCAGTCCCTCGACATTTTCAGGCATCATCATTTCCCACAGTGGGTCTGAACTCATCGGAATTCCAATTATTAGGAGTCCTAATTTAAGATAGGGGGTTGGCGCCTGATTTTCCAAGAGGGCGTGGTGAAGTGTAGGAAAAGATTGACGATTTCGATGCCGTTTTATGCCAGGGAAATGCGGTAACGAGTGACGCCAGCTTCTTCTTCTCTGGTCCATTCAATCCGGTGGCCGGTGATATCACAGAGGGCCTGAAGGTCCTTTCGGCCGGTGGGGTCATCCGCCAGGAAATCGACCAGTGTTCCGCCGGGCAGGTCTTTGGTCCGTTTTTTGAAGCGCAGGATGGGGAGAGGACATACCAGACCGACGGCGTCGATCTGGTATACCTCGGACTGATCAGTCAAGGCGAACGCTCTCTGCGCTGGTTTGTTCCGCCGACGACCAGCCAAATTGGTTCAGCACCATTGGTGCAGCCGTGGCAATGAGCAGGGCCGCGATAAAAGCCGAAATCATTACCTTCACGACGAACCTCCTTTGCCTTGTTTGGCTTCAACCTCAGCGACCCACAGATCGTGGTGTTGACGAGCCCATTCGAGATCAACCTGGCCGTTACCCATAGCGTCGAAGGCACCTTCCATGCCGACCGAGCCGATGTAGATGTGGGCAATGATGGCCAGCATCATCACAAACGCCACGATAGAGTGCCAGATGTTGGCATACTGCATCTCTTCGTGCGGCGTCAGCACTGTCGGCAAATCCGTTCCCAAAACAGTGTTCACGACGCCAAACGTCTTGGCAAACATTGGAATTTCAAACGGAAACAACAATGACAGGCCCGACAACGAGACTGAAAAACCCAGCAACATCACGGTCCAGAAAACAATTTTCTGACCGGCGTTGAACTTCCTCGCTGACGGATGGGCGTTGGTGAAGATGCCGCCGCCCACTTTGAGCCACTGCCAATCGAGCTTGTTGGGGATGTTGTGCGCCACCCACATGAAGAAGGTCATCACCAGCCCCAACATAAAGGCCCACGCAATGTTGTTGTGAAGCCATTTGGAGCCGGCAGCCAGAGTGGCAAAGGCCTCGGGCCCCATAACCGGAATGAGGAAACTGCGACCCATCAAGGTGATTAACCCCGTTATAGCTAATGCGACAAACGAGCCCGCCAACAGCCAGTGACCAAATCGTTCGATGGCTTTGAATCGTTCAACCGTGGTGCCCGCAGGGCCGCCTGTGATTTTGATTCTTCCGCGCACAAAATAGAACACTGCCAGTAGCGCAATGATAGCCAGGATTGCACTGCCACCGTAAGTGATGACCGGCCCCTCTCGTAACTTGTACCAGGGTATGCCTCCGTCCTGGATCAGGACGTCAGCGGCAGGCCCCCGGGCCTGGGTACTGGGGTCAATCTTGTTGTATCGAATGGCACGATAGATGTCGGAATCCGAGCGCCCTCCCAGGGTGCCGAGTCGACCACTGATCGGTGCCGCATTGGCAGGATTACCCAGGTTTTCCGAGCGAAAAGACTCGTCAATTTCCAACTGTTTTTGACGAGCCAGGATGTCTTCCAGGGTTTGAGCACCCCCGGTAGACGTGCGATCAACCGCGGGGGCCTCTTGCGCCCAGACAGGATTAAACACCAGTGTCGCCAGTGCAAGGACGACAGCACCTAACAACTTACGCTTCATGCGAGCACCCCAAAAGAATCAAGAAGAAGAGTTCGTTGCCGCCATGAGTTTTGCGGGGCCCGGGGGGCCCCGAAACTCATGGCGGGCTTAAGGGACCTTCTTCCCATAGGCCGTGCCCCATCCCCAGGCGCCGGAACCGAAACCACGGCTCACCACACGCTGGCGATAGATGTCTGCCACCTCGCTGCCATCACCGGCCAGCAGCGCTTTGGTCGAGCACATTTCGGCACAGATTGGCAGCTTGCCCTCGGCAATGCGGTTGCGGCCGTACTTGGTGAACTCAGCTGTTGAATTGTCTTCTTCAGGGCCGCCTGCACAGAACGTGCATTTGTCCATCTTGCCCCGGCTGCCAAAGTTGCCCGCCTGGGGGAACTGAGGCGCACCGAAGGGGCAGGCATAAAAACAATACCCACAACCAATACACAGATCCTTGGAGTGCAACACGATACCGTCTTCGGTCTGGTAGAAGACATCCACAGGGCAAACGGCCATACAAGGCGCGTCTGAACAGTGCATGCAAGCTACCGAGATCGAGCGTTCGCCAGGCTTACCATCTCCGATGGTCACCACGCGCCGGCGGTTGATACCCCAGGGGACTTCATTCTCATTCTTACAGGCCGTTACGCAAGCATTACATTCGATGCAGCGTTCGGCATCGACCAGGAATTTTGCGCGTGCTTTTCCCTCAAGTGCCATGATTTACACCTCTTGTTATGCCGGCATAATCGAACACAGGGTGGCTTTGGTCTCTTGCATCTGCGTGACCGAGTCATACCCGTATGTTTGAACCGTGTTGGTGGATTCGCCCAGAACGATGGGGTCTGCGCCCTTGGGATACTTGTCCCTCAGGTCCTTGCCTTGATAGTGCCCGCCAAAGTGGAATGGCATGAAGGCCACCCCCTCTCCGACACGTTCGGTCACCATGGCCTTGACCTTGATCCGCGCGCCTTCGGGGCCGGAAACCCAGACATCATTGCCGTCACGGATGTTCAGGTTGTTGGCATCGCGTGGGTTAACCTCGATGAACATTTCCTGTTGCAATTCAGCCAGCCAGGGGTTTGAGCGAGTCTCATCACCACCACCCTCATATTCGACCAGACGGCCGGAGGTAAGGATGATCGGGAACTCCTTGCTGAAGTCGTTCTTCTGAATGGACTCGTACAGGGTAGGCACCCGCCAGAAAGTCTTGTCTTCGTATGTCGGGTAATCCTTAACCAAATCACGACGGTTGGTATATAGCGGTTCGCGATGCAGCGGTATCGGATCCGGGAAGTTCCAGACCACGGTGCGGGCCTTGGCATTACCGAAAGGTGCGCACTCGTGCTTGATTGCCACACGTTGAATGCCGCCAGACAGGTCTGTCTTCCAGTTGGTTTCCGGGCCGGCCACGGCTTCAATACTGGCCCGCTCCTCAGCCGTCAGATCGCCATCCCAGCCCAGATCCATTAGCATCTGCATGGTGAATTCCGGGTAGCCGTCCTTGATCTCGGAGTTCTTCGAGTAGACGCCATCTGCCAACAGGCTTTCGCCATCACGCTCGACTCCGAAGCGGGCCCGGAACGTCAGGCCGCCTTCGGAAACCGGCAACGACATGTCGTACAGGTTGGCAGTGCCCGGATGGTTCATCTCCGGTGTGCCCCATGAAGGCCACGGTAAGCCGTAGAAATCACCATCACAAGGTCCACCGACTGCACGCAGCGTAGTCTTGTCGAAGTGGTGCTGATATTTCATGTGCTTCTTGAGGCGCTCAGGGGACTGGCCGGTGTAGCCAATGGTCCACATGCCACGGTTGAACTCGCGGGTGATGTCCTCAATCGACGGTTCGTCTCCATCAATGGCAATGTTGCGGAACATGCGATCGGTGAAGCCGAACTTGTCCGCAAACAGCTTCATGATTTCATGATCGACCTTGGAGTCGAACAGCGGCTCTACTACTTTTTCTCGCCACTGCAGAGAACGGTTCGACGCGGTTACCGAGCCGTAGGTTTCGAACTGGGTGGTCGTGGGCAGCAGGTAGGCACCCTCTTTGCGATCGTGGAGTACGGCAGAAACGGTCGGGAAGGGATCCACTACAACCAACAGGTCGAGCTTTTCCATCGCTTCCTTCATTTCCGTCATACGGGTCTGGGAGTTGGGCGCGTGGCCCCACAGCACCATGGCCCGGGTGTTGTCTGGCTGCTCCAGGTTTTCTTTGGCTTCCAGGACACCGTCAATCCATCGGGATACCGGAATGCCTTTCTCGTTCATCATGGCTTTGGATTTGCCGTTCTTGTCCCACACGGCAAAGCGGCCTTTCAGGTAGTCCAGATCCTCTTCCCAGACTCTTGACCAGTGGGCCCAGGCGCCAGCGGACAGACCATAATAGCCGGGCAGAGTGTCGGCGAGCACGCCCAAGTCGGTAGCACCCTGAACGTTGTCGTGCCCCCGGAAGATGTTGGTGCCACCGCCAGCAACGCCCATGTTGCCCAGTGCCAGTTGGAGAATGCAGTAGGCCCGGGTGTTGTTGTTACCATTGGTGTGCTGGGTACCACCCATGCACCAAATAACGGTACCCGGGCGGTTGTTGACCAGAGTGCGGGCCACACGCTCGAGTTGAGCGCCCGGAGCGCCGGTTACACGCTCGACTTCTTCCGGATTCCAGCGTTTTACTTCCTCACGAATCTCATCCATGCCCCACACCCGGGTGCGGATGAACTCTTTGTCTTCCCAACCGTTTTCGAAAATGTGCCAAAGTATGCCCCAGACCAGCGCAACGTCGGAGCCCGGACGAAAACGGACGAACTCATCGGCGTGCGCGGCAGTGCGTGTGAAACGCGGATCGCAGACGATGAGAGGTGCGTTATTCTCTTCCTTCGCCTTAAGCACATGTAACAGCGAGACCGGGTGCGCTTCGGCAGGGTTACCCCCGATGATGAAGATGGCTTTGGAGTTGTGGATGTCGTTGTAGGAATTGGTCATTGCGCCGTAGCCCCAGGTATTGGCTACGCCGGCGACGGTGGTGGAGTGACAGATCCGGGCCTGGTGGTCGACGTTGTTGGTGCCCCAGTAGGCCGCAAACTTACGGAAAAGGTAGGCCTGCTCGTTGTTGAACTTCGCGCTGCCCAGCCAGTAGACCGAGTCGGGCCCGCTCTCCTCGCGGATCTGAAGCATCTTGTCGCCGATCTCGTTGATGGCGGTATCCCAGGAGATTTTCTGCCACTGGCCGTTGACCATCTTCATGGGCGACTTGAGACGACGTTCGCCATGGGCACTCTCCCGTACAGAAGCCCCTTTGGCACAGTGAGCACCCAGATTGAAGGGGCTGTCCCAGCCTGGTTCCTGCCCGATCCATGTTCCATTCTGCACTTCAGCCTCGACCGTGCAGCCTACCGAACAGTGCGTACAAACGGATTTTTTGACGACGACTTCGCCACCCCCGGTCGTTGGGGCCGCAGCTTCAACCCGTCCCGATGACAGCGACAGTGCGGCCAGACCACCCACTGCCACGCCAGACGTTGTCAGGAACTGACGACGGTCCAGAGTCTTGGCAGCGAGAGAAGAAAGCAAAGAGCCTGCACGGGAGCCTTTCGCTACCCCGTTGGTCTTCTTCCTTAACATGTCGTTTACCTCTCTCTTTATTATTCTCGTTTTTTCGGAAAGCTGAATCTCTCAAGGGCCTTTCGCAACCTCGATCAACTCAAATCCCCGTTAAAAGCGAGCCGATTCGAAATACTTACGTGTGTGTTCGGTATCACGTAAACCGCGGCTTTTCGGCGCGTCTTGTCTGACGACCTCCGCTGCGGCGTTCGGTGCAACCGTCATTGCCACCGCAGCCGGTGCTGCAGCAGCGGCCATTTGCAGGAAACGGCGACGGCTGTTTTCACGCTTCGGGTTGTCCATTGGACACCTCCCCCTGGGTTAAGAGACCTTCAGGTCCCGGTTACTGAATTGCAAAGGCGTCGGCTTCCACCGCCATGAAGGCTCGCCCGAGCGAGCCGACCGGCGCGTAAAAAACGGCGCTTTGCGCTTCTTCCAAGTCGGTAAAAAACAGTGCTGCCCACTTCGCCAGGTGGGCATCAAAAAAAGCTTTCTGCGAGGGCAGCCCGCTATCGCAGGGAAACCCGCCGGTGATAATGCCCGCCATGATTTCACACAGAGTGCCGATATGGTCCTCTGGTTCTTTCACGTCACTGCGGGCTTTGATGCCCCTGGTCCGAAGGTCGGTTCGGAGTTCTGCCAGGGGTTTCTCGTTCAGGAAGCCGGTAAGGTAATAACTGGCATAGGGGAGCAGTTCTCCGCGACCGAGTCCGACAAACAGATTGTTGAACTCTCGCTCGGCGTCATACGGGTTGGTGCGTTCGGCGAGGGCTGCCAGGTTTTTGCAGGCCGAACCGAGTGGCGTCTCGTCGCCTTGTAATGAAGCCAGCCCTTTCAGCAATTCACTGGAGGGCGGGTCTACAAGCAGGACGCCAAGCAGCTGATAGATCTGGGCCCTGGCACGATCTTCTTCAGAGATCGAACGCGGGCACTGGATTTCCGCAGTGTTACTCAATTCCTGTTCCTTCTAATTATTATGTGCGGCCTGTCACGCTATTCTAGTACACAATCCAGAATATTGGCCTGACCGACCTTTAACTTGCTAATAGCTGAAACGTATTCTGCTAATAGTCAAAACGCATACGAGGACGGAATCGTGGTTCCGGCTCCTCTTCCGAGTAGGTCGCCTCTTCTTGGGCAAGCTGCTGCTCGGGAAGTTCCGTCGGCGTTGCCATATCTTCCAGTTCGGGACTGTCCTCAGAATCCGGTTCCTCGGCGGTTGTGGAATCAGGCCCTGCCAACGACGAGACTGCCTGCTTTTCCGACTGATCGTCCACGACGTCCGCGGCTTTTTTGGCTTTGTCGACGAGCCCCTCTCCAACCTTGTATAAAGTTTTCACTGTCTGTCCGGCCGTCGAGGCCAGTGTGTAGTCCTCATCGTAATCATTGAGGCCGTCCAGAACGGCCAGTACCGGGTTGGATTTCCAGAGTCCCCTCAGGGCCTTGCGGCGGAGGAACTCCGGAATTTCCTTGCGCATGAAACCGGTGATGTCCGTACCCAGCTCAATGTTTTCCGGGTCAGGCAGGCCATACTTCTCTAGCAGCTCGTGTTCCGGCAATGCTTCATTGATTGCCAGTTCCTGCTCCTCCGGGGCTGGCTCAGCCTCGATAACCGGAGGAGGGGATGGTTCCGGGCGCTTGGCGGCTTCGGCCTTCTTGCGAGCCCAGCGCTGAAGACGTGATTCGGCCATCACTGAATTCTCGGCTTTTTGATGTTCGAGGGAGCACGAAAAACGTCACTTTCCTGACGTATGCGCGGGTCGCCCTTGGCGTCCTCAACGCCATCCACGCGGACTTCGTCGCGACGACGTTTTTTGAACGGCTCCTCGATATAGTGCATATCGATAAACTCTTTTATCCAGGCTGCAAGGGATTCAGGAATAGGAACCGCCTCGACAATGCTTTCGCCACTGTCGAGGGCATCCAGAGCCTCATGGGCGCTGGCTGTGACGGTGCTGACAACCCACCCGGACGGCGACTGGCTCGTTACATCTTTGTCCAGGATGATCCAGACCGAAGGGGCAGCCATGTTCAGGGAGACCAGATAGCCTTCAACATCGGCCCGGAACAGCTCCATCGTAACCGTGCCCGCGTGGTAATCGACCACGTCGCCCTCGCGAACCAATTCTTTCCAGAATGCATCAGGTGCACCAGGTATGACGGCAACCGGCTTCCAGATTTCTTTTACCCAGCGAGTGACGCCCGGGGATCGACGAACGACAGCGCCAACCCTCAGCTCGCGTTTCCACTGTTCTGTACGACTACTCATGGTGCTTCTCATTTTTTGTTATAGCGTAAAACTAGCAGGGCCCAAAAGATTATCCAATTGTCCAAAAGATAATGCCTGTGGCATGCTCGAAAAGCGATACGTAAGCGTATACGTATAAAAACAACGAAAGAGTCAATTTCCTGATGACGGCACATAAGACCTTATTACTATGTAGCTGCGACAAATCACAGACCTTCGATTCAGAGGCCCTGCGCAAAGCCGCGGCCGCGGATCAGGTCATCGCAGTGGATCAACTGTGCGGCAACGAAATGAGTATTGCCGCCGAGCACCTGGGCGCCAGCAGTGACGTGCTTATTGCCTGTGGCCAGCAGGCGGCTTTTTTCGAGCGCCTTGCGGAGGACGTTTACGCCGAGACCCAGCACTCAGCGCCGCTCCAATCCATTGATATCCGGGATCGCGCCGGCTGGAGTGCCCCCGACGCGAAGCCCGAACGGTTGCACGCCAAGCAGGCCGCCCTGGTTGCCGCTGCCCAGCTGCCGGCACCAATGGCGCCGGCAAAAACCATCCAGTCCAGCGGCGTGTGCTGCATTGTGGGTCCCACCGAACAGGCCATAAGGATGGCCGGACTGGTGCAGGACGAACTGGGCGTGACCTGCATTGTTAATGATGCCGGCCCGATCCAGCTGCCATCTGCTGCCTACGACGTGGCCAAAGGGCAGTTGACGGGCGCCTACGGCGCACTGGGCAATTTCAAGCTGGAATTTGCGCACCTGCAACCCCTGCATCCGGCCGGTCGCGGTAAGCTGGGTTATGAGGCAGCCAAGCCCACCGCCCGCAGCGAATGCGACGTGTTCATCGATCTGCGTGGCGGTGCCCCGGCATTTCCCAGCCACGAGAAGCGCAACGGTTACTTCTGGGCCGACCCGAAGAAGACCGGCGAGCTGGAGCGCATTGCCCTGACGGCCAGGGAAATGGTGGGTGAGTTCGAAAAAACCGTGTACTTCAGGCTCGAAGAGTCGCTCTGCGCGCACTCCCGGGCCAACAAGCCCGGTTGTACCCGTTGCCTGGATGTATGCCCGACGGAAGCCATTTTCTCCTTTGGCGACCATATTCAGATCGATTCGGACATTTGCGCCGGCTGTGGCTCCTGCGCCGCCGTTTGTCCCACCTCTGCGGTGACCATGAATGAGACGCCATTCGAGGCGATCACCAAGGCTGTTGAAGTGATGGCCAAGGTCTATCGCGAGCATACTCACGAATCGCCACGCCTGGTGTTCCATACCCTGGAGGCTGGCACAGAGGCCATTGCCAACCTGGCCCGCTACGATAATGGCCTCGCGGATGATCTGATCCCGATGGGGCTCGAGCATGTCGACCGGATTGGGCACGCTGAAATCATGGCGGCGTTCGGCGCCGGCTACGCCGAGGTTCTGATCCTTGCGGACAATGAGCTGGATCGCCGGGCGGTGACTGCGGAAGTGGAACTGGCCCAGGCCATGCTCAAAGGCACCCACAACTCGCCGAGCCGGGTGCGGGTCATTTCCGCCATCGAACTCTGCGATGCGGGTGACAATGCCGGGCGAGTGAGCGATCCGGTTCTGCTGGTTGGCGGTCGCCGGGATATCACACGGGTGACAGTGGCTGCGATGTCGGACAAGATCGAAGAGCCGATTCCGCTCCCTGTAGGCGCGCCATACGGTGCGATCGAAATTGATTCCGATAAATGCACGCTCTGCCTTGCCTGTGTATCACTCTGCCCGACGGGCGCCCTTGGTGACCACCCGGATCGCCCCGAGGTCCAGTTCACGGAAAACGCCTGTGTCCAGTGTGGTATCTGCGAGAGTACCTGCCCTGAGACCGCCATCACCCTGAAGCCCCAGCTGGATGTGTCCAAGGCGGCGCTGAGTGCCCGGGCATTGCACGGTGAGGAGCCATTCGAATGCATCAAGTGCGGAACCCCGTTCGGCGTTGCCAGCACCATTAACCGGATCGTCGAGAAACTGGAAAACCAGCACTGGATGTACAAGAACTCTGATAACGTGCAGCTGATCAAGATGTGCGACGACTGTCGGGTCAAATCCCAGTTCCATGGTGACAACGCACCCATGGCGGCCGGTGAACGCCCCAGGGTCCGCACCAGTGATGATTATCTGGACAGCTAAAAACAACAGGACACATCATGGTTGAGTACACCGAAGTAGGAAAAAAACCGAACCTGATCGGAACCGACGCTCCCCGGCCTCAGGACAAAAACCCCAGGGGCGTTGATCGGATCATCGCCATCGCCTCGGGCAAGGGTGGCGTTGGCAAATCCACCGTGTCGTCCAACCTGGCGGTTGCCCTGGCCTCGAAAGGTCTCAAGGTCGGCCTGCTGGACGCCGACGTCTACGGCCCGAGCCAGCCCCGCATGCTGGGGGTTTCCGGTCGGCCGTCCAGCCCGGATGGAAGCACCATCCTGCCGCTGAGAAACCACGGCGTAACGCTGATGTCCCTGGGCCTGATGGCCCCGGAAGACGAAGCCATCGTCTGGCGCGGGCCGATGCTGATGGGCGCCCTGCAACAGATGATGAACCAGGTGGAATGGGGACGGCTGGATGTGCTGCTGGTGGATCTGCCGCCGGGCACGGGCGATGTCCAGATGACCCTGAGCCAGAAGTTCTTTGTTGCAGGAGCGGTTATCGTCTCGACGCCCCAGGACATCGCCCTGATGGATGCCCGCAAGGGTATTGATATGTTCAAGCGGATGGATGTGCCGCTGTTCGGGTTGATTGAAAACATGGCCTCGTTTATCTGCGATGGCTGCGGCAAAGAGCACCATCCGTTCGGACACGGTGGCGCGCGGGCGGAAGCCGAGAAACTCGGTTCGCCGTTCCTGGGAGAGATTCCGCTGGATCTCGATATCCGGGTGGGATCGGATGGCGGAGTGCCGATTGTGGTATCCAAGCCGGATAGTCCCCAGGCGCAAGCGTTCCAGCGCATCGCCGATGAAATTGTTGCCTCTGACGTCTACGCCCGGGCCATCCAATGATCGATACACCCCAGTTCCCACCGTTACTGACCGGGGAGGTGGTACCCAGGCACACCGACCCTTTTGACAAGGCCGTGAGCCGGGCCATTGCGGGCGTTGACTCCGGCACGGTGTTCTACTCCGAGCAAGGCGACAGCCTGCGTGCGGCCCTGGTGCTGGCGCCGGAAACACCCCTGGAAGAGGCCATTCAGGCGGTCTATGTCGCCCAGATAGGTCTGGCCGAGAGTCTGGGTGCTCTGGCCCCGCCCGAAGTCCCCGTACACTTTGTATGGCCCGACCGCATCAAGGTCAACGGAGCTGTCTGCGGAATCGTCCGGTTTGCTGCGGACGTGTCTGATCCGAAAGCGCATCCTAACTGGTTGGTCATTGGCGTTGAGGTGCCCTTTATCCCGATGACCGACGAGCCGGGAGAAAATCCGAACGAAACCTGTCTGTACGAAGAAGGCTGCGTTGAAATCACGCCCATGGCCCTGTTGGAAAGCTGGTCCAAACACACGCTGTTGTGGCTGACCTACTTTATGGACAGTGGCTTCGAGCGGGTGCACAACGAATGGCGGCCCCGCTGTGACACGTTGGGCAAGACAATCGAACGGCCCCGGCCCGGACTTTTTGTTGGCCTGGATGAGAAAGGCCGGATGCTGTTGCGTCAGGATGTGATGACCGAGACATTGAGCTTGATTGAATTCGCGGAGCACGTATGAAGCTGGCCCGAACCCTGCAATTGGATATATCGGACGAGAACGTATTTGAAAAGCCTGCGCCCAGCGGCGAATGGGCGATCTCCGGTGGCTTCGAGTTTTCCAACTGGACCGAAGCAGACCTGAAAGGGAAAGCCCGCCAGGCGTTCACTAATGGCTGGTACAGCATTGAGTCTGGCGGCCGCGCCAGTTTCGTGGGTGTATGCAATATCACCGAGCCGGAACTGGAGCAGGTGCGACGAACCCTCGCCCAGACATTTGTTGACCATTATGGCGCGCCGAGTATTGATGCTGCCTATCCGGTGGCCTGTGCAGAAATCGATCAGATGCGCAACATGTGTGAAGACTTCGAGGACAACACCTTGCTGATGGTCAGCCGCACGCTGACCGAGCTGGGTGTCGAGGAAACCTACCGTTCCCGGGGGCCGCAGGATGCTTCACTGGAGGCCTTTGCGGTGCACGGCAGCGTTGACTGATTACAGCCCGAAGCTGCCGTAGGGAATAAACCGCACGGGGGTGCCCGGCTCTATCTGCTGGGCGCTTTCATCCAGTTCCACCAGTCCGTCGGACCAGGCCAGGCCGGTCACCCGGCCGGAGCCTTCCGAACCGAACACCTCAACCTGCCCATCCCGAACCCGTGCCCGCAGCATCTCGCTGCGCCCGGGTTTTTTGTTCTTGGAAAAATTGGCCGGCATCACATAGGCCTGTGGCTCAAACCATTCCGCGCCTGCCAACAACGCCATGGCCGGAGCACCAAACCGCAGGGCACAGACCCAGGCGGCCACCGGATTACCCGGCAGCCCAACGACCGGCGTGCCCTGGAACATGGCGAGCGCCAGAGGCCGGCCGGGTTTAATGGCGATGCGCCAGTTGCTGATGTCGCCATGGGCTTTCAGTGTTTTTGACACGTGGTCTTCGTCGCCGGCAGACACGCCACCGCTGGTCAGGATCAGGTCGCAGTGTTCCGCGCCGCGCTCAAGCGCTGCTTTCACCTCTTCGGCCCGGTCCAGCGCATGGCCTAGATCCACGAGCTCGTAGCCCAGTTGCGAAACCAGGGCGCTGAGCATAGGGCGGTTGGCGTCGTAAATCTGCCAGTCGGTAACAGTTGCCCCGACCGGTTTCACTTCATCACCAGTGGACAGCACACCAACTCGCAGTCGTTGATAGATGTCGACGGATTCCACGCCCACGCTGGCTAGTACCGAAATCTGGGTCGGGCTCAGGCGGGTTCCGGTTGTGAGGATCTTGTCCTTTGCCTTTATGTCTTCTCCGGCTTTGCGGGCATTGGCGCCTGCTTTTAGCGTGCCGTTCAGGTGCAGATGGCCATCCGCGACATCGCAGTCTTCTTCCAGAACCACGGTATCTGTGCCGGCTGGAATGACCGCTCCGGTCAGAATCCGGATTGCGTGGCCTTCGGGCACCTGGCCTGTGTATGGCTCACCGGCGGCACTGCGACCTTCGACCAGGGGTAGGGTGCAGGGCACGTCCGTCACCGGTCCGGCCAGGGCATAGCCGTCGACGGCGGAATTGTTGCTTGGGGGATGAGCCCGGGGCGCATGGACATCGTTTGCCAGGATGCGGCCGTTTACCTGGGAGAGGGGAACGGCGCGCTCAATCTCCACCACAGGATGTAACCGTGAACGCAAACGCTCAAGGGCCTCTTCAACCGGGGTCCAGTTGACGCCGGGGGGTAGGGCAAAGCAGTCGTTGCGAAGCGGTTTCATGGATCTTCGGCTCCTGGTTGGGCTGTTCAGGCTGGCTGACGGTTGAGAATAAAATCAGCGATGGCGGGGATATCGTTGATGTCGAACACGGGTCCCGAGAACTCGGCAGCGTAGTCCGACGCCACGGCAACAATGCTCGGATCCTCGGTGAACAGCGGTGACCGCGAACCCTCCCGCCGGTGCACCTCGATCTTGGCGTGGGAGTGGGTCTTGAAACCCTCCACCACCACCCAGTCGCAGGGGCCCAGCCGGGACAGTAATTCGTCCAGCGTTGGCTCTGTTGCCCCCCGGAGTTCGTGCATGATCGCGAAGCGCTGACCACCGGCCAGTATGACCTCACGGGCACCGGCGTACCGGTGCTTGTAGCTGTCTGTTCCGGGCTGATCCACATCCACCATGTGGTGGGCATGCTTGATCGAGTTGACCGTTAGCCCTCTGCTGGAGAGCTCCCGAATCAGAGCCGCGGCCAGTGTGGTCTTTCCGGAGTTTTTCCAACCTACGATGCCTATTACGTTCACTTCAGGTGCTGCTCCGCCCAGGCCAGATCGTCCGGCGTATTGATGTTGAAAAAGTCGCCCTCGTCGAACACTACCAGGGTTTCGCCCTGGGCCTGTGTCCACTGGCGGATCTTGCGCACGCCATCGTTCAGGGCGGCTCGCAGATCATGCCGCAAAGCGACCTGCCAGCGGCCGAAGGTCGGCTGGGGCAGCCGGCCCCGTTCGGGGTCCGGCGTGGCCGCCAGCACCACCGGGGTGTCATGTTCAGCCAGCCTGACAGCCAGATCCCTGGGAAAGGACGGAGTATCGGCCGCAACGCTGATCAGCCAGTCATGGCCCTGTTCGGCGGCCCAGTCCATGCCCGCGAGCACGCCTGCCAGCGGCCCCGGAAAACCCTCGATGGAATCGGCCACTACCGGCAACCCCAGGTCGTCAAACCGGCTTGAATCGCCGTTGGCATTCAACACCACGGCGTCGACCTGAGGCGTGATCCGCTCAATTACCCGCTGGATCAGTGACTGGTCGCCGAGCATGAGCCGGCCTTTGTCGCCGCCGCCCATGCGGTTTGCCTGGCCGCCCGCCAGGATGACTGCACAATCAGTCATGCAGTGCCTCCATTAATCATTCTGAGCGCCTTTGCGACGCAGCTTCTTGTCTTCATCGGGTACCTGCGACAAGTCCTGATCGAACACCAGACGATGCTGGCCGCTCAGGCAGGTGAATTTCTTGCCTCGCATCCGTCCGATCAGAGTCAGTCCGACCTGCCGGGCGATATCAACGCCCCAGGCGGTGAAACCCGAGCGGCTGATCAGCGTGGGAATGCCCATCAGCGATGTCTTGATCACCATTTCCGAGGTCAGTCGTCCGGTGGTGTAGAGGACCTTGTCGGCCGCAGAAATGTTGTTCAGGTGCATCCAGCCGGCAATTTTATCGACCGCGTTGTGCCGT
Organism: Marinobacter sp. L-13; assembly: GCF_056857715.1. Taxonomy (NCBI): domain Bacteria; kingdom Pseudomonadati; phylum Pseudomonadota; class Gammaproteobacteria; order Pseudomonadales; family Marinobacteraceae; genus Marinobacter; species Marinobacter sp. L-13. Next base: position 120,440 of record NZ_JBSXNQ010000050.1, read on the forward strand.
CCAACGTCCTCCATGTAGGCCAGGATTGTCTGGCCCTGGCAAAGCGCGGTGCCATGAATGGCGCCGGTTTCCATGTACAGGCTGGGCGTGTGGTTGATCTGATAGGAGAGATCGTAAAAGCTGCTGGTGTGTACCGGGGTGTCCGGTAGCGACAGCCCTTCGAGGCCCGCCATCATGTCGCCGAAGACCGTGCCCACGGCGCAGCCGGAGGTACGGGTTTTCTTCTCCAGCTTGTCCTCAACATCGGTAACGCCCGCCGTGCGCACCACCGCGACCTCAAGTTCCTCGTCGAAATCGATCCCGGTGACCTGATCGCTCTCTTTCAGCATGCCCTGGTTCAACAGGAAGCCAAGGGCCAGATACTCCGGGTGATCGCCAATGGTCATGGCGGTGACGATTTCCTGACTGTTCAGGTAGATCGTCAGGGGGCGTTCCTCGATCACGCTGATCGATTTGGCCTCGCCGTTTTCGTCAACACCCTCCACCGGCCGGGACAGTCGGGGATCTTTGGGATCGGGAAGTATGGGATCAATCGTCATTTTTGTTGTAGCCGTTTCGTGAATGCCGCGGAATGGAATATCTACGGAGATTGCCAGAGATTAGCCTATTTGGCATTGGGGAAAAACAGCTGCCTTACACCAATAAAAAACCCCGGCAGCGCCGGGGTTCAGGTAATACAGGGTTAGACAGGGTGAGGCCAGTGACCCTTGGCCCTGCTGAATTACTTGGCGTTCGGGAAAAACAGTTGCTGTCCATCCACCTTGAAGTCGGCAATCGCTTGCTGACCTTCTTCGGAGATTAGCCAGTTGTGCCATTTCGCGGCCATCTCATGCTTGAGGTGCGGGTGCTTCTCTTCAGAAAGCAGCAGGCTGCCGTACTGGTTGAACAGCACTTTGTCACCTTCGAAGAGCAGCTTCAGGTTCTGGCGGTTTTCAAACGCGACCCAGGTTGCGCGGTCTGACATCACATAGGCATCCATGGCGGCGGCAGTGTTCAGGGTCGGGCCCATGCCGCTGCCCAGTTCGCGATACCAGCTGCCGCCCGGTTCAACACCGGCACTTTCCCACAGGCGAAGTTCTGCACGGTTGGTGCCACTGTCGTCACCACGAGAGGCAAACGGTGCCTCTGCTTCGGCAATGGCAGACAGCGCTTCAGCGGCGGTTTTCGCTGCGCTGATGTTGGCCGGATCATCGGCAGGGCCAATTAATACAAAGTCGTTGTACATCACGTCGGCCCGCTCTGTGGCGTAGCCGTTCTCCACAAAACGTTTTTCGCCGGCGGTGTCGTGCACCAGAAGGCTGTCGGCATCACCACGGCGGGCGATTTCGAAGGCCTGGCCGGTACCAACGGCGACAACGCGCACTTCGATGCCAGTGGCGTCCTCGAACTTTGGCAGGATCGAATCAAACAGGCCCGAGTTCTCGGTTGAGGTTGTCGAGGCCAGCGTTATGTAATCTTCGGCGTGGGCGCTGAAGGCCAGGCCCACGGTAGTGACGGCTGCAAGAACCAGGTTAAGGGTCTTTTTCATTTTGTTTTCTCCTTTTGGTATTCATTCACCAAGAAATCGGTGGTCCGATGCGGTTTCTTATTGGTGGGTCAGGCTACGAGCTCGCCGTTGAGATAGGCCTGTGCCTGCCGCGAGACCGGGGCACGGAAAAACATGTCCGCTGGTGTGTGTTCCTGTACCTTGCCTTCCGAAAGAAACAGGACATCGCCGGCCAGTCGCCGGGCCTGGTGGAGATCGTGGGTGGTCATTACGACGCGTGTACCCTGCTTGTGAAATTCCTGTACGGCGAGTTCCACGGCCTTAATCGCGGCAGGATCCAGTGCGGAGGTGGGTTCATCCAGAAACAACACTGCCGGTGAAAGCGACCAGGCACGTGCCAGTGCCAGGCGTTGTTTCTCGCCGCCGGACAGCACCCGCGCAGGCGTGTCGGCGCAGGAGGAGAGGCCAAACCGGGCCAGGGCTTCGAGAGCCAGCTCTGTGCGCAACTTGCGTGGCACATTGTTGACCGCCAGTGCGTGCCGGAGGTTGGCCAGCGCCGAACGGCGCAAAAGGATCGGCGTCTGGAAAACCATGGCCTGGCGGGGCGCGCTGGCGCCTGACCAGCTCACGGCGCCCTCCGTCGGTGTGAGCAGTCCGTGCGCCAGTCGCAGCATGAGGCTTTTGCCGGCGCCATTGGGGCCCATCACCAGCGTGGGGCCGGGTCCGTCAAGCTTGAACGAACAGGGGCCAAAAAGCCGGTGGCCGAAAGGGTTGAACTCGACGCTCTCGAATTGCAGCGACGGCGGTGCACTGAGTTCGATCGGGTTGTTAACGGGCACGTTCAGTGAAGTCATCCCATGCGCCTTTTAGCCGTTTCACTCAAAATGTAGGCCGTGGCGTTGATCACCATGACCAGTGTCAGAAGGACAATGCCCAGGCCCAACGCCAGGGGCAGGGCACCCTTGCTTGTCTCCAGCACAATGGCCGTGGTCATGACCCGGGTCACGCCATCAATATTGCCGCCTACCATCATGACAGCGCCCACTTCTGCGCTGGCCCGGCCGAACCCTGCGAGCAGAACAGTCAGCAAGGCAAAGCGGGCGTCCCACAACAGGGTGGGCATCATCCGCGCCCGGGACATGCCCAGCGATACGAACTGTTCCCGGTACTCACCCAGTAACTCCTCCACTTTCTGGCGCGAGAGCGCGGCGAGAATGGGCAATACCAGTATCACCTGCGCAATCACCATGGCGCTGGGCGTGAACAGAAGGCCCAGTTCACCCAGAGGTCCGGCCCGCGATAACAGCAGGTAAACGCCGAGCCCGGCCACAACCGGAGGCAACCCCATCAAGGCATTCAGCGCAACAACCACACCGCCGCGCCCGGGGAATTGCCACAATGCAACTGCCGCACCCAGGGGAAACCCCAAAAACGCCGCTATCAGGACCGCCAGAAGCGAAACCTGTAGCGAAAGCACCACGATCTGGTACAGCGAAGCGTCGAGGTTCACCAGTAGCGACAGCGCCACGTAAAACGCATTTTCTTCCACAGCTGCGTCTCCTTTAATGTTGAGCATCGTGGCGTTTTTAACTACGCTTTGCACAGCCTGCTGAAAAATATGCAGTCAAAAACAGCCTGATGCTTTACCTGATCCTCCGGAGATTCTGATGCCCCTTCCCGCCTACCTCACTACGGCCGAGGCTGCTGAGTATCTGCGCCTGAAAGAACGCAAGGTCTATGATCTCGTCAGCCAGGGTGTTATTCCCTGCGTTCGGGTCACAGGAAAGCTATTGTTCCCGCGCCAGCGTATTGATTTGTGGTTGATGAACCACCTTGAAGGTGACGATGCGATCAGTGCTCCAACGCTGCCGGTGCTAGTGGGTAGCCAGGACCCGCTGCTGGAGTGGGCGGTAAAGGAGAGCAACGCCGAGCTTGCCATGTTGTGCCAGGGTAGCGGCGATGGGGTTCAGCGCCTGGTGGACGGGCGCGCGATGGTCGCTGGCATGCACATCTGGCACGCGGAGAGTGAGCGATACAACGATCCGGCCACCCTGGGTTTGACTGGCATGAGGGACCTGGTGCTGATTCGCTGGGCCAAGCGCCAGCAGGGGCTCCTCCTGGCGCCCGGCAACCCTCACGGACTCACGCGGCTTGAGGATATCGCCCGACCAGGCCTTCGCCTTGCCCACCGCCAGCCCGATGCCGGTGTCAGCCATCTGCTGCAGGGGCTGCTTGCCCGCCATCGTATAGATGGCAGTCAGCTTACCTGGGCCGCCCATCCCTCGCTCAGTGAGGACGATCTGGCACTGGCCATTCGCCAGGGGGAGGCGGATGTGGGCGTGGGTATTGAAGCGGCTGCCAGGCGCCAGGGGCTGGCATTTATTCCCCTGCAGCAGGAGCACTTTGACCTGGCCATGCGCAGGCGCCATTACTTCGAGCCGGCCATGCAGCGTTTGCTGGAGTTCGCCCGTTGCGAGCGTTTTGTTCAGCGCGCCGAGGCGTTGGGGGGGTATGATATAAGTGAGCTTGGTAAAGTGATGTATAACGCTTGAACCACAACAATAAACAGACCAATCTGGCAGGAGCCCGCATGGGTTCGACCGGAATGCAAGGTTCGAACGGACACAAGCGTTCGGCCGGAAAGAATCTTATTCACGAACTCAGTGGTGCGCTGGGGGATATCGGCACCTTGCTGCCGCTGAGTCTCGGGGCCATTGGCGTGGCAGGACTGGCGCCGGTACCGGTGCTGCTGGGGTTTGCCGTCTTCTATATCGCGACCGGGCTGTATTATCGTCTGCCGGTGCCCGTGCAGCCCATGAAAGCGGTGGCCGCGCTCCTGCTTACCACCCAGGTCAGTGCCCAGAGCCTTATCGCCAGTGGCGTTCTGATCGGTGCCATTCTCTTGCTTCTGGGTTCAACCGGGTGGATCAACCGGGCGGCCCGCCTGGTGCCGGGGTCGGTGCTGAGCGGCCTTCAGCTGGGGCTGGGTTTGTTGTTGGCCAGCATGAGCCTGGAACTGATGGCCACTTCTCTGCCGTTGGGCCTCGTTATCCTTGCGTTGCTGGCCATCACCCTGAAACTTTTCCCCAGTTGGCCTGCGGCACTGCTGGGCCTTGCTCTGGCCATGGTTCTCGGGGCCCTGCTAGGTTCGCCCGGGCTGCCGTTGCCGGCTGATCCGGCGATCTTTTCTATGCCCCAGTTGCCGTCAATGGATGAATGGCAGCAAGGCTTTTCCATCCTGGTGCTGCCACAACTGGCGCTGACCATCACCAACGCCATCGTTCTGACGGCCCTGGTGGTTGGGGATTATTTCGGGGATCAGTCACACCGGGTCTCGCCAGCACGTCTGTCGGTGACAACAGGCCTGGCCAATCTCTTCCTGGTACCGTTCGGTGCGCTGCCCATGTGCCACGGCGCGGGTGGTGTGGCGGCTCATTACCGCTTCGGCGCCAGGACTGGCCTGGCGCCGGTTCTGTTGGGCACCGGTTTGCTCCTGATCGCATTCGTGCCCGGCGGTCTGTCGTTCATCGCCGCCGTTCCCGCGGCCGGTCTCGGTGCCCTGCTAATGGTGGCGGCTGTCGAGCTTGGCCTGACTAAGCGTCTCTGGGTCGCCAAACCTTCCTGTTGGCCAGTGATCGGGATAACGGCACTGGTCACCTTCTGGGCCGATCCGTTTTTCGGATTCCTGGCCGGGGTTGCTTCGGAGACTTTCAGGGCCGCCTGGGTGCGGGGAAGGATTAGCGGTGCTCATCAGGACTGAGAGCATCGTCCGAATCGGATAACACACCCCGAATGCCAACGTTTTTATCCTGCGGATCAAACAAAGCGCCCGGATTCAGGATGCCCTGAGGATCCAGGAAGTGCTTGCCCGCCGCCAGGGTCTGACGAAACAGCGGTGATGTCTGCTGCTCATAGCCAAAGCGATGATCCCGGCCAACGGCGTGGTGATGTGTGACGGTAGCGCCTTGCTCGGCCAGCACTTCCATGGAGATGCGCTTGAGCTGTTTCCACTTTTCCAGGGCTTTGCCCAGATCGCCGGTAGTGTCGCCCACGCAATAAAACGTGAAATAGGGCGCAGGCCCGTCCGGGTAAACATGGGTAAAGCGGCAGGAGAATGAAAATGGTCGTTGCGTGATCTCGCGAAGCGCGGACTCCATGGTTGATCTTACTGCCTTGTAAAGGCTCGGGAACCTGTCCCAGGTGATCGCGGTTTCGAAGGTGTCGGCAATCATGCCCATGGCGGTTAATCGATTGCGCCAGTAGGGCATTCGGATAAAGGCATTTCTCCAGGACTCGGCTTCGCTGGACCCTTTTTCTGCATGATCCGGGTTATAGCTAATGCCATCTTTTTGCAGAACACCGCCATGTTCTTCGGCAATGGCGACGGCCCGCTCGATTTTCTGGTCTTGCGGATGATCTGCGGATTCGAAACCAAGAACCAGAATGGCGCAGGGTTTGTCAGCGATCCGGTTGATCACCACTTCGGCCTCATCCAGTAGACGGCAATTCGACGGGAATAAACCCGATTGCGCGATCTGTCTGACAGCATCGACACCGTTCATGAAGCGATCAAAGCGGACGGACGCCGTGGCCCGCCACTTTGGTCGATGCTGTAATCGCATGGTGGCTTCGGTAATGATCCCCAGCGTACCTTCTGAGCCACAGATCATGCGGTCTGCCGAAGGGCCCGCGCCTGAGCCGGGCAGAGCGCGGGTCTCGATGATGCCTTTTGGCGTGACCAGCCGGGTTGCTTCCACCATGTCTTCGATGTGCGTGTATACGGTCGCAAAATGGCCGCCAGCGCGGGTTGCCAGCATGCCGCCCAGACTCACGAACGGAAAGCTCTGTGGGTAATGGCGCAGTGTCAAACCATGTTGCTTCAGTTGCCGCTCGAGATCCGGGCCTTTGATTCCTGCCTGGATCCGGGCGCGACGACTGATAGGATCAATCTCCAGAATCTGGTTCAGGTTTTCCATATCGACACTGATCGTCGCCTGGTAGGTGTCGCCAACATCGGGCTCAACGCCGCCGCAGACACTGGTGCCGCCACCGAACGGGATCAGTGCAATATTGTCTTCGGCCGCATAGCGAAACAGTTGCTGGATATCGTCTTCCGTCTTGGGAAAGGCGACGGCATCGGGCGGGTTGGGCACTTTTCGCATCAGCATCCTGGCCATGTCGGCGTAGGACTTCCCGTAGCTGTGCACCAGGCGGTCGTAGTTCGTAGTGGAAATGATGTCTGAGAGATGCTCGGGAACAGAAAGCAACCGGGATGCTGGGAGGTCAAAGTCTTCAACCTTTGGTGGCTCAATCTCCACCAGGCCTTCCGGCACCAACATTTTCGTAACGGTCTCGATCATGGCGTGTTCTTCGGGATGCAGATCCTCATCCGCATAGCCCCAACCCCAGAATCGCAGGGGTTTGCGCAGAGATTTGGTGCCGGACTCAGACATCGGATTCTCCATCAATGAGGGGTCTGCCCCCGTTACTCTGAACACTTCATCTGTTGAAATGATATCCTCGTACACCGCTATCAAGTACGCAAATCAATCCTGAATGCCGACATCGTTCAGGCCGACTTTTACCAAGAAACCCGGAGTTTGAGTCTTACTCATGAGAGTTATTATTCGCTATTTTTTTCGCACCCTGCGTCTGGTACTGACGCCCTTCATGCTGCTCAGTGAAAAGCTCAGCACGCCTGAAAGCGTGACCCGCAGTGCTGAAGAGCAAGCCCGCGCCGACGAGGCCAGCAAAAACCTCGCCCTGTACCAGTTCAAGGCCTGCCCGTTCTGCATCAAGGTAAGAAAGGAAATCGCACGGCTCGGTCTGAACATTGAAACCCGCGACGCCCAGCATGACCCGGAACATCGTGCGGCGCTGGAAGCCGGCGGCGGCCAAATCAAGGTGCCCTGCCTGAAGATTCATCAGGAGGATGGCAGTGATCGTTGGCTGTATGAGTCTGACGAGATCAAGGCGTGGCTACAGGAGCGGTTTGAGCCGGCCTGATTGCCGTTGCTGATTTTTGGAGAGGGCGTTAGCTAGTCACGATCATTCCCCTGGGATGTTCGATTCCAGGGATATGTCGATGAGTTCATGCTGAAGCTTTTTCAGAAGGTGAAGCAGGCTGACGCCGTCATCAAAACTCATCCCCTGCATGGCCTGTCTGTAAAATTCGGCAATAGTGTCCTGAAGTCGATTCCAGAAAGTGCGGCCAGATTCGGTAAGAACCACGAGTCGAGCTCGGCGATCCTGGGGATCCGGTATCCGAACAACATGCCCGTCTCGTTCCATTCGTTTGAGCACGCCATCGAGGTTTTGGCGACTGACGTAGAGGTACTCTTTCAGTTGGTTGAATGAGGTGCCATCTTCGAATCCTTCTCGAGATAATGCACCCAGTACTGCCCACTGCACGGCGCTGATGCCCATTTCATTCTGAACCTGGCGTTGCAGGATGTTTCCTGTCTGGAACAGACGGAAAAACAGGCGGTTGGGGATGCCTCCGGATTCGTTGACGATCATTTCGTATCCCGTTGGTAAAGAATGGTTCGCAAGACGTTTGAGTCTATTCATCAACGATATCTTCACATAGATCCGGGGTGATCTTCCGCATTTTCTTGGGTCACGCCGGAGGAGCAGGGCACTGTGAATCCGGAGTTTCCTGAGATCTCGCAGGAAACTCCGTAGTCGCAGTCTTCACTCAGTTGGTGATCAGCTTGCACTTGCTCTCGGAAAGCGGTCGGAACGCTTCGTCGCCGGGAATAGTTCGAACGATCTTGTACAGATCCCACTCGCCGGTAGATTCTTCCGGAGTTTTCACCTGAGCCAGAAACATGTCATGAACCATGCGGCCGTCCTCACGGATACGACCGTTTTTGGCAAACATGTCGTTGATCGGAGTCTCTATCAGATGCTGGCGGACAGTTTGGGAGTCATCCGAGCCAGTAGCTTCCACCGCCTTCAGGTATTGCATCGTGCTGGAGTAGATGCCCGCATGCACCATGGTTGGACGGGTGCCGGTCTCTTCCATGAAACGATCAGACCATTCACGAGTCTCGTCGTTCATGTCCCAGTACCAACCGGTAGTAAGCTGCAGCCCCTGAGCCGCCTGGGGACCGAGAGCGTGTATGTCACTGATAAATACGACAAGCCCGGCAATGGTCTGGCCTGACTGGGTAATACCGAATTCTGCCGCAGTGGTGATCGCATTGGTGGTATCTGCACCGGCGTTTGCCAGAGCGATGACATCGGCGCCAGAAGCCTGGGCCTGCAAAATAAATGAAGAGAAGTCAGGAGTCGGGAATGGATGGCGGATGCTTCCCAGAATCTTACCACCATTGGCTTCTACAACCCGTGTGACGTCCGCCTCCATGGCATGACCGAAGGCATAGTCTGCGGTCAATATGTACCAGGATTTGCCGCCTTCCTGAACGATTGCGGTTGGAGTGCCAATGGACAGTGCGTAGGTGTCATAGACGTACTGAATATGATTTGGGGTGCAGTGTTCGTTGGTGATGCTTGAGGCTGCGGAGCCGGAGATCAGTCCCAGTTTGTTGTTCTCCTCAAGGATCTTCGTGGTGGCGATTGTCACAGAAGAGGCCACCAACCCGCCAACCATGTCGACTCCGTCATTCTCTACCCAGCGTCGCACGGTGCTGGAGGCAACGTCCGGGCTGTTGCGGTCGTCAGCACTGACTACCTCAATCGCGGCATTGTTGACCTTGCCACCAAAATCAGCAACCGCCATTTCCATCGCCGTCAAACCATTCGGGCCGGCAAGGTCACGGTACGTGCCGGACATGTCAGCGAGATACCCAAGCTTAACCGTATCTCCAGATATGGCAGCCTGGGCACTGCCTGCCATAAGAATTGAGGCAACGACTGAGGGCAGAATCTTTTTTGTATTTTTCATTGTTCCATCTCCGCTACGATACTGGTTTGGGTTCTTGTTGCTTTTGTCAGGTTGATCAGTTTGATTACTTCGGTAGGTATTCCTTCGCGATGATGTTTTTCATGATCTGGGCTGTGCCATCGCCAATCTGAAGGCCAAGGACATCTCTCAGGCGCTGGGCAAACGGCAGATCCTCACCCCAGCCGGTATGGCCGTGAGCCAGCAGGCATTGCTTGACTACGTCGAATGCCAGCTTTGGCCCCCACCATTTGTTCATCGCCGCCTCGGCGTTGTGAGGCAGGTTGTTATCTTTTAGCCAGAGCGATTGATAACACTGCATGCGGGCGGCATGAACGTACGTCTGGTATTCCGCCAGTGGATGGGTGAGGCCCTGGAACGCCGACAGGTGCTGGCCAAAGGCGGTACGCTCGGTCAGCCACTGCCAGGTTTCATCCAGGGACTGCTGGGCCACCGCCAGGCACTGCAGGCCGATCAGCGCGCGGCTGTAATCGAAGCCCTGCATGACCTGTTTGAAGCCTTTGCCCTCGTCTCCCATCATGTTGTGGGCCGGCACTTCCACGTTGTCGAAGAATATGGAGCCGCGGCCGATGGCGCGCTGGCCGTTGTCTTCAAATCGGGTGGTGGTGATGCCCGGGCTGTCCATGGGCACCAGCAAAGCGCTAATGCCGGAGGCCCGTTGTTCCACGGTGCCCGTGCGGGCGAACACCACCGCCACGTCGGCCTGGTCGGCCATGGAGATGGACGTTTTCTCACCGTTAAGTACGTAAACGTCGCCCTTCTTCTCCGCCTTCAGGCGCAGGTTGGCGGCGTCGGAGCCGCCGTGGGGTTCGGTCAGGGCGATGCAGGCCACTTTCTGGCCGCTGGTCATGCCATGCAGCCACTCCTTCGCCAGGTCCGGGGCAGCGTGGCTGGCAATGATTTGACCATTCAGGGAGGTCAGCAGCGGAATGTAGCCAACGTTGAAATCCCCCTTGGAGATTTCCTCGATGATCAGGCCACTGGTAACACAGTCCATGCCGCTGCCGCCGAACTCTTCCGGCAGTTCGCCACCAAGCAGCCCCATCTCGCCGAGCTGGCGGATGACATCCTTTTCGATGACGCCTTCCTGATCCCGCTTGCGATAGCCCGGAGCCAGCACCTCGGCGCTAAAGCGGGCCACAACCTCGCGAATCGCGTTCTGTTCTTCATTGAATCCGAAATTCATAGTGTTCTCCGGGCATTGTTTGTGACCCGGTGGCCTTTGAGACCACCGGAGCGGTCCGCTTACTTGTAGAATTTCCGGAAGTCCGGTTTGCGCTTTTCCTTGAAAGCGTTAACACCTTCCTTGGACTCATCCGTGTCGTAATACAGGCTCAGGGCCTGCATCCCAAGGGCTCCAATACCGGCAATGTTGTCGCTATCGGCGTTGAACGAGCGCTTGGCAATGGTGAGAGCAGTGGGGCTCTTCTCCAGGATTTCCTCACACCACTTCTGTACTTCCTCGTCCAGTTGCTCCGGCGGCACCACGGCGTTCACCAGGCCCCAGTCCAGCGCCTGCTGGGCATTGTACTTGCGGCACAGGTACCAGATTTCCCGGGCGCGCTTCTCACCGACGACCCGCGCCAGGTAAGCGGTGCCGAAACCGGGATCGACCGAGCCGACTTTCGGGCCGACCTGGCCGAAGATGGCGGTTTCCGAGGCGATGCTCAGGTCACAGATCACGTGCAGCACGTGGCCGCCGCCGATGGCGAAGCCGTTGACCCGGGCGATCACCGGCTTGGGCACTTCGCGAATGGTGCGCTGAAGCTCTTCCACCGGCAGGCCGATCAGGCCGCGGCCGTCGTACTGGCCTTCGTGGGCGCCCTGGTCGCCGCCGGTGCAGAAGGCTTTTTCGCCAGCGCCGGTGAACACGATGACGCCGATGTCCTTGTTCCAGCCTGCGCGGTTGAAGGCGTCCAGCAGCTCCATGCAGGTCTGGCCGCGGAAGGCGTTGTAACGGTCCGGGCGGTTGATGGTGATGGTGGCGACACCGTTGGATTCATCGTAGAGAATGTCTTCGTAGTTCATGGTGCGTGCTCCTGATTCGTTGTCTTGATTTGTGGAAAGGGGCGCTTAGCCGGCCATGGTCAGGCCACCGGACACGCTGATCACCTGACCGGTAATGAAATTGGCGTCGTCACTGGCGAGCAGAGCGATGATGCCGGGGTAGTCTTCCGGTTGGGCCAGGCGCTTCATCGGCACGGCGTTGCGGAAGGCTTCCAGGAGTTTCTCGGGGTTCGGAGCGGTTTCCGCCACGCCCTTGAGCAGCGCGGTGTCGGTGGGGCCGGGGCAGACCACGTTAAGGCAGATGTTTTTGGTGGCCAGTTCCCGCGCCACGGTCTTGCTGAAGCCCACCAGGCCGGCCTTGCAGGCGGCGTAGACGGATTCACCGGAGGAGCCGACCCGGGCGGCGTCAGAGGCCACGTTGATGACCTTGCCACCACCGGCAGCGATCATTTTCGGCAGCACCACGTGGTGCATGTTGAGGGCGCCGGTGAGGTTCACTGCAATCAGCTGGTCCCAGAGCTTGGGCTCGGTTTTCAGGAACGGCATGAAGCGGTCGAAACCGGCGTTGTTGACCAGCACCGTGGGCACGCCCAGATCGCTTTCGATAGCCGCCACCGTCTCGGTAATAGCCGCATAATTGGTGATATCGGCGGCGTAGGCGCGGGCCTTGCCACCGGCTTCGGTGATCAGGTCCACCGTGGCCTGGGCTGTGGCTTCGTCACGGTCCAGAACCGCAACCAGGCTGCCTTCTTCGGCGAAGCGCAGGGATACGGCGCGGCCGATGCCGCCACCACCACCGGTAACAATGACTGTTTTTCCGTTAAGACCTTTCATCGGTTGTTCTCCTGTTGCTCAGAGTAATGGGTCGGGTCAGGCGCGTTTGGCCGGCTCCAGGCGCACTTCTTTCGCCTGTTCCCGCAGTTTGAATTTCTGGATCTTGCCGGATGCGGTGCGAGGCATGGCCTCGATCACTTCCAGATATTCCGGCAGGTAGTTTTTGGACAGTTGCTGCTCGGTCAGATAGGCCTTGACCTGGTCCAGGGTCAGATCGGTGGCGTTCTCGTCGAGGGTGACGTAGGCGCACAGGCGCTCACCCAGGCGTTCGTCCGGGCAGCCCACCAGGGCGACATCGACAATACCGGGGAACTTGTAGAGCAGGTTCTCCACCTCCACGACCGGAATGTTCTCACCGCCCCGGATGACCACATCCTTGGTGCGGCCGGTGATGCGGATGTAGCCGTCCTTGTCTATGCGTGCAAGGTCCCCGGTATTGAACCAACCGGCTTCGTCCACGCCATAGAGTTCGGGGCGCTTGAGGTAGCCGACAAACAGGCTGGAGCCCCGAACCAGCAGGCTGCCTTCCTCACCGGCAGGCAGTTCGTTGCCCTGGAAGTCGGTGACTTTCACGTCCATGTAGGGCAGGGCCTTGCCGTCGGACTGGCTGGCCCGCTCGGCGGGATCTTCCGGGCAGGTCATGGTGACCGCGCCGTTCTCGGTCATGCCCCAGGCCGAGACAATCTTTGCCTTCAGAACCTTGCCGGCCTGTTCCACCACGGCACTGGGGATGGGGGCGCCGGCTGAGACAAAGATCCGCAGGGAATCCAGTTCGCCCTCGTGCTTGGGTGCGGTTTTCACCAGATCCGCCAGGAACGGTGTGGCGGCCATGGTGAAGGCCGGCTTCTCGGCGGCAATCACCTTGCAGACGTAGTCTGCGTCCCAGATGTCCTGGAGGATGGCGGTGGTGCCCAGGTAAATGGGCATCATGAAGCCGGTCTGGTGGGCCACCGGGGAGGCCATTAACACCTTGTCGTCCGAGCTCAGGTGCAGGCGGTCGGCGTAAGGACGCACATTGGAAAACAGGGTGTTGGAGGAGTGCATGACCCCCTTGGGTTCGCCGGTGGTACCGGAGGTGTAAAGGATCTGGATGGCGTCGTCGGCGGTGAGTTGGCGCTCGGCAAACAGGGCCTTGGTGTCTTGCTTTTCTTCCCAGGGGGTCTCCGTGAGACGTTGTTCAAAGCTACGCTCGCCCTCTCCCCCGATGACCAGCAGGGTTTCGAGATCCGGCAGCTCCCCCCGAATACCGTCAATCATGGCCTCGTAGTCAAAGCCACGAAAGACCTTTGGTATTACCAGCAGTTTGGCCTCGCCATGCTTGAGCATGAAGCGCAGTTCCCGCTCCCGGAAAATAGGCATGAGCGGATTCAGAATCGCGCCGATGCGCATGCAGGCCAGATGCAGGGCGGTGGTCTGCCACCAGTTCGGTAGCTGGCAGGCCACCACGTCGCCTTTACCGATGCCCATGCCGGCCAGGCCGGCCGCCATGCGGGTGACTTTGTTATTGAGTTGCCGATAAGTGAGGGCGGTGCGGGTGTCGCTGGTGACCTGGTAGCCGACGATGGCTTCCCGGTCCGGGGTGCTGGCCACGGCCTGGTCCAGGTAGTCGGTAATGCGCTTGTCGTTCCATGCGCCGCTCTCGACCATGGCGACGCGGCGTTCCGGATTGAGAGTGATGCCTGTGTCCATCTGATTCACCTGTTGTGTCCGGTTTGTTTTTGTTGGGTAGCCAGCCCGCAGAAGCAGGTCTTTGCCTTGTCAGTTTCAACATACGCCTTCTCAAAATATTATGTCAACATGTTGCCTTAAAAAATATTCGGGTGTAGCCTCTGAAAATCGGACAAATAAGCTTCCATAGCTTTTATAAAGAAGTAATAAGAAAAAATCTGTTAGTGGAGGTGGTTATGGAGTACAGCAACATATTGCTTGAAAAGCATGAGGCTGTGGCCCTGGTCAGACTCAACCGACCAAAGGTCTACAACGCGTTGAACAACGCACTGATGAACGAACTGACCTCTGCTCTGGAAGTCCTGGAAACGGATGAGGCCATCCGCGCCATTGTCATTACCGGTAACGAAAAAGCCTTTGCCGCCGGCGCGGATATTGCCGAAGTCCATGCCCTGGACTTTTCCCGGGCCTACCGTGAGCGCTTCATCTCCGCCAACTGGGAAACCGTGACCCGGTGTCGCAAACCGGTGATTGCGGCGGTGGCGGGGCTGGCGCTGGGTGGTGGTTGTGAGCTGGCGATGATGTGTGACCTGCTGATAGCCGCCGATAACGCCCGCTTCGGCCAGCCGGAAGTGAAGATTGGCACCCTGCCCGGAGCCGGTGGTACCCAGCGGCTGGCCAGGGCTATTGGCAAGGCCAAGACCATGGACCTGTGCCTGACCGGTCGAATGATGGATGCGCAGGAAGCTGAGCGCAGTGGCCTGGTCAGCCGGGTCGTGCCAGCTGAAGATCTGCTTGATACGGCCATGGCGGTAGCAGGGGAAATCGCCGGCTATTCGCAAATGGCCACCATGATCAACAAGGATGCGGTCAATCAGGCGTTCGAGACCCCTTTGAGGGCGGGCGTTGAATACGAACGCCGGCTGCTGTGGTCCAGTTTTTCCAGCGAGGATCGAAGCGAGGGTATGACCGCCTTTCTCGAGAAACGTCAGCCCCAGTGGAAGCACCGTTAACCTTTACAAGCTCAGGAGCGATTATGGATATTCATTTCACCCCCGAAGAGCTGGCTTTCCGCAGTGAGGTGCGGGCGTTTCTGGGACAGAATCTGCCGGCCGACCTTGCAGAGAAGGTCCGTCTGGGCCGTCGACTTGCCAAAGAGGGTCATCAGCGCTGGCAGAAGATTCTTAACCAGAAGGGTTGGTATGCCGTCAACTGGCCGGTCGAGCATGGCGGTACCGGCTGGTCCGTGGTGCAGAAGCACATTTTTGACGAGGAGTGCGCCGCCGCTGGAGCGCCCAGATTGGTGGCGTTCGGCGTCAACATGGTGGCACCGGTAATCATCAAGTTCGGCACCCAGACCCAGAAGGATTACTACCTGCCGCGGATTCTGCGCAGCGAGGACTGGTGGTGCCAGGGCTATTCCGAGCCCGGCGCCGGCTCCGACCTGGCCAGCCTGAAAACCCGCGCCGAGCGGGATGGCGATCATTACCTAGTCAACGGTCAAAAGACCTGGACCACCCTGGGCCAACATGCGAACCGGATCTTCTGCCTGGTTCGCACCGATCCTTCCGCCAAGAAGCAGGAGGGCATCTCCTTCCTGCTGATCGACATGGATACGCCAGGCATTACTGTGCGCCCGATCATCACCCTCGATGGTGAACACGAGGTCAACGAGGTGTTCTTCGACAACGTTCGGGTGCCGGTGGAAAACCTGGTTGGTGAGGAGAACAAGGGCTGGACCTGTGCCAAGTATCTGCTCACCCACGAGCGTACTGGCCAGGCCGGTATCGGCCAGTCAAAAGCGGCGCTGTCACACCTCAAGCAGATTGCCAGTGCCGAGACGGTGGCCGGCCAATCACTGATTGACGATCCCCTGTTCCGCGCCCGGATTGCCGAGTTGGAAATGCGCCTGCTGGCGGTGGAGATGAGCACCCTTCGCATTCTGGCCGCCACCCGCGATGGTGGGGTGCCAGGGGCGGAGAGCTCGTTGCTGAAGATTCAGGGCTCGGAGATCCGTCAGGCGATCACCGATCTGATGCGCAAGGCGCTCGGGCCGAACGCGCTGCCGTTCCTGGAGCCGGAGCTGGAACCCGACTTCCATGGCGAGCCTTTGTATCAGGATTACGGCGCGTCGCCGGCCAGCCAGTACTTCAATCTGCGCAAGCTGTCTATCTACGGCGGGTCCAACGAAATTCAGAAGAACATCATCGCCAAGCTGGTTCTGGAGCTGTAGGAGGGGACTATGAATTTTGAACTGAACGAAGAGCAACAGATGCTGGCTGATACGGTCGAGCGTCTGGTCCGCAACACCTACAGTTTTGAGCAGCGGGAGGCATTCTACCAGAGCCCCCGGGGTTACAGCCCGGAGTTCTGGCGCCAGTTGTCAGAGCTGGGCATTACCTCGGTGCCAATCGCTGCCGAGTACGAAGGCTTCGGCGGCACAGGCGTGGAAAACATGCTGGTGATGAAGGAGCTCGGCCGGGGCCTGTGTCTTGAGCCGTACCTGCATTCCCAGATCTATGCTGCCGGCCTGTTTGAGCAACTGGGTTCCGCCGAACAGCGGCAGTCGATTCTGCCAGCGGTGGCGGCAGGCGAGCGTCTGTTGACGGTGGCCGACGAGGAAGCAGGTAGCCATTACCATCCGGAGGCGATTGAATGCCAGGCGGTGCCCTGTGAACGGGGCTGGCGTCTGAGCGGCCGCAAACGGGTAGTGATCGGCGGCGAGCTTGCCCACACCATCCTGGTCACTGCCCGGATGAGTGATGGTGAAGGTGTAAGCCTGTTTCTGCTGGACCCGGCGGCTGAGGGTGTTTCGCGCACCAGCTACCCCTGCATAGACGGCCCAAGGGCCTGTGATCTTGCACTGGCGGATGTCTACGTCGAGGCGGACAGCCTGCTCGGACCGGCGGGTAAGGCCGCGCCGGCGCTGGCCTATCAGCGTGGCCGTGCGGTTGCCGCGCAGTGCGCCGAGGCGGTAGGCAGTATGGAGGAGGCCTTCCGGCTGACTCTGGACTACCTGAAAACGCGCCAGCAGTTCGGCTCACCGATTGGCCGCTTCCAGGCGCTTCAGCACCGGATGGCGGAAATGCGCGGCGAACTCGAGCTGGCGCGCTCCATGACCATTCTTGCAGCCTGTGTGGCAGACGACCCGGATTCGGAAAGTCGCAGCCGACGGCTTGCTGCTGCCAAGTTCACCGTGGCCCGGGCGTCGCAGCTGATTGCCGAGCAGTCTGTCCAGTTGCACGGCGGTATTGGTATGACCTGGGAATATTCACTGGCCCACCACGCCAAGCGCCTGGTGATGCTGACTCATCAGTTCGGGGATGACGACTTCCACCTCGGACAGTATTCGGCCCTGCTGGAGATACCCCGGCAGGCTTCACAGCAGGTGGCCTGACCACCCGCCATCAAGACAAGATCAACAATCGGAGACAACCGACATGGCCAACCAAGCAAGTTTCAATTGGGAAGACCCGCTGTTGCTGGACCAGCAACTGACCGAAGACGAGCGTATGGTGCGCGAGAGTGCTCGCCAGTTTGCCGAAAGTAAGCTCCGGCCCCGGGTGCTGGAAGCCTTCCGCAACGAACAGACCGACCCGGAGATCTTCCGGGAGATGGGCGAGACAGGCCTGCTGGGATGTACCATTCCCGAGCAATACGGCGGTAGCGGCCTGAATTACGTGTGTTATGGCCTGATCGCTCGCGAGGTGGAGCGGGTGGATTCCGGTTACCGGTCCATGATGAGTGTGCAGTCATCTCTGGTGATGGTGCCCATCTACGAATTCGGTAATGAGGAAACACGCCAGAAGTATCTGCCCAAACTCGCTTCCGGAGAATGGATCGGGTGTTTCGGGTTGACCGAACCAGACCATGGCTCCGATCCCGGCAACATGGCGACCCGCGCCCGCAAGGTGGACGGCGGTTACCGCCTGACTGGCAGCAAGATGTGGATCACTAACAGCCCAATCGCTGACGTGTTCGTGGTCTGGGCCAAGGACGATGACGGCGCAATTCGCGGCTTTGTTCTGGAGAAGGGCTGGGAGGGCCTGAGTGCCCCGGCCATTCACGGCAAGGTAGGGCTGCGGGCCTCGATCACTGGCGAGATCGTGATGGACGGCGTCTTTGTGCCGGAAGAAAACGCCTTCCCGGACGTGCGAGGGCTGAAGGGGCCGTTCACCTGCCTGAACTCCGCCCGCTACGGTATTTCCTGGGGTGCTCTGGGTGCCGCCGAGGATTGCTGGCACACCGCCCGCCAGTATGTGCTGGACCGTAAGCAGTTCGGTCGGCCGCTGGCGGCCAACCAGCTGATCCAGAAAAAGCTGGCAGATATGCAGACCGATATCACCCTGGCCCTGCAAGGCTGCCTGCGTCTTGGTAGGATGAAGGATGAGGGCACGGCTGCCGTCGAGATCACTTCCATCATGAAGCGCAATTCCTGCGGCAAGGCTCTGGATGTTGCCCGCCTGGCCAGGGATATGCTCGGGGGGAACGGCATCAGTGATGAATTCGGGGTGGCGCGACATCTGGTGAATCTGGAAGTGGTGAATACCTATGAAGGCACTCACGATGTGCACGCTCTGATTCTGGGTCGAGCCCAGACCGGTATTCAGGCGTTCTTTTGATCATTCTCATCCAGGATTGCCGGTATTGCAGGGTCTGGTCTTTGGGCAGTCCTGCACTGAAATGAGCGTTGGCCTGCTTTTTTGCACCAGGTCAGGGCGAACCCGGGATGCGACGACATCCCGACCTGGTGTGATTGTGCAAAGTGCACAGGTCAGGTGTCATCCACTCTCTCAAATCATGGTCGTGAGGACCACATGGCACAGACGTTGCCATCTTTCTCTCGTGTTTTCATCAAAGAGAGACAAGGCAATGACCTCACAAGTAACTCCACAGGAACAGGATTACCCGCTCAGCCCGGTGCCCATGGACCAGCGCCGCAGTATCTGGTCCATGGGCCTGGTTCTGCTTGGCTTCACCTTTTTCACCGCCACCATGTGGGCGGGCGGCAGTATCGGTGTTGCATTCGATTTTTCAACGATGCTGCTGGTGCTGGCAGCCGGTAACCTTCTTCTGGGTACCTACGCCGCCATTCTTGGCTACATCGCTGCAAAATCGGGGCTGAATACGGCCCTGATGTCCCGTTTTACCTTCGGTGAGCTGGGTAGCAAACTCTCCGACTTCATCCTGGGCTTTACCCAGATCGGCTGGTACGCCTGGGGCACGGCGACCATGGCCATTCTCCTGGTCAAGCTGACGGGCTTGCCCGAGAGCTGGACCACGCCGCTGATGGTGGTGTTCGGTTTCGGCTTCTGTATCACCGCGTTCATTGGCTACAAGGGGCTGGAAATGCTGTCCCGCTTTGCGGTGCCGGCGATGATTATTTTGGTAGCGGTGAGTATGACAATCGCCACCTCGGACGCCGGTGGATTTTCGGGATTACTCGCCATTACCCCCTCAGACGAAATGACCGTAGCTGCGGCCATTACCATGGTGTTCGGCACTTTCGTCAGTGGAGGCACCCAGGCTACCAACTGGACCCGTTTTGCCAAATCCGGAAAAACGGCGGTGATTGCGACCCTACTGGCGTTCTTCCTCGGTAATGGACTGATGACGCTGATTGGCGCCTTTGGTGCTCTGGTTTACCAGCAGGCGGATATCGTCGATATCATGGTGGCGCAGGGGCTGGCGACCCTGGGTATTCTCATGCTCTTCCTGAATCTTTGGACAACGCAGGATAATACCGTATACAACTTCGCCGTGGCCGGCTGCAATATGATTCGAACCCGCCGGCGCAAGCTGGTGACGGTGGGCGGTGCCGCCATCGGCACAGTGCTGGCTGTTCTGGGTATGTATGAGTGGCTTATCCCGTTCCTGGTGTTGCTTGGAACCTTCATTCCGCCCATTGGCGGCGTCATCATGGCCAGCTATTTCATTGGCTATAAGCGCGAGTACCCGTCACTCGAAACGGCGACCTTGCCCGCGTTCAATATTCCCGGGCTGGCGGCCTATGCCATAGGCTCGGCAGCGGCCTATACCTCGCCATGGATCGCGCCGATTGTTGGCGTACTGGTTGCCGCGGCCAGTTATGGTGTAGTGCTTGTGGTCAGTGAGGCCGTTCGTGATCGCCGGGCCCAGGTTCTGGGAGCGGTGTAAATGGCCCTGACGTGCCGTGACATTCCGGAGCTCCCTGGCCTTGGGGCCATCCATCTGCGGGGTGGGAGTTCCGGCGCAGACAACACGGTGCGCTGGCCTTATCTGGCGGAGAACCGGTCTTTCACCAACTGGGTCAGGGGTGGCGAGCTGGTATTTGTCACCGGTATCAGCCGCCACCGCAGCCCGGCCAATCTGGCCGAGTGCCTCTATGAAGGTCGGGACTGCGGTATATCGGGGCTGGTTGTGCTGACCGGCGATGCCTACATCGGGCAGCTACCGGCCATGTTAAGTCGTCTGGCGGATGAGCTGGCCATGCCGTTGTTTGAGCAGCCTTACTCGCTGCCAATGGTGGATGTGACCGAAACCATCGCCCGGGCGATTGTCGCATCGGAGCGGTCGCAAGAGCCCCGGGAAGGCGGGCTGGCGGAGGCGCTGATAGCCGGTATCGGCAGTCATCAGCTCGAAGGACTTATCCGGCAGTACCTGCCTGAGGTGGAAGCCGGGTTGCTGGACAGTAGTCGAGATCTCCTGGAGGTATGGCTTCAGGAGCGTGGAAACCAGTGCGCCATGGCTGAAGCCCTTGGCTGCCATAGAAATACCATCCGGAACCGGATGAATCGGTTGGTCGCGGAGATGCCTCCGGAGTCTGAACCGAATGAATATTTCAAAACCCTGGTGCTGGCCCATCTGTTGTCGCGGCCATGATTCAAGCCAGCGGAAAATCTGTGTGGAGATGTTATGAGTGAAAATCTGAACGCTATTACCAATGCTCGGTTGCAGGGCCGTGAGGGGTTATTCCGGCTGACCATCACCGATGGAAAATTCAGCAGTGTCACGGCGCAGGATGCGACTGAAAGCGTTGCCGAGAACCAGCTGGACGCCGGCGGAAATCTGGTCGCTCCTCCTTTCGTGGAGCCGCACATCCACCTGGATGCGGCCATGACCGCCGGCGAGCCACGCTGGAACCAGAGTGGTACCTTGTTTGAAGGTATCGAGTGTTGGTCTGAGCGCAAAGCCAGCCTGACTCACGACGACGTGATCGGTCGGGCCGAACAGACGTTGAAGCTGTTTGCCGATAACGGCATTCAGCACGTCCGCACCCACGTGGACGTGACGGACCCCAAGCTGACAGGGCTGAAGGCCATGCTGGAAGTGCGTGAGCGTATGGCTGACACAGTAGACCTGCAGATTGTCGCTTTTCCCCAGGAAGGTCTCTGGTCATTTCCCCAGGGCAAGGAGCTGATGGAAGAGGCGGTTCGTCTGGGGGCCGATGTGGTCGGTGGCATTCCCCATTTCGAATTCACTCGAGATTACGGCGTTGAATCGGTTCAATGGCTGGTGGCGTTGGCCCACAAAAACGACCTTCTCGTAGACGTGCATTGCGACGAGATCGACGATCCCGAATCCCGATTCCTGGAAGTGCTCGCTGCCGAGGCGCTCAAGCTGGATTATGGCTCACGGGTCACCGCCAGCCATACCTGTGCCATGGGCTCGTACAACGACCATTACTGCAGCCGGCTGTTCCGCCTGTTGAAGAAATCCGGCCTGCGCTTCCTGTCGATGCCCACCGAAAGCCTGCACCTGCAGGGCCGCTTCGATGGTTATCCGAAACGTCGTGGCCTGACCCGGGTTCCGGAACTGCTGGATGCGGGACTGAAGGTGGCCTTCGGCCAGGATTCCATCCGCGATCCCTGGTATCCACTGGGCAACGGCAACATGCTCCGTACCCTGGACGTAGGCCTGCACGCCTGCCACATGCTGGGCATGGGTTGGATTGATCGGTCGCTGGAGCTGATCACCGACAACGGTGCTGCAGCATTGGATCTGGACGAATACGGCATCGAGGAGGGACTTCCGGCTCGCTGTGTTGTTCTGCAGGGGCAGTCGCCCTACGAGGTGCTGTTGGGCCAGTTGCCGGTTGCCGCGTCTATTCGTGATGGCCGTGTTCTGATAAACCGGCAGGGTTGATGCCCGTTGAAGTAGAAGCTACAGATTCCCCGGTTTGCTAACCGGGGAATCTGCTCAACTACTCTGGTGTTCAGCGTAGCGACTTCAGGGCCGTTGCCCATTTCGCCATTTCGTCCAGCATGGCATTGGCAGAGCCGGTGTGATGCTCGGCAGGGAGGAAGTTGCGCTGGTCATCCAGTTTCTCCCACGGCATCTGCACCATTACTCCTTCCACCATCGGCATCATTTTCAGCGTAGTAACCAGCTGCTTGGCAACCTGGGCTGAACGGAGTCCACCGGAAACACCGCCGTAGCTGACAAACCCGCAAGGCTTATAGTTCCACTCGTTGTATACGTAGTTCAACGCGTTCGTGAACGATGGCGGCGGGCAAAAATTGTACTCGGGAATGACGAAGACGTAGGCATCTGCCTTATTTACGCTCGCTGACCAGGCTTTGGTGTGCTCATGCTCATATTTCTGCATGCGAGGATGGTTGGCCTCGTCGTAAACCGGAAGCTTGAACTCAGCTAGATCGACCAGTTCGCTGGAAAACGTTCCCTGGTCATTGACCAGAGAATTGAACCAGTGGGCAATGGAAGGGCCGATTCGGCCGGGGCGCGTGCTGCAGATGATGGTTTGTAGTTTCATGGGGTGTCCTTAGATAGCGGCCACAAGCCGTCGAAGGCTGCTTAGTGAATCCGTGTAGGAATGGCTGCTTAGTGAATCCGTGTAGGAATGTCTGCTTGGAAAAGCAGCATAAAGGGCGCCTCTTCAAAAAGATAACGGAGTAACCAGTAAGAATTAGTCAAAAATTCTGAGCCTATCAGCCCGCCGCCTCGCTCGACGTTAGCTTCCTATCTCTCTATAATGCCCGGTCTCGCAGGAGAGTGGGCCGTTGGCCCCGCCGAAGGCGCAAACTCCCATAAACGCTCAGGCACAGGTACTGCGAGCATCATCTAACGCCGTCTGGAGAGCGACTGCCACCGCAGTCCACCGAAGGGGCAAGCAGAGCCAGGCTCTGTAAACTCTCAGGTATCAGGGACAGGGGGAGAGGCCACAGAAACTCAGGAGTCCTGTGTGCTGACCTCTATCTATATGATTGCCATTACCGCCGAAGCCATGTCGGGAGCCCTCACCGCCGGGCGGAGGAACATGGATCTGTTTGGTGTCGCTGTAATTGCGTTTTTTACCGCCCTTGGTGGCGGAACTGTCCGGGACATTCTTCTGGGTAATTTCCCAGTCACCTGGACCCAGCACCCTCGCTATATCTACATGACCATTACCGGTGGCCTGGTCACCATCGTGATTGCGCGCTTCATGCGGCATCTGCATCAGTTGTTTCTGGTTCTGGATGCCATAGGTCTGGTGGCTTTTACGGTTATTGGCTGCAATGTCGCGCTCAAGCTGGGCTATGACACCGTGGTGGTGGTCATGGCCGGCATCACAACAGGGATCTTTGGCGGTATCATCCGGGATATCTTATGTAACCGCACCCCGCAGGTGCTGCGCCACGAACTCTACGCCAGCGTTTCACTGATGGTGGCTTTCCTGTACCTGACCTTGCTTCGCCAAGGGGTGGGCGAGAATGTCACTCTTTTGGCCGCTTTCAGTCTCGGGCTGCTTCTGCGTATGGCGGCCATTCGCTGGGGGTTGTCGTTGCCAGTATTCAGCTATTCGCAGACACGCTGGGAATGAGCGCGATGTGGGTTTGAGAAAGCCCTCGAATTGTGGGCATGGTCTAGCCTCAGACCTTTTCATCGTTTCATTTCCTCGTGAACTGAGCTAACGTAGCTTGCTAAGATTTTTCCTTTTTCAGAGTCGCTGAGTTTCAAAATGAAAACCGGTTTTTACTTCATCCATTCCGTTTTATCAGCGGCGGCATTTCTGGCTGCCGGGCCTCGCCGTATTTGCCATTCCTTTCGCTGAATTCGTCGAATCCCTCGTCGAATTCGGCGAAACCCTCTGAACACATCCCCCAACTGAACCTTGCCTTGCGGGCCTATAGGAGTCGGTATGTCCGAACGTCCAGCTATTTATGTCTTAGAACAGGATTTTGATCGTTTATCTGCGATGTTGGAGAAACAGCTACATGGCACTGAAACAGCCGAAGCGCTTGCGCTCGAGCTTGATAGAGCAACTCTGGTTGATGCCGCAAAGCTGCCTTCCGGCACCGTCACCATGAATTCTCTGGTCCATTTTAAAAATGAGAGTAACGACGCCGAGTACACGAAGAGACTCGTGTACTCGACCCCGCGAGACGGAAGCGAGGAGTGTGTATCCGTCCTGGCTCCGGCGGGTGCAGCCTTGCTGGGTCTTCGGGTAGGCGATCGTATTGATTGGCCTTTGGCTGGAAAGAACCAGCTGCGTCTGAAAATTATCCATGTGACTCACGCAAACTGAACGAGGAAGATGCATGCACCAGAAAGCCCCCCTTGACCAGCTGTATGAGCAGGTCGTCCTGAGAAATCCCGCGGAACCTGAATTTCATCAGGCCGTTCTGGAAGTTCTCGACTCGCTGGCGCCGGTGATTGCCAAGCATCCCGAGTATAAGGAAGCGAAGCTCCTTGAGCGTATTTGCGAACCAGAGCGGCAAATCATTTTCAGGGTCCCCTGGGTGGATGACTCTGGTACCGTGCAGATCAACCGGGGGTTTCGCGTTGAACTCAACTCGGCCCTTGGGCCCTACAAGGGGGGCTTGCGGTTCCATCCTTCCGTCAATCTGGGCGTGGTGAAATTTCTGGGTTTCGAGCAGATCTTCAAGAACTCTCTGAGCGGTATGCCGATCGGCGGAGGCAAGGGTGGTTCCGACTTTGATCCCAAGGGCCGATCTGACAATGAGATCATGCGGTTTTGCCAATCCTTCATGACCGAACTGTATCGGCATATTGGCGAGTACACCGACGTGCCAGCAGGCGACATCGGCGTAGGAGCCAGGGAGATTGGTTTTCTGTTCGGGCAATACAAGCGCCTCACCAACCGTTACGAATCTGGCGTGCTGACTGGTAAGGGCCTCGGATGGGGCGGTGCTCGTGTGCGCAAGGAAGCGACAGGTTACGGAACGGTTTATTTTGTCCGGGAGATGCTGGCGGCTCAAGGTTCCGATCTGGAGGGCAAGGACGTGGTAGTTTCCGGCTCCGGGAACGTCGCAATTTATGCGATGGAGAAGGTTCAGCAGTTTGGGGGCAGGGTGATCGCCTGCTCCGATTCCAGTGGCTACGTTTACGACCCGGCCGGAATCGATGTTGGGCTGGTTCGCCAGATCAAAGAGACGGAACGCGGCCGAATCAGCGATTATGCCGCCCGGCGGCAGAATGGAAGCGATTACGTGCGCGGGGCGTCCATTTGGGAACTGTCCTGTCAGGTAGCCCTGCCGTGCGCCACTCAGAACGAGGTGACCGGGGGCGACGCGAAGGCGTTGATTCGCAATGGCGTCCTGGCGGTTGCTGAAGGTGCCAATATGCCGTGCACTCCAGACGCGGTGAAGTTGTTCCGCGACGCCGGCATTTTATTTGGTCCTGCAAAAGCGGCTAATGCCGGTGGCGTGGCTACCAGCGCGCTGGAAATGCAGCAGAACGCCTCCCGGGACTCCTGGAGTTTCGATTACAGCGAACACCGCCTTAAGGACATCATGATCGAAATTCACCGCTCCTGTTTTGAAACCGCTGAAGAATACGGCCGGCCGGGAGACTACGTATTTGGCGCCAATACCACAGGCTTTTGCCGGGTTGCTGATGCGATGCTGGCGTTTGGGGTTATTTAAATAGTCTGGAGGCGCCTTCTGCTCGTGTAGCGCAGGCCTGCCCTTTGCCGAGGCGGGACTAAACGGGGTATTCATTAATTCAGAGGTAGCATGACTTCAGTATCGAGATCCGGAGTCTTTTTACTATCCGCAGCGTTCTCCGCAGTTTTTATGGGAACGATCGGTGCCATTTCGGTCTATGCGGGGGTGGGGGCCGAGACGGTTACCTTCTATAGGCTCTTCATTGGGGCCGTTTTGGTGGCGGTTTATCTGCTGGCAACCAGGCAACACAGCAAGATCTTTATGTGGCCCGGTATGAAGGTGTTGGTAACCGGTGCTTTCCTGGCGGGTTTCGTGATGTTTTACATCCTGGCAATGGATTACACCAGTATGGCGAACGCTGTTATGGTGCTTTATCTGGCACCAGTGACGGCCTCTGTGGCGGCTCATTTCTTTCTCGGAGAGCGCCTCACCTCGGCCAGTGTTGGATTGGTCGGATTCGCGCTGCTGGGCTTCGCCATGATGATGGAATTCAACTTCAACCTGAGTGGACGGGCAGAAGAAGCCATCGGTCTGGCCTATGCTTTCTGCGCCATGCTCTGTTACTCGGCGTTTATGTTAACCAATCGTTCCATGGATGACCGTGTTCATGTGTTCAGCCGCAGTGGTTACCAGATGCTCGCTGGTGCTTTGTGCATGTTGCCGCTGGTGCTGCTGGAGAGCGAAGTCATTTCCGGCGCGCAGTGGGGGTGGTTGATTGCTGCCGGTATTCTGCCGGGTTTCCTGGCCATCCTGTTGGCCGTTATCGCTCTGAGGTCTCTGCCCGCGGCCACGTTCGGCACCCTGGCTTATCTGGAGCCCATTACCGTTGTGGCGCTTGCGTGGATACTGTTTGATCAGGGCCTGAATAGCCTCCAGCTGGCCGGCTGCGCCCTGATCATTCTGGCGGGTATTGCGCAGGCGTTGCTGCTGAACCGACGTTCAGAAGCTGAGGAGATACCGGGAGTGCTTGCGGATCTGGATTCCACGGTGTCGGGAGAGAGTTGAAGTTCCGGGAAATGGCTTGTGGGCCAGAAAATGACGCCTGCCTGCACTAGTGTGGGTTAGGGCTATGATGCATTGATGAACTCAGGAGGACGTGAACGATGAGAACCCTGCTACAGTTGGATTTTCCTTACGACGGCCCGTTTGGCGATGAGATGGCGAGTGCGATGGCCGAGCTTGCCGAGTCTATTGCCAGGGAGCCGGGGTTTCTCTGGAAGATTTGGACAGAAAATCCCGACTCCTGCGAGGCGGGCGGTATCTATCTCTTCGAAGATGAGAGCAGTGCAAGGGCCTATCTGAACAAGCATACGGCCCGGCTGAAAGAATTCGGTGTGCCGAAGGTCAACGGCAAAGTGTTCCAGGTGAACGAGGCCCTTTCCGCCATTGATCACGGTCCGGTCTGAATCATGTTGGCCCCTGCTTCACAAACCTGGCTTTCTGGAATGCGCCTTAAATGCCATGTTCCTGGTTCATTTCAGTTTTGCGAATTCCAGAACCATGGAATGGAACTTGGCTGCCGCCGGTGAAAGCGGCCTCCCGCAACGCTGCAAGACACCATAGCGGGTCCGAAGAGTCTCAATCCCGGATACAGAAACGGTTGTCACCTTTCCGCTATCAAGCAAATCGGCCACTATAGGTCTGGGTGCGATACTGATGGCCTTGCTGCCAGTAACAATGGCCGCAAGCATGGCAATATTGTCGCACTCGATTCTTCGTTTCAGCCCCCCTTGTTGCGCGCTCATGGCCTGAATATTCCGTTCCATATCTTCAGGAACACGTGTCATGGCTATTGGATAATCGAGTAAATCTCCCCATACCACCCCCGTCGCCTGAGCCAACGGGTGATCATGACGACAAAACACAACAACTTCGGGCTGCGGCAAGTGGGTTATTTCCAGATCGGGATCGCCAGACAACTCGCCGGTATCGGCCACAAAGAGCTCTATCTCATGGTCCAACAGCGCAAGGCGTAAATCCTGCCAGTTATCTGTCCGAATGTTGAGGCGGATTCCCGGATACTGATCCACAAACCGGGCACAGACCTTATCCATCAGTGCCAGCGCCGGGTAGGGGCCGGTTCCGATATTCAATTCGCCTGTCTCAAGCTCGTCGATGGCCTCGACTTCCTGTCTTAAAGATTCTGCCGCTGCCAGCAGGCCCCGGACGTGGGGTAGAGCGGCTCGCCCGTGCGCGGTCAAAACCACCCCGAAGCGCCCCCGATCGAACAGTCTGGCCCCGAGTTGGCGCTCCAGTTCCTGGATGCTGCGACTTAAAGCCGGTTGAGACAGGTGCACGACTTCCGAGGCGCGGGCAAAACTGCCGCACTCAACTAACGCCATGAAATGCCGGATGTGTCGTGTGTCCATGGCACTATATCTATGCGTTTTGCGCATATTAAGTCAAGAAACATTGCATTGGATGAACGGAACACCTCGCTTCAAACTGCAGTTACGTGGCGCACGATTCGAAACCAACAAAACCCAGGTGCCGCCAAAAAGAGGAGATTCCGCATGCTACCCCTATTCAAGAAGGCCATGCTGACAGCGTTCGGTGCCGGTTTACTGTTCCCGATGATCGCTCAGGCCGAAACCTCCAAGCCGGCAACGGACGTGACGGCACAGTTAAACCAGGCGGTACTGAATGAGCTGCCGTTTTCCGATACCCGTTCGTTTGAGGACGCTCGCCGTGGCTTCTTGGGTGCGTTGCCTGATGGCAGGGTGCTGGATAATGAAGGTCACGTGGCCTGGGACATGGCGCCCTACGCCTTCCTGCAGGCCGATGCCGCTCCGGATTCAGTCAATCCAAGCCTGTGGCGCATGGCGCAACTGAATGCGATCCATGGGCTGTTCGAAGTGGTCGAAGGCATGTACCAGGTCCGCAACATGGATCTGTCCAATATGACCATCATTGAGGGTGACAGCGGCCTGATCATCATCGACCCCCTTCTGACTCCCGCGACGGCGCGCGCCGGTCTGGAACTCTATTACCAGCATCGAAGCAGAAAGCCCGTGGTGGCAGTGCTTTACACACACAACCATGCGGATCATTTCGGGGGTGTGAAGGGTGTCGTTAATGAGGAGGATGTTCGAGCCGGGAAGGTCCGGATCTATGCTCCAGAGGGGTTTATGGAGCATGCAATTGCAGAGAATGTGATTGCCGGCAACGCCATGACCCGTCGCGCCACCTACCAGTTCGGCGCTGGTTTGACTCCGGGCGTGAGAGGTCATGTCGACACCGGGCTTGGCAAGGCACTGGGTAGCGGTGGGCTCAGCCTTATTGCTCCCACCGATACCGTGCCTGACAACGCCAACCTGACCATCGATGGTATCGAGATTGACTTCCAGATGGCGCACGGCACCGAAGCCGAATCTGAGATGATGATGTATTTCCCTCAGTTCCGTGTGCTCAACACCGCCGAGATCACAAGTCAGCACCTGCATAACATCTACACCATCCGCGGAGCCGCCATTCGCGACGCCAGTTCCTGGTCCAGGTTTATCGACAAGGTACTGGTTCGCTTCGCTGATCGCACGGACATTCAGGTGGCCCAGCATCACTGGCCGATCTGGAACCCGGAAGACATCACGCATTTTCTGGAAGTTCAAAGGGACCTGTACAAGTATATCCATGATCAGACGGTTCGTATGATGAACCGTGGCATGTTGCCAGGCGATATTGCTGAAAACCTGCAGTTACCTGAAAGCCTGAACCAGGAATGGTCAGCGCGCGGTTATTACGGAACCGTCAGCCACAATGCCCGCGGTGTATATCAGCGCTACATGGGTTGGTATGACGCCAATCCCGCCAACCTTAACCCTTTGCCACCTCGTGAAGAATCGAGACGCACCATCGACTACATGGGCGGTGAGGCAGAAGTGCTCCGAAAGGCCCGCGAAGATTTTGCGGACGGCGACTATCGCTGGGTTGCATCAGTGATGCGAGATCTCGTGTATGCCAACCCTGAAAACCGTGAAGCGCGCGAACTGGGCGCGGACGCTCTGGAGCAGCTTGGTTACCAGGCCGAGGCGGGCACCTGGCGTAGCGCCTACCTCGTTGGTGCGCACGAATTGCGCCACGGCGTGATTACACCGAAACATGTGGGGCTGCAGCCAGACCTGATGCAGGCACTGCAAATCAGTATGTTTTTTGATTCGATGGCAGTAAGGATTGACCCGGAAAAAGCCGCCGGAGAGCATCTGGTGATCAACTGGTCTATTACCGACCAGGGTGAGGATTATCGGCTGAACCTTCAGAACGCCACGCTGACCCATCGGTCGGGGGAGCTGGACGAGCGTGCCCACGCCAGTGTGAGTATGCACCGAGCGGTACTGGATAATATCCTTCTTCAAAAAACCAGCTTCCCGGAGGCGGTGGAGTCTGGCGAGATCCAGGTCGAGGGGGCAGTGGATGCCTTCTTTGGCCTGCTGCAAATGCTGGAAAAACCACCAGCAAACTTCTCCATCATTGAACCGGTGGGGGAAAAACCGTGAACGAGAATTTTGATTACATCGTGGTCGGTGCCGGCTCTGCCGGTAGCGTACTGGCGGATCGGCTTTCAGCCGATGGCAGATACTCGGTCTGCATACTGGAGGCGGGGCCGGGTGGGGATTCGTTCACGATCCGGACGCCGGGCGCCTTTGCCGCCCACATGTTTCTCAAGAAGTACAACTGGGCATTCAACGCCAGGCCCGACCAGAAACTGCGAGATGGTGAGCCCTTGTTTACCCCCAGGGGAAAAGGGCTTGGTGGTAGTTCGTCAATAAACGGCATGCTCTACGTGCGCGGTCAGAAAGAGGACTACGACGAGTGGGAGGCACTCGGTAATGAAGGCTGGGGCTATCGGGAGATGTTGCCTTACTTCATAAAATCGGAACACCACGAGACGCTTTCCGGAACCCCTTATCACGGCAAAGGTGGCAACCTTCACATCAGTGCACCGGAAACAGCGGAGTACCCGATGTCCGAAGCTTTCGTAGATGCGGCACGGCAGGCCGGTTTTCCCTGCAACAGCGATTTTAACGGCGCCAACCAGGAAGGCGTGGGCTATTTCCACCTGAACATCAAGAATGGCCGTCGATTCGGTGCCGCCGACGCCTATTTGAAGCCGGCCATGACTCGCCAGAACCTGACTGTATTCACCGACGCACAGGCGAAAAAAGTGGTGTTCGAGGGCAAACGGTCTGTTGCGGTAGAGCTCCGCCACAAGGGCAGAGATCGGGTGTTGCGGGCAAACCGGGAAATCATTCTAAGCGGTGGAGCGATCAACTCGCCCCAGTTGCTTCAGCTTTCCGGCATCGGAGACCGCGACATCCTGGAAAACCTGGGTATTCGGTGCCTGCACGAATTACCGGGAGTGGGTAAGAATCTTCAGGAGCATGTGGACGCCTGCGTCCTGGTCTCAAGCAGGAAGAACAGTGGCTTCACTGCCTCGTTCGGTGGCCTGCTGAAAATGCTCCCGGATACCATCCGATACTTCCTCAGTAAACGGGGCAAGCTCGCTAAATCCATCACCGAGGCTGGCGGTTTTATCAAATCCAGTGACAGCGTTAATCGCCCGGATGTTCAGCTCCACATGCTGCCGCTGCTGTTTGATGATAGCGGTCGGGACCTGAAACTCATGTCCAACCCCGGTTATTCAGTGCATGTCTGTGTGCTGCGGCCGAAGAGCTCAGGCAACGTAACCATAACGTCGGCCGATCCGTTTGCGGCGCCGGAAATCGACTACAACTTCTTTGCCGATCCCGATGACTGCAAAGCCATGGTCGATGGTATCCGCCAGGCCCGCCGGATTCTCGCGGCGAAGGCCTTTGACGATTATCGGGGTGAGGAACTCCACCCGGGTGCAGATCGCCAGTCCGATGAGCAGATCATCGAAAAGGTGAAGGAAAAGGTGGGCCTGGTATACCACCCGGTGGGCACCTGCAAAATGGGAACTGACAGGATGGCGGTCGTGGACCCACAACTCAGGGTGCACGGACTCGAAGGCCTCCGTGTGGTGGACGCGTCCATCATGCCACGGCTGATTAGCGGCAATACCAACGCGCCTACGATTGCCATTGCCGAAAAGGCTGCTGACATGATTCTCGAAAAGGCGGAGGGCTGCGATATCTGATTGTCAGCTTATAAACAAAAGCGAACATTCGAGTCAGGCCTTCCTTCTCCCCCCCGAAGGTTCCAAGCTCGTCATTGGCCTTTGATTCATCATGGTTGATGGAGCAACTTTCAGGTGCCAACTAATTCCGGTATAGAGTTAGCGATAATGGGCTAAGCCGATGTTTACCCCGATTGACCTGCCCCCAGCTTTCCAAAGGCCAAAAAAACTGGATATGTGAAGCCCGGCAAAAGATGAACATAAGCATCCGACAATCAAATCTTGAGTCACGGGCTGCTGCCGTATTCCGCAGCAGCTAAGCATTACTTTCCAATGGCAAGCTTCGTTAACTCAGGCATCCTCCTGAATAAGAGCAGCGAGGTCATGCCGAATTTCTTCCCCGCTCAAATCGGGCCGCATTAAAAGGCGAGGGTTACCTTCGCGATCAAATACATAAATCGCGCTGCTGTGTGACACCGCATAATTTCCATCAGCGTCAGGTTCGTCATAACCGAAGGTTGTCCTATATCGTTTTGCCAGTTCACGAAGCTGGGGTTCTTTTCCAGTGAGCCCTACAATATTGTCACCGAAGAAATCCACGTATTTTGCGAGGCGCTCGGGCGTGTCACGTTTCGGATCGACACTCACGAACAAAGTGAGTACTTCATCCTGAAGCTCGGGGTCCAGGCCACTGGTTACCTGATTGAGTTTTTGCAGGGCGGTCGGGCAAACATCGGGGCACGAGGTGAACCCGAAAAACAGCATTCTCACGCGGCCACTGTAATCATCGCCAGATACAGACTTGCCCTGGCTATTGATCAGGTCGAATTCCAGCTCAGGCATCAAGCCACTGATGTTTTTACCGTTCCAGTCTTCCTCGTCATTGCCAAAGCAACCAGTCAGCAATAGGGATGCTATCAGCGTTAAGGTCGCCGATATGATGTTGGTGCGCTGTCGCCAGAAGCGAGTTCTCATGACGCTGTTTCCTCAAGTTGTTTGGATTGGTTGGTATATTTTCCGTCCTGATGCATGGCTCGCCGGAGCATCAGAAGAATGCCAAGAATGCTCATCATGGCCGGAGGAATATAGGTCAGCATGCCGCCCAGAAGCTGGTCGACTTCTGGATCCAGCGGCCAGGCCCTGCCACAGACTTCGTAAACGTCATAGACCATGTCACGTGAGAACACGATCCACGCCCCAAGAAACATCTGAAGCACACCCGCGGCAGCCAGAACCAACATGCGTCTGCCATACCCCAACGATGAGGTGATCGCCGGCGGTCTTGGGTCAAAGATCAACCACCAGAAGAGAAGACCATCCAGCAACATGCTCCAGTTCATGACCCAGTACAGCTCCCGGCTGAGCATGGCGTCGAAATGGATCGATGGCCACAGCCAGAAATAAATGAGCCCAACAAATAGGAAAAGGGCGATAAAGGGCTGTTGCAGAACCTGATAAACCCAACCCAGAGGCCGTAGCGCGCGCCTCCAGCCCGGGCGGATTTTTTCAAACCAGAACCGCATGACCGGTAAAGGGTTGGACAGGGCGATAAGGATAGGCCCGATGTGATGAAGAATCAGATGCTGGCCCCGATGGACGAAGAACATGTATTGCGCGTAGTAATCGAAGCGCGTCTGCATCACCGCATAACAGATCAGCACCCCCAGGGTGAACGCAAAAATCCGTAGCGAGCCAGGCCGATCCTGATCCGGCATCCGAATTAGCCCGACGCCATAGAACCCCATCACGAGCATGTAGCTCAGCACGGTCAGCGGCGAGAAATCGTAGGGTAGAAGGTAGTCAAGCAGTGACATAGCGTTGCCGGTTTTGTTGTTATTCCAGTGACTCTACCTTGGATGTCACCAGGTCGTACAGTTCCTGAGGCCCCAGGCGGCTCAAGATGTCTCCGTTAACGTAGAATGTTGGGGTTCCGGAAATTCCAACCGCCTTAACGTCCGCAGCATCCTGTTGAATAATGCCGTCAATCTCGGGTGAGTTCATACCGGCCCGAGCGGCTTCGACATCAAGTCCGGCTGACTCCGCCGCATCCCATGCTGCGGCGACCTTTGGATCATCGTGCCATTTCGGTTGTGCTTCCATAACAGCGTCCAGTACCGGCTCATAGACCCCCTGTTCACGGGCGGTTTCCAGGATTCTGACGGCCTCTTCCGAGCCTTTGTGAAACAATACGTAGCGCAGTACCAGACGCACGTTGTCCGGGTAGGCAGCCTGAATCTGTTTCACATAGGGATGCATGGCGCGACAACCTTCGCAGGATGGGTCGAAGAACTCGACAATGGTTACCGGCGCGTCCTCAGGGCCAATAACGGGAGAGTAATCCCTCACCAGTGGCGTTTTTTCAACAACGGCGGGTTCATTAGTGCCCTGGGAGCGATCGTAAATAACAAAAGCACCAGCAAAGACAACCAGACAAAAAAGAAGGAGACTGATGACCAGGGTTCGGGTTTGCACGGGAGATCTTCCTATTTTAAATGAGTTTACGGGTTTCAGATTATTCAGGTGTCCGGTAGCAGCCGACTAGGCACCCACCGCAGATAAAGCATCATTCCAAACAGTTCCAACAAAGACTGGACGACAATCACCACGACGGCCACAGCCCAGGCCTCTGGCATTGACAGTGCCAAAGGTAAAACCACGAAGGAGTTGCGTGTTCCTAGGCTGAAGATGACGGTGCGACCGGTTTCTACCGGTAATCGAAAGACCCGGCGCAGAGCCTTTCCAACCAGAGCCGCAGCTAGAAGATAGGCCGGAAACAGAATCATCAAGGGCCAGATAAGTGAGCCGGTACTGTCGATCTGGCTGACCTGTGTCATTGAGATGATGAACAGTACGACTGTCAGCAGAGGGACCGGCATCAGACCCATGAAGCGAATGAACCCGATGGCTTTTCTGGAGTTTTCGGCCCATTTTTCAGTCAGAAATGCCAGGATAAGCGGGACAATAATCAGCCCGCCAAAGGCCGGCAGGAGGTGCCGCCCAAGCTCAAGATTCACGTCGAACTGATTACCCATGAAAAGCCAGAGGTAAAGTGGAAGAAGACCCAGTTGAGCAATCAGCAGAACCGGTGTTGCCGCAATGGCTCGGGTGCTGTCCCCCTTGCCTAGGTGAGTGAAGGTGACAAACCAGTCGGTACAGGGCATCAGCAATACCAGAAGCACACCCAGCTTCAGCGCGTCATTATCCGGCAGTGCCAACACCAGCAAGGCAGTGATCGCTGGCATCACCAGGAAGTTGCCGGTGAGCAAGGCACTCATGAACCGACGATCCCGGAACACATCAGACAGGTGAGTCAACGGTGTTTGAGTAAACGTGGCGTAGAGCAAAACCCCAAGCAAGGCCCAGATCAGGTATTCCGGCACATTGTCGCCGAGAGATCCTGTCCAACCGACAACAAGACCGAGGATAACCGCGATGAGGTAGGCCCAGACCTGATGGCGTTCAATTACGTCTCGCATGGCGTGCTCGTAACCGTGAGGCATGTCGGCCATTCGCAGCATATCTGCCACACGGCACCCATTTCAGCAGCCCTGCTAGCCATGGCCATAAGTATGGGCATCTTTGTGACTGTGATCAGGATGTTCAAACTCCAATGTTGAATGAGTGATGCTGAACTCGTTTTCCAAAGTTCGTTTTATCTTGTCCTTGACTTTCTCAAGTTCATTCCATGCACTTATCTCGACCACCACATGGGCGTCAAGGGAGGCATCATGCTCACCCATCTGCCAGAAATGTACGTGGTGAAGGTCGATAACGCCCTCTACGTTTGATACAGCCTCAATGACCGAATCTGTGTCGATATCCACAGGACTGCCCAGCATGAGTGTTCGGATGGTTCCGCCGATTTCCGTCAGGCCCAGGTAGAGAATGTAGCTGGCGATACCAATTGTGATCGCTGGATCAACCCAGCGCATGTCGTAGAGCAGAATCAGGGCACCGCCTATAACGACTGCTATTGAGGCAAACGCATCAGACAAGTTGTGTAAAAACAACGCACGAATATTAACGCTGCCCTTCTGCATCGAGTAGGTCAGCAGCGCGGTCAGCGCGTCCACTACCAGTGCGACAATGCCAAGCCAGATTACCCACCATCCCTTGATTTCCGTCGGCTCAATGAATCGCATGGTACCTTCGTAGATCAGGTAAAGGCCTATCATGATCAAGGTGGTGTAGTTTATGAGTGCCGCAACGATCTCAATTCTCCCATAGCCAAAGGTCATCTTTGAGTCGGCCGGGCGGCGTGCAATTTTCCGGGCGGCAAAAGCGATAACCAGCGATGCCATGTCTGAAAAGTTATGTATAGCGTCGGCGATCAGCGCCAGGCTGCCAGCGAAGATCCCGCCCGCGATCTGGGCGACAGTCAGGACGCCATTCGCCCAGATGGCTACTGCAACTCGCTTGTCCTTGGTATCCGGCGACATGTGAGCATGCTCGTGGCCCATTATTTTCTCCTTGTTCGGTTACTGTTCAACTAAATGTAGTCGCAATACTCGCTAAGCCTGACTAAGAGGGTTATGCGTTGGCGACATCGCGCAAACTAGCCATTCTGGCGATTTTCCATGTTGTTTCCCACACTTTTTCGGCCCTGAAGCCCGTGACAAAAATCATGATCACGCCCAGGACTATGAAGGCGTCGGCAATATTGAATGCCGGCCAGTGCCAGGATTGCCAATGAAAATCCAGGTAATCGACAACATAGCCTCGAAAAACTCGGTCGATGACATTTCCGAATGCACCGCCAAGTACCATCGCATAGGCCAGGGCTTCGGTTCGCTTATGGCTGTCCCGAATCAATTTGACCAGAACAGCCGAGACGACAATGGCTATCGCAATAAAAAAATATCGCTGCCAGCCATCGCCATCGGCAAAGAGACTGAAGGCAGCGCCTTTATTCCATACGTGCACCCAATTAAAGAAAGGAGTGATCTCAA
Source organism: Marinobacter sp. L-13 (assembly GCF_056857715.1). Classification (NCBI taxonomy): domain Bacteria; kingdom Pseudomonadati; phylum Pseudomonadota; class Gammaproteobacteria; order Pseudomonadales; family Marinobacteraceae; genus Marinobacter; species Marinobacter sp. L-13. The sequence continues at coordinate 157,290 of NZ_JBSXNQ010000050.1, forward strand.
CCGATTGCCCGTAAGCCATGGATTGCTGGACGAGCCATTTAATAAGCTGGTCGGCCAGTGCTATAAGTGCCGAAAAGCCGAGAAAGGTGAGCGTAAAAAAGCGAGAACGGTCTTCAGACATCGAATTATCCTTTTAGCGCAAGAATTCGCTTGGCACCAATGAGTACAATGCCTCCCACAATACCGCCAATAACCAGATCCGGGTAGTTGGAGCCGGTCCAGGCAACAAGAAGCCCTGCAAGGATAACCCCCAGATTGATGACCACGTCGTTGGCCGAAAAGATCCAGCTGGCTTTCATGTGAGCACCGCCTTCACGGTGTTTTGCGATCAGAAGAAGGCAGCTGATGTTGGCAACGAGAGCAACAGAGGCGACGGTCATCATCATTGACGACTGGGGATCACTGCCGAACAGAAAACGCCTGCCAACCTCAACCAGTACACCGACGGCAAGGATAAGCTGGAGGATGCCTGCCACATGGGCCGCTCTGACCTGCATTTTGATGCCGTGCCCAACGGCGTAAAGTGCGAGACCGTAGACGGCGGCATCGGCAAGCATGTCTAGCGAGTCTGCAATCAGGCCAGCGGACTGGGCGATCAGGCCCATCGTCATCTCGACCAGAAACATCAGGCCGTTGATTGCCAGCAGTATCCATAAAGTGCCGGATTCTTCGCTTTCGTTGGCCTTAGAAGATTCAGCCGCTCTGACGGATTCAGCGCTGGCGTCTTCTGTCCGCTGCAAGGAAGCACCCAGGCCCAGGTTTTCCAGTTTGCTGGTAATAGGACCGGTTTCTCCATGGTGGATAATTTCCAATGTACGACCCGATAAATCGAATGACAGCGACTGAATGTTTTCAACGCCAGTCAGTGCCATTCGAATCATTCGCTCTTCCGAGGGACAATCCATTTTTGGTATTTTGTAGGTGCTTAGCTGGCTACCTGTTTCGGCGGTGGCGCGTCCCTGAAACTTGTCATCTACGACAGAGTCTTCACTACCACACTGCCCATTGCAGGGTTTGCTCATTTTCTCGGCTCCGGTTTTCGTACAAATGATGCAATTTAAAACCCTGTAGCCACTACAGGGTCAATAACTAATCTACACTAGTAGTCGTCAAAATCGGCGTTTGTCTGGATAAAGATCTACAATGATAAGTGCGATGATGTGGACGTCTAATTTTATTTCGAGGGTAAACTTTATGATTTCATTTAAAGGACTTACAGCAACCGCTGCGTTGTTGGTTTTTCCTGCATTCGTGCTAGCGCATGGTGATCAAGGCTCATGGCAAGGGCATGGTCCTGGCATGATGATGGATCAGGAGCAAATGCAACAGATGCACCAGAACTGGTCTCACATGAACCAGCTGATGCAACGCATTCCTGATGAAGCTTCACCGCAAGAACGGCAACGATTGATGCGAGAACACAGGGAGGCGATGCAAGAGCAAATGGGTTTTATGCATCACGGTATGATGGGCCCCGGCATGATGCGTGGACAAAACGGCATGATGGGAGGTCAGCACATGATGAACGGCGGCGGTAAATCAAAGAATGGTGGTAGTCTGTCTAACGAGCAACAAATTCAGATGATGCAGGAGCGCATGGATCAAATGCAGCTGATGATGGAGCAAATGCTGCAATACCAGCAAAATCTAAAGGTAGAGTGATCGAGAAGCCTTCAAATACTTTTACTTAACAGACGCGTAGTAACTGGCGAGTTTGATAGGCTGAAGTTTGTGAAAACGGCGCAGTAGCTGGGTTTCGGTCTCAACGAAATCCCTGGCCTTTTACGGCTGGAAGATGGCGCTCTGGGCACCACTTCGAATGTTCGCTTTGCGACCACAGGATAATTTGTTGTGTCAATTTCCGACCACGCTATAGCGGCATGACCAGTTGGCTGATTCATTGTTTAAACTTGTTTCTGAGTCTTTCTCAATTAACGACTTCAGGCATATGTCGGTAGATTAGACTCGATATGCAAAGAAGGTCGGTAGAGCCTACCTTGCGAAACAGGTTGATTGTTAATCCTCCTCATCCCTGGTCGGACAGTCGCCGCCACGCCCAATTCAGGATCCTACGCAGCTTTAAGATATATCTCACACGAATCCTGCATTGACAATGATAGGGTTGGGGCCGAGTCAGCTGGTCAGGACGACCGGGACTCAACGCCGGCACGGATGCTAGGCAAACGCGACACCTGCCCAGTGGTGTGACGCGCCAAGGAGAGACTTGGCACCACCCCCGCTTGTGACAATTCGCACCCTTTGATCGACCCAATCTTGACCTAGTCAATCAGGATTATCAGAATAATGTTCGAATATTCAGTTTTGGGTCAGAGGTGTTCCATCACTCTCAATGAGCATCGGTTACTGTCCGCATTGCCTTTGGAAAGGTTACGGTATTTGCCTTCTGACCTTACTAGTTGGAAATCCACGTGAACGGGATTAGCGAGCTGAGGACGGAGTTTCGTCGCCGACACAATATGACTACGCCACCCTTCAAGCGTTTGCGTCAATGGAAACCGTCGGCATCGTTACAGAAGATAATATTGAGCTTTCTCATTGGCTCGGCGTGGCGGACCGCAGGATTCTACGATTAGTTCTAGAGTTAAAGTCGGTTCTATTGGATATCGAAGCTTGGCGAACGATGATTCTTGAGCCCTACAAACGGCTTGGCCCCGGTGTCTACATGGTAGGGGCTTTCATCGGACATGACAGAATTGTTGGCGTCGTGGAAGGACGACAGCCAATGGTCAGGGTTTTTTCGTCTAAACCGGACGCGCTGGGCCGGTCCTTCGGCCAAGACACTGAATAGATCTAATTCCGAAACTCTGACACCTGGCGCTCTAGGTTCGCGTACATTGCCAGAAGATCATCCTCGTTGAGCGTTCCTCTGGTGGTTGCCTTAGCCTTATGTTTTTCCAGCTGGCTACGTTGTTCGGCGTAAACATGATGGAGGACGCTGGCTTGATAGTCGCAGCCCTCGTGATTGTTCAGTTGTTTTCGAAGCGATTTGAACTGATCAGGACTGGGAACCTGTTCGAGCTTTTTAGCTATGTCTTTGGGTCGGATATTGAACACTTCTCCCCAATGTTTTACGGCATGCTCCCAGGCCTGAGATAGAGATGCCCGCTCATCTATGTAGAATTTGTTAGCAGCTCCTCGTTTGTTTACGGAGAAATAGCAGGTTTCCTGTGCAGCACTTTTCCCGCTTCCGATGCCAAGCGTGATGCCCTGGAAGCCAACACCGCGACAGGGGAGGGTTGAGGGATGGTCTTTTCCAATGAAATCCAGATATTGAAGTGCTGCGGAGCGGGCCATGTAACGGGCCTCATAGTACTTGGCCCTGGTCTCTTGATACTGGTACCAGAGTTCTTGAGTAATTCTGTTGTTCGGCCTCTTAAGAGAGAAATACTTCTGATAGCGTTTGCCTCGGATGGTGGCAACAACTCGCCAACCGTGGAAGCCAGAGGTCAGCTCCCCTTTTTCATAAAAGCTAATAGCCATGGATAGTCGATCTTTCCCGTCCAAATCACGTTAAAGATAGTACGCAGCCAAGCAGGCGTCGCCTGCTCTACTCTGAGGCCTACGTCAGCTTGCTGCAATCGAAAATGGTCAATAAACTTCTCAGTCTCTTTGGGCTGCAAACTGGAAACACCGACCTTCGGTCAATCGTTGTCGCTTCCTAGGAGTGAAGCATCGTCCATGGAGTGTAAGGCTGCGAGGGACCATACGTGTGCAGCCTTCCGTAAGTTTACACTTGAGAGAGCCTTTACACATCATGGTTTGCGCTTTAAGAATCCTCCCCCTCTTCGTTTTTGTGGTAGCAGGTCTTATCAGTGCTCCGGCTCATGCTTCCAATATAAAAAGTCGAGCAGCGGCCTTTGCCATCCACCGCAAGGAAGTTGGTATGAGCGAATCAAGAAATATCAACCCTACGACTCTGTTGATGCCTGCCTGGATTCAGGCGGTAAACTTCCGGATGGTGTCTCTTTGGCCTCGGTTCAACAGGTCCAAGAGCAGAAAGGCAAGTTACAAAGCTACGAACGGTCTGCGTTCGGGCAAGGTTGGGAAGACGCCGATGGAGATTGTCAAGACAGCCGTACTGAGGCATTGATTGCACAATCCACGACCAAGGTCCGGCTTGCAGATGAACGTCGTTGCAGAGTGGTTTCGGGCCGCTGAATCAGTCCGTTCACAGGCAAAGTCATCCAGAACAGCAGTGAGATCGACATCGAGCATGTGGTCCCGCTGAATGGTTGCCACCGTCAGGCCAGTGCGGTTGTGTGGCAAATCGTACTTGTTTGACTGCGTTGGTTCTTGCTAAGGGTAGAGTTGTCAGAGTTTTTCAGGCGCGATAACCCACTCGTTAACTTTCGTGAATTCAAAATTCAATCGTGACCTTTAATCCACCTCGTGGGCGATTGGAAAAGACAATCTTTGCGCCATACCGGCTAACAATGTCTTGAACGATTGCAAGGCCGAGCCCGTGGCCCGGAGTCTGTTCGTCCAGCCTTAATCCTCGTTGACCAAGCTTGCTCAATTCAGCTTCCTCAACGCCGGGACCATCGTCTGTCACGACAATTCGTTTTGAGGGGCCGCATTGTTCCAATATTAGCTCCACCTCTCTATGTGACCACTTCCCCGCATTGTCCAGCACGATCCCCAGTATTTCAGATAGGTCGTATTCTACAATTGGCCAACGGCTATTCTCTGGGAGAGAACTTGATAACTCAAATGATTTTGCCGGGTATAGTCTTCCCATCATCCACAGAAGGTCCCGTGCTTTTTCTACTGGATAGCAGCTTTTTCCTACCTGCGGCCCAGCAAACCGGCTGCGGCGCATTTCAGCTTCAAGTTGTTTGTCAATATCCCCGAGACGCGCAGCTATTTGCTGCCTTAACTCGCTATCTAGCGGCGTAGAAGTGTCGCTGAGAATTTGTTGGACAGACGCAATCGGAGTTTTAACGCTGTGGGATAGGTTTGCCAGCGCATTCCTCGAGCGCTCCAATCGTTGATCAAGTGAGTCAAGCAGCTGGTTCAACTGTTCGACGAGAGGGTGGAACTCCTCGGGGACAGTCATATCTATACGCGAGACGCTCCCATCCTGGAGTCTTTTCAGTGACGCCTTGAGTCGTGTGACAGAATGCATGGACAAATTGACGCCGAGCCAGATTGCACAAACCATTAGCGAGATAAGTAAAAGAGATGCGATTGCCGTCCATGCATGTAGCTCTGCCTGGCTATTCTTCAATGCGCCGAGGTCTTCTGCAACGATAACAACAAACGGTTTTTCGTTTGCGATGAAGGAACTCCGATATGCCAATATGTCCGTTGGGGCCCCTGCTATTTCAGAATTTTCGACCCGAATCGTGCCCTCTTTTTCCGATTTGATGAGCGGCGATAGTAGCGGTTTCCATGATTCTGGCGAAATGATGGTCCTGGAATCGGAGTGTTGAACAAAAGCATGGTGGAATACGCGCTGAAAGTAATCGCCCGTCTTGAGTCCGTCGAAGGCTCCGTCACTGTCCCGAATCTGATGCTCTAAAAACGAAACCTCCTCTTTCAGCCTGTCCGTGACAAATTCACGGGACATTCTTTCGAGCAGAGCACCATGTGCAAACCAGGCTATTGTCATCAAGGCAACACCTGCGGGCAGCAGTATTACAAGCAGGGTGCCTTTTACAGAGGCAGGTTTCTTAAACGTTGTCATTGAACATATAGCCTTGGCCACGTCGGGTTGAGATTGTGGAATTTCCCACCAGTCTTCGCAGCCTCCGAATATATGCCTCGATAACGTTCGCGCTTGGGCTATCTTCGAGACTGTAAAGCTGCTCTAGCAGTTGGTCTTTTGAAAAGACATGGCCCGGCTTACTCATCAGGCAGCGCAGGAGACGAAACTCTGTGCCGGTAAGTGGATGTTCAGTTCCATCGTCCACCGACAAGCATTGACGATTTTCATCCAGCACAAAGCGGCCTGCCTTAACCAATGAATGTGTTCTCCCTTCGCTCCTGCGAACAATAGCATTCAGCCGTGCAATTAACTCTTCGGTCTGGAAAGGTTTTGCGAGGTAGTCGTCTGCCCCTGCCTTTAGTCCAGCCACTTTATCATGCCAGTCATCTCGCGCTGTCAGGATTAGTACGGGAAAGGCAATGTTCTTTGCGCGCCACTTTTTTAAAACATCTAAACCGTTGCCGTCGGGCAGCCCCAGATCCAAGATGCTGACCCGATAATCTTCCTGTTCACCCAGAGTTATTGCTTCTTTTGCCGTATACGCAGGGTCCACGCTGAACCCCGATTTTTCAAGTTGATGCAAAAGGCTGTTTGAGAGCATCTGATCGTCTTCAACCAGTAGTAAACGCATTTTTTTTCCTTTTTGCTGAGCGGCGACTGTGAATTCAACGTAATGTCTTTAGTAGTCCTGAATTCAGCCTAAATAAATTTTTTTGAATTTTCAGTAAGAATTCAGGTTGGTAAGCGATCTTATGTAACGATTCTGGACATTGATCAAGTGTCCTGAAAATACAATTAATTGTTGCTGAACGATTTCACAGGAGAAGATGGTATGAATGTATCAAAGTTGTTGGTAGCGGGTGTGGCCTTTTCAATGTCAGCGGGTGCTTTTGCCGCAGGAGTCCACGGTGGCGGGCACGGGGCTAGCAGCGGAGAGCCCGGAAAGGCTTCCGAGGTCGCTCGCACCATCACCGTGGAAATGTACGACAACTATTACGAGCCCGAAGAAATCAGTGTAAAGCCGGGTGAAACCGTTCGCTTCGTGGTGGAGAACAAGGGAAACCTCGTGCATGAATTCAACATCGGCACCCCGGATATGCACGAAGCCCATCAGAAGGAAATGATGATGATGGTGGAGCATGGCGTGATCCAGGGCGGCAAGCTGAATCACGACATGATGAACATGGATATGGGCAATGGCCATTCGATGAAACACGACGATCCCAACAGCGTCTTACTGGAACCCGGGCAGAGCAAGGAAGTTGTCTGGAAGTTCTCTGATAAAGGCAATATCGAATTTGCCTGTAACGTGCCGGGCCATTACCAGTCAGGAATGTACGGTGACGTAAATTTCGAATAATGCAGTGTGCTGAGCGCCGCACGATTGCAAGGGCTGGTGAAGGCTTTCCAGCCTAACTCCAATGAAGTGCAGTTGGGAATAAAACAGATGAAGATACGCCTTTTGACAGGGCTTTTGACCCTGCTGATGCCAGCCATGGTTATGGCCGGTGAGTACGACCTGACGGTCGACCGGGTAAAAATTGATACCGGCGATTTCGTGAAAGAAGGTATCGGCTACAATGGTGCATCTCCGGGACCGGTGATGCGCTTCAAGGAAGGTGAAAATGTCAGGATCAACGTAACCAACAACCTGGACGAGATGACCTCGATCCACTGGCACGGACTGATCCTTCCCTTCGACCAGGATGGTGTGCCAGGTATCAGTTTTCCAGGTATCAAGCCGGGTGAAACATTCACCTATGAATTTCCTATCCAGCAAGCAGGCACCTATTGGTTCCACAGCCACTCTGGTTTTCAGGAGCCAGACGGAGCCTATGGCGCCATTGTCATTGAGCCCGAGGGCCGTGAACCGTTCCGCTACGATCGTGAATACGTGGTGCAACTGACCGATAAACACCCCCATTCCGGTGACCGCATCATGCGCAACCTGAAAATGATGTCGGATTATTACAACCGTGAGCAGCAAACTGTGGGCGAGTTTTTCTCGGACGTGTCAAAAAATGGCCTGATGAACACCGTCAGTGACCGTATGGCCTGGGGTGGCATGCGGATGATGAAAGCGGACGTTGAGGATATCCATGGCTTTACGGGCTTGATCAACGGCAAAGGACCAAGCCAAAACTGGACAGGGATCTTCGAGCCGGGCGAACGCATTCGGCTGCGTTTTATCAACTCTTCGGCGATGACTTACTTTGATATCCGGATCCCCGGTCTGGACATGACGGTTGTGCAGGCAGATGGCAACAACGTTCAGCCGGTTAGTGTGGACGAGTTCCGGATCGGTGTGGCGGAAACCTACGATGTGATCGTCCGTCCGAAAGATGAGCAGGCCTACACCATTTTTGCTGAATCCATGGGGCGTTCGGGCTATGCCAGGGCAACATTGGCCCCTGAAGAGGGTATGGAAGCGGCCGTGCCGCAACTGCGTGAAGCTGCCCGACTGACCATGGCGGATATGGGCGGTATGCCCGGTATGGACCATGGCAGCATGGCAGGCATGGATCATGGAAACATGGATATGGGCAGCTCAGAAGGTGTGTCCGGAATGGACCACTCAAACATGGGCAGCATGGACCATTCGAATATGAAAGGAATGGATCACTCCAACATGAAAGGAATGGATCACTCTGACATGTCCGGCATGGACCATGGTTCCATGGCGATGGGAAAAGGCGGTCCCAGCGATCCCTTCTATGCCAAGGGCAGTGGCCTTGTGCCGACGGCGGCCAATGGTGGCAAGTTCCTGTCCTATGCTGATCTGAAGGCTCAGGACCCGTTGTACGAAGACCGCGAACCGACTCGGGAGATCGAGCTTCGTTTGACCGGCAATATGGAGCGCTACACGTGGAGTATCAACGGTGTTAAATACGAAGACGCGGATCCCATTCGTCTCAAATATGGTGAACGGGTCCGTTTCAAGTTTGTGAACGAAACCATGATGACTCATCCCATGCACCTGCACGGTATGTGGTCCATCCTTGATGTTGGCGCAGGTCAGTGGAACCCGATCAAACACACCGTTAGCGTGAACCCGGGCACTACGGTGTACATGGAAACCGAGGTTGACGAGCCAGGCCAATGGGCGTTCCATTGCCATCTTTCTTACCATGCGGCTGCCGGGATGTTCCGCAAGGTGATTGTTGAGGGTGGCCCTGAGTCCACGCAGGCCAAGACAGGCGTTGTTGCTGAAGATGGAGGTGAGGCATGAGCTGTATTCGATCACTTGCCGCAGTCAGTTTCCTTGCCTCTATTGGTTTCTCAACGACGGTGATAGCTCAGGAAATGATTTCCGATACCACCGCTCGTAAACAACCGCTCACAGCCTGGGGTGTTCAATTTGAGGAGTTTGAGTACCGATACAGCGATGATGATGAGGAACTGGGCGTCTGGAATGCGGATGCCTTCTATGGCACCGACGAGTTCAAAGTCCGGCTGCTCACAACCGGGGAATACGAGATAGAGGAACAGGCCTACGAAACACTGGAAAACCAGTTGGTCGGCCAGATCCCCATCTCCAAGTTCTTCGACGCCAAAGCGGGTGTTCGCTTCGACACCCCTGAAGGGCCGGATCGCACTTATGCCGTGCTGGGTGTCGCTGGGCTTGCCCCACAATGGTTTGAAGTCGATGCCAACCTGTATGCCAGCAAGGATGGTGATACGTCTGCCGAAATCGACGCGGAATACGAGCTGCTTTTCACCAATTACTGGATCCTGTCTGCAACCCTGGATGCGACGGTAGCATTCAGCGAGGATGAGGAAATTGGCGTGGGCAAAGGCTTGGTTTCCACCGAAACTGGGCTCCGGTTACGCTATGACCTGATCGATCGCGCATTCTCGCCTTACGTGGGCGTGGTGCATGAGCGCAAGTACGGTGATACCGCAGATCTCGCTAAAGCCGAAGGCGGTGGCACAGAAGACTGGTTCGCAGTCGTCGGTGCCCGCATCTCGTTCTGATCGGAATGAATAAGGAGCCAGGGGTTGCCCTGGCTCTATTTTATGATGTACGTCAATTTCATCGAAAACCTTCACTGATTTTCAGTCGCAGTTCAGGTCCGCATGTTGTCATTGAGGGGAAATGATAAGGCGAAGAGGGGCCCGCCATGACTAAAGCACATAAAGCATCGAACCAGGAACAGTTCCTGCTGCGACGGAAACTTGTCGTGGAAGGTTTTGAAGAGAGTGAATGGTCTGACTTTATTCACGAACTCAATCATCACCCCTGTGTTGATTTTGCCGAACGCAAGCCAAATAATCTGTTAGACGTTACCTTCGATGGGACTCATTGGTCTACCGACGAGTTATTGGAGGTGATTGGAGCACATGGTGGCCGGTTGAAGGCGGGGTGGTGGGCTCAAAGGAAGCTGGCGTGGTATCGATTTACAGATGACAACGTTCGTGCCAATGCCAAGCATGATCCGTTTTGCTGTTCAAAGATCCCGCCCATGAAACGAAAATAACCGGAGGTTAAATGAGCAGGGAGCAAGATAGAACCACTCGCTATAAGGAAGGCAGTCTCACACTCGCGGGAACCGTTATGCTCGGTACCGGCGTCATGATCGGCGCCGGTATCTTTGCACTTACCGGGCAGATGGCGCAGATGACCGGTGTTCTTTTCCCATTGGCGTTTCTGGCGGCTGCGGTGATCGTCAGCTTCAGCTCTTATTCCTATATCAAGATTTCTGATGCCTACCCCTCAGCCGGGGGCATTGGCATGTACCTTCACAAGGCTTACGGAAACCGTCTGCCGACGGCGTTTAACGCCCTGCTGATGTATTTCTCGATGGTGATCGCCCAGAGCTTCCTCGCGCGCACGTTCGGCTCGTACACCATGCAGCTGTTCGGTGGCGATGAAAGCGGTCGCATGGTGCCCATTCTCGGCGTGTCGTTGATCCTGGCGGCGTTTCTGATCAACCTGCTCGGTAACCGAATGATTCAGGGGGTGGCCTCCTTCATAGGCATCCTGAAGATCGGAGGTATAGTGATTTTCGGGGTCGTGGGTGTTTGGGTTGCAGATAGTCTGTCAGTCGACTTTTCAGGCACGGGCGAAGCCGGAGCAACGGGGAATTTCCTGGGTGCGACGGCACTTGGAATACTGGCCTTCAAGGGCTTTACTACGATCACTAACAGCGGCTCTGAAGTCATAGATCCCAAGCGGAATGTAGGGCGGGCCATCATTATTTCCATCGCGGCCTGCGTGGTGATTTATACTTTGGTTGGTTTTGCTGTGGCCAGTAACCTGTCGCTGGCTGAAATCATCGAAACGCAGGATTACTCGCTTGCTGCCGCCGCGCGCCCGGCTCTGGGAGAGTACGCGGTCTGGTTCACCGTTGCCATTGCCATGATGGCCACCGCCGGCGGTATTCTAGCCAGTATTTTTGCGGTCTCACGTATGCTTGCGATGTTAACCGAAATGAAACTGGTTCCCCATCGTCATTTCGGTATGCCGGGCAGTATCCAAAAGCACACGTTGGTGTACACCGTGGTCCTGGGGCTGGTTCTGACGGCTTTCTTTGATCTCTCCCGGATTGCAGCATTAGGTATCGTATTCTATTTGGTAATGGATATTGCCATTCACTGGGGAGTCCTTCGTTATTTGCGCCACGATGTGAAGGCAAAGGCGTGGGTGCCAGCGGTTGCCATCCTCCTGGATTTGCTCGTACTCGGAGGGTTTGTTTGGGTCAAACTGAACTCTGACCCGTTTGTGATTGGCGTTGCGGTTGGCACGATGGTTGTTATTGCGGCAGCAGAGCAGTTTTTTCTGAAAAGGTTCCAGGAAACCGGACATTCGGGACATGATGAATCTCATGCCCATGATCACCACTAATCAGTAGTCAACCGGGAGGACAGCACCGTGATGGAAGGTGATATGTTTGGCAACACAATGTGGGCAGGTCACTGGCTCTGGATGCTGGTGATTGGCATTGTGGTAGTGATACCGGCCTGGCGTATCTGCCAGCGCACGGGATATCCGGGGTGGATGGGGGTCTTGATACTTATCCCCATCGTCAATCTGGTTTTGCTCTACTTCATCGCTTTTAGTGACTGGCCAGTTGAGCGGAGTGGAAAATAAGTGGACTGTTGTAATGCAATTGATACATTGAGCTTTCTTCACAATCCTACGATACGACTTAAGGCTGTTGTTCGTGTGATCACAATAATTGAAAGAAACTGGGAGATAACCAGATGAAAGCAATAAATTTTAAACTGTTCGTATTTTTGACTTTTTTGCAAGCGCCATTTTTGCACGCTGAAGAAGTTCTTTCTGGCGAAGATGTCGCAGATGTTGTCGTCGGAAACACGGTGCAAATGGAATTCCGAGATGCTCAGGACAATTTTCGCACTCGAACTTTTCATGAGTACTATGATCCTGATGGTTCGATCTATGGAATGACCAAATATCGCGAACAGCAGGGAAACCTTACCCACTATATCGGAAGATGGGAGGTCAAAGACGGTAAATTTTGCACATCTGTCTATGGTCGCGACTATTCCTGTAACAAGATAAAGCCTTTGTCTGGAAATGATTTCGAATTGCTCAATGAGGGAGGCAAGATAAGGAACGTCAAGGTATATGAAGGGAAGCATCATGGACTGGAGTAAGGATATCTGCGGGTGAGTTTTTAGCCTCTGTTTGCTCGGGAAGTACGGTTCGCCCATGCGGAACCAAGAAGCGAGTTAAGGGCATATTGATCTTGTCTCTGGAGAACGCTATCGGAGTGCAGACTCCGTTGCGCGACTTGAGGATTGGATGATGAGTATTTTGGAGCAGTACGGTCTGTTGCTTGCCTTGGTGCTTGGCATCGCAGCTACGGTTTTGGCCCTGTTTGGGATTGCCCGTGCCATGGGCCCGACGCGTCGGGAGCCGGGCAAGGACGTGCCAGCGAGTTCCGGAGTGTTGTCACGGGACCCGGTCTGGGGCCGCTATCACGCACGGTACTACGGCTACGCGCTGCTCTTTCTGGCCTTCGACATGGAAATGGCATTTATGTACCCCTGGGCAGTTGTATACAGGGAAGTAGGGCTGGTTGCTTTGTATGACATGGGGGTGTTCCTTGCCATTCTCTTTCTTGGTTTGCTCTACGGCTGGAGTCAGGGGGCATTGAGGCGGCAATGACTTCTGACCCGACAATGAGCATTACGGGCGCGCGCCAGCGGCAGGAGCGGTTCACGGTACTTCAGAAGTGGGTTTCCCGGGCCCTCGCGGGCAACCTGAGCTGCCTGATCGTCCCGGGGCCTGAAGTGGCACTGTCCCATGGCCTGGATGTGACAGCGGCAGGTATGCGCATCACCGCGACACCTCGCGATGCGAGCGTGCTCCTGATTATCGGCGAGCTTTCAGAGAAAATGAACGAGGCCGTGGCGGTGCTCTATGCGCAGATGCCGAGGCCGCGAGCCATTGTCAATTTGGGCGGACAGACGCCGTCAACGCTACCGGACGCTGATTTTTCCGCGGGTGTTTCGCAAGCCGGCCTGATCGACGCGGTTGACTGGTTGAAGCGCGCGCTGGCCAAGGGCGCATTCTCAGACTCCCCCGAGGATTTCGACGCCCCTGTTCTGCACGCCAGAATCGAGTATGTCTGCCCCATGCACCCGGAAGTTGTCCAGAACGAGCCGGGTAGTTGCCCCAAGTGTGGCATGGACCTGGTCGCCCGGGAGGCAGGGGAGCCGGCCCCCGAGCATGACCATGGGCACGATCATCGCGAGCACCGGCACCATGAGCACGAACACCAGCATCATGAGCACGAACACCAGCATCATGATCATGCGCAGCAGCACGAACACCATGAACACGAACACGATCATGGTCACTGCCATGACCATCATGATTCGCATGAGCACGATCATGAGCAGCACGAGGGTCATCAGCACTCGCACGAAAACCATCATGATCACGGACACAAGCACCAGCACGATGAGTCCGACGGCGACGCGGAGGAGAAAAATTCGGGGCATGATCACAGTGAGCACGGTCATGATAGCCACGAACATGGCGGCCATGATCATGGTGGTCACGGTCATAGTGGTCATGATCATAGTGGTCATGACCACGGCGCCTCGGGATTCATGTCCATGATTGAAGTGACCAAGGACCTGCCTCGTAGCGCCGACGGGTTGGCGATGGACTGGATGGAGGTGCCGTTCGGTCCGGTTTTCCCCGGTCTGCCTGGTGGGCTCAAGTTGACGCTGACTCTTGACGGTGACGGCGTAACAGAAGGACAGGCCACATCCTTGGTGGGCATGATCAATGAGAGTGAAGAAGGCAAGGAGATCGACGCCGAGACCTTTATCGAGCGCCTGGCGTCGGCCATGCCACTGGCCAGCGTGAGCTACCGACTGCTGGCCTGCCTGGCAATCGAGCGGGCGGCTGGTCTGGAGAACGATTCGGCAACCGATCAGGCCCGGGCTGTGGCGCTTGAATGTGAGCGCATCGCCAGTCACCTGGGTTGGCTGGCGCAAACGGGGCGCCAGCTCGGCTTCGCCTGGTTGACGGATCGTGCCGCAACCCTGCAACTGGAGATCCGCCGCGCCAGTGGAAAACGGCTTGTGGAACTGACGCCCGCTCTGCAGGCATTGGCGGCTCGTCTTGGGCGAACGCCTTTGCTCAAATCGCGATTGAAGGGGATCGGCGTACTGCCATCGGGCACTGCGGGCCTGAGTGGCCCCGTGGCGCGCGCTGCTGACGACGCCGGAGATGCCTGGGCGCGCCTGTGGCAGCGCCTGGACGAAATCATCACGAGCCTCGACTACATCAAGGCAACCGGGGAGCCGGGGCTACCTGTTTTGCGAAACATCGGGCGTGGATCAGGCACCGGTGAGGCCACCGTGGAAACCCCGCGCGGCGAGGCTCAACTGAGCCTGATTCTGGAACACGGCCAGGTGAAATCCTACAGGTTGGACACCGCCTGCAGTCACCATATCGGCCTGGTCGCAAAGCTTGTCGAGGGCCGGGAACTGGGCGACGCACTGGTGGCGGTCGGATCACTTGACCTTTCGCCCTGGGAGGTGATCTCGTGAACTTCGTCATCGTGTTGCTTGCGTTGCTTGGTAGCGTCTGGCTGCTCGCCGTGGTCGAGGGCTGGACGACAACGGGCCGCCTGCGTCCGGCCGCGCCCCTACTCAGCGGCCTGGCGCACCTCGGTCGTGAATCCATTGTACCGCGCACGCCGGACCGGGTCTTTTTCGAGACGGCGCCGGTGCTACTGCTGATCGTCGCGGTGCTTGGCGCGGCGGTTCTGCCTCTGGCGCCGACCCTGGTGATCGCGGATCTGGCTACCGGTGCGCTGTTCATCAACGCGGCGCTTGCCTATGTGCTGGTGGCGCTGATCATGGCCGGCTGGGGCCCGAATGGCGCCTACGCCATGATCGGCGGCTGGCGATTCCTTGGCCAGCTCATCGCCTACGCCATGCTTATTGTCATGCCCATCACTGCGGTGGCGATGCGCGCCGAATCCCTGGTGACCACGGTGATCGTTGGCTCCCAAGACGGCTTGTGGAACATTGTCTATCAGCCGCTTGGTTTCGTGCTGTTTTTCATTGCCGCCATGGCGCTGGCGTTTCGTGCGCCTTTTGATCTGCCAACCGCACCCGGGGAACTGGGCGGGGGTGTGGACGCGGAATACACCGGCGTGCGCCTGGGGGTGTTGCGCCTGGCCAGGCTGACGCTGGTGATCACGCTGGCTTCCGCGACCACGGTGTTCTACCTCGGCGGCTGGCATGGGCCGCTGCTGCCTCCCTGGGCCTGGAGCCTGATCAAGACCCTGGCCGTGGCCGTGTCGATGCTCCTGGCGGGTCGGTATCTGCCGCGCATTCGCGAGGCGGATCTGATGCGGTGGTGCTGGACCCTGGGGATTCCCCTGGCACTGCTCAATATCATTGTTGTCGGTTTACTGGTTCTGGTGGTTCCATAATGTACGCTCAGGCTTTTTTTGTTGCCGTTTTCGGGCTGGCCGCCATCGGCTTCGGCGTGGTGGTGTTTCGCACATCGTCCATGGTGCGTTCCGCGCTGGCGCTGTTGTTTTCTCAGACTGCCGTCGGCTGCATTTTCCTGGCGATGCAGACCGAATTCCTGGGCGTGCTGCAGATCATGATGATGGCGACGGAGATGAGCATCATGGCCATTTTCATGGTGATGTTCATGATGGACCCGGGCGGGATGGGGGGCATGGATATGACCCACCAGAAGCGCTTTTCAATTGGCGCTGGCGTGGTCGCTGCCGGTGTTGCGATAGTGGTCGCGTTTTGGGCCGATTGGGGACCTGTAACGGCCGAGGCGCCGGATGCGGCGATGCAGACACGGGCGCTGGGCATGGAATTGCTGGGTCGCTCCATGCTGATCTTCGAAACCGCCGGTATCACTATTTTGACCGCGATGATTGCGGCCACGGCGGTGGCGATACCGGTGCAAACGACGGCCAATAGTGCTGACAAGGAGGATACGGAATGACTCTCGTCCTGATCGTGGCGCTTGTAACCGGTGCAATCCTGTGCGGCATTGGTGTTTATGGCGCGTTGTCCCAGACCAATCTGGTTATGATCATGATGGGGGTGGAGCTGATTCTTGCAGGCGCGTTGGTGAACTTGGTCGCCTTCTGGCGTTTTCTGCACCCCGAAAGCTACTCCGGCCAGATGTTCGTGCTGGTGGTGATGACCGTCATGGCGGTCGAAATGGCGGTTGGCTTCGGTGTCGCGATTGCGCGTTTCCGGGCCAAGGGCTCGGTTGAAATGGAAGAAGCCGGGGACCTGAAAGGATGAGTGCAGTGCTTCTACCGATATTGCCACCACTGATCGCCGCCCTGGCGTTGCTGGTTCTGCGCCGGGGCCTCGCGACGATGGCCCTCGGCGGGGCGACGTTAAGTCTGGGCGGCAGCCTCTGGCTACTGGCCCGGGTCGCCGGCGGGCAGACCGAAACCCTGCTTCTGCCCGGTCTGCCGGAAATGCCACTTCGATTGGTCGCCGGACCTATGACAGCACTGCTGGCGGTGGCGGTGGCCACCGTGGGCACGTTCGTGCTGATTTATGCAGTCGGATATATGAAGCGGGAGTCCGGCCTGTGCCGCTTCTACGCAGTAATGTCCCTGTTCCTGGCCGCTATGCAGTCGCTGGTGCTGGCCGGCGACTGGGTTCTGTTGCTGGCGGTCTGGGAGTTGATCGGTTTGTGCAGTTACCTGCTGATTGGCTTTTGGTTCCAGCGGCCCGAGGCCGCGGATGCCGCCGGTCGCGCCTTCCTCTACACTCGTAGCGCCGATCTGGGTTTGTACGTGGCGGTATTTATGCTGATTGGGTCGGCCGGTACCAGCGAGATTGCCGCCTCCCTGGAGGCCGGCGGCAGTGCCTCGACTGCCGCGGGGCTTTTGTTGCTGCTGGCCGCCATGGGTAAGTCGGCCCAAGTCCCCTTGCAGGACTGGCTTATGCGCGCGATGGCGGGGCCGACACCGGTTTCGGCGCTGCTGCACTCGGCCACCCTGGTGGCGGCGGGTGCCATCCTGCTGATCCGTTCGGCCCCGCTGCTGACACCGGAGGTGTTGCTCGTCGTCGGACTTGTCGGCGGCGTTACCACGGTGGCGGCCGGAGTTATTGCACTTGCCGAGCGTGATCTCAAACGCCTGCTTGCCGCTTCCACTGCTAGTCAATATGGCTTGATGCTGGTTGCGGTTGGAGCCGGCGTTCCGCTGGCGGCCCTCCTGCATTTGCTCGCCCACGCCGCCATCAAGAGCACCCTGTTTCTTGCCGCCGGAGACTTCCAGCATGCCCGCGGGGGTACCGGGTTCGATCAGTTGGAGGGTGTTGGTCGTGACAGACCCTGGACTTTTGCCGGCTTTGTGCTGGCAGCGCTGGCACTGGCCGGTATCCCGCCACTGAGTGGGTTCTTTTCCAAGGACGCGGTAATCGCCGCCGCCCTGTCTGCGCAGGGCACCGCCTGGCTCGGCCCCCTGGCGCTGGCCGGTGCCCTGCTGACCGGCGGCTATATGGCCCGGGCCTTGTGCCTGCTATGGCGAGGCTCCGGAGAAACCCGCCCGGTTGCCGGTAGTGCCTGGATGACTTTGGGCGTTTGGGGGTTGGCGGTCCCTGCCACGATTCTCGGCCTGGCCTTCGGCCCCATCGAGGCCGTTCTTGATCTGCCCGCCGTCACCGCAGGCACATTGGCCGTGCTCCTTGGGCTTCTTGCTGCCGCGTGCGGCCTCGGCCTGGGCTGGCTCGTGCCGGCTCCCCGCCTGCTAGGGCCGGTTTATCCGTGGGCGCGACGCGGACTTTCCGTTGGCGGTGGGCTTACGGTCTGGGTCGGTAGGCCCGCAATGGCTGTGGCCCGAGGATGTGAGCGTTTGGAAGGGCGTCTGTATGAAGCTGTGCTTTCTCTTGGGCGCGCCGGTCTCTTCCTTGCCTCTGCGAGCGAGCGAGCGGAGCGGGGCTTGTTCAAGATTGTGCTTTGCGTGGGCAGGGTGAGCCTGAGGGTCGCGACCTATGTGCGGTTTGGAGATGAACGCCGTATCGACGGCCTGATTTTCGCCCTGGTGGCGGCTGTGCGTGCACTGGGTGCGCTAGCCCGAAACCTCCAAAGCGGCTTTATCCATCATAGCCTGGCGATCAGTGCGGTCGCAATCGCCGTCACATTGGCTGTTCTGCTTTTTGCTTCATCGACGAGCTTTTAGAGGAAACCCATATTTATGTTACCACTTGTCTCGCTCACCCTGTTTTTGCCGCTGGTCGGCGCGGTGCTGATTCTGTGTCTTCCGAAGCCCGCAACGCGTACGGTACACGTCATAGCGATTATTACCGCCGCCCTTACACTGATCGGTGCTCTGTCCATGTGGTTTCAGGGTGCGAGCGGTGCAGGCTTTTCCCAGGTCGAAGAGCTGCAATGGATACCGGCCATCGGTGCCGCCTACCGGGTTGGAGTTGATGGGATCAGTCTGCCTTTGGTGCTGTTGAGCGCTGTTCTTTTCCTGGTTGCTGTGATCTATACGTCGTCGCTTCGTGAACGTCCGCGCGCCTATATTGCTCTGGTACTTCTTCTGGAAACTGCGTCTATCGGTACCTTTACAGCCCTCGACGGTATCCTGTTCTACGTCTTCTTCGAGGTTTCCCTTGTCTCCATGTATTTCATGATCGCCGGGTGGGGCCACGAAGACAGGCAACGGGCAGCGTTGATGTTTTTTATATACACCTTGCTGGGAAGTCTGCCGCTTCTGCTTGCTATCCTCGGGCTTTATCTGGGCAGCCCCGAACCGACCTTCGACATGCGAGCCTGGATTGAGAATCCCCCCCTGGAGGGCGCGGCGGCCATGTGGGCATTGATCGCTATGCTGATCACCTTTGCGGTAAAGATCCCCGCGGTGCCCCTGCATACCTGGTTGCCCGCCGCACACGTGCAGGCGCCGACAGTCGGCAGCGTTATCCTCGCCGGCGTCATGCTGAAATTCGGCACTTACGGGCTGGTTCGATTTGCTCTGCAAATGACCCCCGATGCGTTCCGTGAAGCGGGCGTTGTTGTTCTTGTTCTCGGTGTTGTCAGCGCGCTCTACGGGGCTTTTGCCGCTCTGGCCCAGAGTGATCTGAAACGCTTGGTCGCCTATACGTCGGTTAACCACATGGGGTATGTCATTGTCGGTGTGGCCGTGGCGGCAATAACTCTGGATCCCTCGGTGCGAACTGTTGCTTTGGATGGTGCGGTATTGCAGATGTTCAGCCATGGACTGGTTACCGGTGCCTTGTTCTTGCTGGTGGGCATGATCCAGGACCGTGCCCACACCCGTGAAATGGGCGAATTGGGTGGGTTGCTCAAGACGGTCCCAATGCTCGGCTGGACCTTTGTGTTGGCGGCCTTTGCATCGCTGGGCTTGCCCGGGCTGGCGCACTTTCCGGCCGAGTTTCAGATATTTCTTGCCACTTTAAGCGCTTCGCCTGCCGCGGTGGTTGTGATTTTGGGTATTGCCATTATTGCCGGTACGTTTCTCAAAGCACTGCGGGAAACCTTTCTGGGCGAGCCCCGGCAGCGCTGGCAGTCCATGCCTGATTTGAGCGCTCGTGAGTGGCTTGCTGTGGGGCCATTGCTGGTGCTCACTGTCGGCACTGGCGTGGCACCCTCCTGGGTGCTGGGTATCATCCACCGCACTACATCGGCGCTGGCACTGTGATGGCTCGTGATCTTGCACTGTTGATTCCTGAAATTGCCGTACTGTTGACGGCTGTCGGTGCGCTGATCGCGGAAATGCTGCGTAGGCCGCAAATTGCGCTGCTGGTCGCAGTTAGCGGTCTGATCGTTGCCACGGGTCTGACCGTCAGTCTGATTGGTGAGGACACAACGGTGTTTGGTGGCAGTTTCCGGGTTGACGACCTCAGTGTGTGGGCCAAACTCATTCTGCTGCCGGCCACCATCCTCGCCATATTTTTGGCGAGAGTGGATGTGAGAGGCACCGTGCGAGAGGGCACGGTTTACAGCCTGCTTTGCTTTGCCACCATCGGCGCGCTCGTTCTGGCAGGCGCGGGTGATACGATGTTCCTTGTGTTGGGTACATTATTAACTGGCCTGGCCACCTTTGCCTTGGTTGCCTACCCGGATACCGACCCTGCCACTGAGGCCGCCATGAAGTTTTTCGTGTTCGCCTCGGTCACAGGTGCGATCATGATTTTCGGCCTGAGTTACTGGTTCGGCGCTGCGGGATCCACGTTACTCGCGGATCTTCCTGGTATGGATACCATGCCAATGGCGGTTCTTCTTGGGTTGGTGGCGGTGGTTGTCGGTCTGGGTTACAAAGCCTCGCTGGTTCCATTCCATTTCTGGGCGCCAGATGCCTATGAGGGTGGGCCACTGTCAATAGCGGCCTACCTGTCAGTGGTGCCCAAGATCGGTGCTCTGTTCGCACTCGCTCAGGTGGTTCGCGATCTACCCCCGGAAAGTGGTTGGACCGCCATCATCGCCGGTCTGGCTGTTCTGACCATGACCTATGGTTATCTGGCCGCGCTGGTGCAGGATAACGTCGTTCGGCTGCTGGCCTATTCGTCGATTGCCCAATCCGGCTATTTCCTTCTGGGTATCCTGGCAGTCGGCGCCAGTGAACTTGCTCTGCCATCCATTATACTGTTTGCTGCCGCCTATGCGGCCATGAATCTGGGCGCTTTCGCCGTTGCCGCCAGTACTGGACGGACTCTGAACGATTTTGACGGATTGGGTCGCGCCCAGCCGCTTATTGGCCTCGCAATGGTTATCTTTCTGCTATCGCTGGTTGGGATTCCCCCATTGGCGGGTTTTGTCGGCAAGTTCCTTTTGTTTGCCGCAGTCATCGACGTGCAGTACACCTGGGTGGCAGTGGTGGCGATCATCAATAGCGTACTCTCGCTGGCAGTTTATCTGCGCCTCGTTGTGCCGATGTACAGGCAAGGGAATGTCGTGGTGGCTAGAACTGATATCTGGTTGAAAGCCGTACTGATAATAGCGCTGACTGTCACACTCCTTTTGGGTGTATTTGCGCAAGTGTTTGTAGGGCCGTTTGCATGATGGCCGAAGCCCATTATTTATTGCCGGGAGTAATCACCGCCCTGACGTCTGAGATCAAGCCAGCCTCTATAGAGCCAACGCAGACCAAAGAGCGAGACTGTTGGAACGATAATCCACTGCACTAGAGGCGCAATACCTGTGCCAATAAAGGGTAACAGGGGCATAGAATCATTGTAGCTCCAGCGCTGGCCTGCGCCTGTGGCCCATGCTTCAAAGACTATCGTTATAAGCAGACCGGTAGCAAAATACACTCCTAAAACATGGCGGCGCCACCGTCCCTGTATCCAAAAGCCATCTTTAGTTGCCGCGGCGGCAATGCCATAGGCAAATAGTGCAATATTGGCATCACCGATTGCCGCCCGCGTGCACAGCCAGACTACCGCACCATGGGATGCCTCCATCATCCCTGTAAAGAAAGGCACCTGGATCATTTCCCAAAAAAAATGCAGCAAAAAGCTGACAGACCAAATTAAAAAAACAGGAACCAGCCTCTACGGGATAGTCGACTTGAACAATGCATAATCTATCCAACTAATCTATTAATTTCAGGCAGCCGAAGTTGAAATCACCATTTCCAATTGAATACTAGCCAAGTCTTCCCAACCCTGGGAATGTTGCTAGCCTCCACAAAGCTAATTGAATTATCTGGCCGGTTAAAGCCATCGCACCCAGCACTAAGGGCCTAAATCGCCTATGTGATATGTCGTCAGATCTTATTGGCCCCTGGCAGTGTTCCGGCGAGCCGGCCGATCCCTCCTGGTATTGGCTGGCTTCACCTTGACCGAAGCTTGTACTATCTTATAGGCAGACGGTCAGAATCTGGCCCGGTCAGCGGGGGACACCTGCTGACGCAATCGCAGTTCCCAATTACTCGACGGACGGAGAACACCATGAAACGACTGACACTTGTTGCTACTGTCATTGCCGGTCTGCTTTCCATGCCGGCCCTGGCGGCGGATCACGATCAGCATCGCGATGCAAAGCATCATGAGCAGGACCAGAAGAGAGCAGCGGCGATGCAGCAGAATATGGAAGAAATGCAGGCGCTGATGAGCCGGATCAAACAGGAGCAGGACCCTGCCAAGCGCCAGGAACTGATGCAGGACCATATGAAAGCCATGCAGGAAAACATGCAGATGATGCATGGAGACATGAAGGGCTGCATGGGAATGATGAAGGAAATGAAGGGGTCGATGAAGGATCAGCCGATGAAATCGAAAGGGGCGGAGAAATCCGGCCATTGAGGTCATCAAGCCCTTATCCTTCGCGCTGATATTCGATCTGTTGTAAAGGTGACCGTCCAGGCGGTCACCAGAAACCGCCTTAGCTCCTTCGTCTCCGACATGTTGCCAGTCCTGTCTAAGACATAAGTCGTAAGCCCTCTGGATTTTCAGCTTCGTTTCAGGTTTCACTGGTCGCGGCCTGCCTGCAATCAGGAGGTTGGTTGCCCTGCTGTATGCGACACGGCGGAATGACCGGCCATTAGGTCCGTTTGCTGAGCTCTTCTGACGACCAATAAGACGACTAATAATAGGGATCACAATGAAGCAACTGAAACTTAAGCGCAGCCCGCTTTACCTGGCGATTCTCGGAGTAGCCGCAGTGTATGCTCCAAACCCTGTCATGGCGGCCGAATTTGATTTTCATGGCGACATGAACAACCGGTTTCAGGCCTACACCAATCAGAGGGATTGGTTCAGAACAGGAAACTCGGGTGGCGGTACGCTGAAAGACAGCGATCCCACCGAGAGTTATGGTGAGATAAAATACCGGTTCTGGTTCACCGCCGCCTCTGACGATGGAATGGTCAAGGGCGTGTACGCAACTGAAATCGGCGGCATTCGCTTCGGCGAGGGTTCAGGTGGCGACTTTTCCGGTGACGGCGTAAATGTCGAGACCCGTTGGGCTTACGTCGACTTTGCTTTGCCCGGCGCCGTTGATCAGCGCCTGAAAATCGGCTTGCAGCCGGTTTCGGTTAACGCCAATGTCTGGAATGAGACCGCAACCGCTGCGGTGCTGACCGGGAAGCTTCAGTCTGGTATTGACTATCAGCTTCTGTGGGGGCGTGGTGACTCCACCAACGAGGACGCCAACGACTCCCCGGAAGACGAGGGCTGGGATGGCGCTGATAACTTTGCGCTGAACCTGGATAAGCACTTTTCGCCCAACCTGAACGCCGGAATTTTTATCTGTACCAGATGAACAATCAGGTTGCAGAGGGTGTCGGCGAGATCAATAGCAGGAACTACGAGCTGAAGCGGATCGCTGATAACTCGGAATACTCAGTCTCAAACCTGGGCGCGACCTTCGACTACAACAGGGAGACGTCGGCAGGCCGGCTTTTCCTCAAGGGTACCGCCATCGCCCAGACGGGAACGATAGAAGGTGTTAACTTCAACCCTATAAACGGGGCTGTGAATCCGAACACCAGCTATGACCTGTCCACCTTTCTGGGCCGTGGCGAGCTTGGCCTGCAGTTCGGTCCCAATACCGTCACCTACACAATGGTGTATGCATCAGGGGACAGCAATGAGCAGGATTCCAATTTCGATGCGTTCATCTCCACGGACGTCGATCTGACGGATAGCATGATTTTCCAGGAAAATTTCATGGACGATGATTATTTCGCCGAGACGCCTTATATCCTGGATAAGGGCTATTTCCTGAATAAGATCCAGCTCGATCACAAGGTCCGGCCTAACCTGAAGCTCAGTGGAATGCTGGTGTACAACCGGCTGGCGGAAGCCATTACGCTGGCTGACGGGAGTTCATCAAAAGATCTGGGCCTGGAGTTCGGTGGACGGGTGAGCTATCTTCCGTATCCGTCCCTGGAAATTGCGGCGGAAGCGGCTTATCTGCTTGCGGGAGATGCAGTGGATGTACTTGAGGAAGGCGCGCTTCAAAACGGCCAGAGTGATAAGGACATTGTGCATGTTGCCGGCCGCGTCCGGTATAAGTTTTAACTGACCAGAAGGTGCGAAGCCGACGCTTCGCACCTTATTCCTTTCGAAGAGCCTCTGTATGACGAATGTAATCAGCTGTGCCAGCGTCCGGATCTTTCGTTTTGTCGTTTTAATTGTTTTTACAATAACCGGACAGCTCTGTTTCGCAGCTGAGCGCTTCGATCCTTTTGTTTCCGCGATCAGCCGGATCGACAAGGACGAAGGTCTGGTTTACATAGACCGGCACAATAGTGTCGCGGGGGTGGGGGATGTTTTCGTTACGGCAAAACCCGTTCAGAACGGCGATGCCAGTTTGGTCGGTGACCGCCGGTCCGTAATCGGTATTTTACGGATTAATCCGGAAGAATTCGTTGGCAAGCTGCTGTCCGGGCCCATGCCTGGTGTAAATGCCGTTGTGGAGAGGTTTGGCCCTTTGCCGGCCGTAATTAAAAGTACAACCGAAAAAAGCGGGCCCGTGGAAGAAGAACTGAAATCCATGTTTCCACGCCTGGTCTGGGAAAATGAGGAAAGCAAGGCAGAGCCCTCTCTGACGTTCGAGTTAATAAGCAAGGGCAGGGTAGTTGTCACCTATGACCAAACCTGGCTGGTCGGGATGATTGATATCGGCGCAGCTTCATACTCAAAGGAAGAGAGTTTTCGTGTTGCGGCAGAGGCGGAGGCCGAGCTTGCTCTTGAGTTGCCGGGCCGGGCAGGTTCGATTGCGGTCCATGAAATCCCGGGGCGTTATGTCGTGGCACTGGAAGGCAAGCAGACAATCAGGTTTTTTTCGGGGCGCTCCGATGGCTCTGTAAGCGAAATCGCCGTGGTTGATATTCCACGTGGCGAGAGAATCATTTACATGGACTGGTATAGCAGTGCCGGTGGGCTTTATCTGCTGGTCAACCAATGGGATGATTACCGGGTGTCAGGTTCTGTTGTCAGGCTTGACGGGGACCGAGCCATGTTGGTCGGGTTTTCGCCATTGATGATGGGCGTGCATGATACCGACCTGGATGGGCGGAGTGACACCATTCTGGGGCAGTCCTATACGGCAGAGCACGGCTTCGGGTCAAAGATTTACACGGTTATGCCGGGGCAAGAGAAGATGGCGGAAAGCGCCAATGACACATTCAGCGCCCTGACGCCGGGTTTCAGGGTGTTGGGCTCCCGGGTTCTGGGCAAGACAGACAGCGGCGATCTGGCTTTTGTAAGTGCGTTTGACGGTAAAGCCTCTGTGTATTCCGGCAATGGCCCGGAATTGCAGCTCAGCTACGATATGGACCCTCTTGTCAGCTCGGAAATCCGGTTTGAGGTAAACCCGGAACTGATTTTCAGTCCGACAAGATCCCTGTCTCTGGGTAACCCGTTTGTCGGCGGCACCGGAGGGGCGGATAGGGTTTCGCGCCCCATGGTGGGTATCGCGCAGCGCCCGAGCTCTGCGGAGGCCGCAGGTCCCAGGGATGTCGTCGCTATCGACTGGCTGGACGCAAACCCGGGCTCGCCATCGGTTCTGGGAAGATCCAGGGTATCCATACCCCGCTCGGCGAAGCCGGCCTATGGGAGCGGTGGGCTGTTCTTTTTCTCGGTAGGAAGCCGAGGTGGAGATAGTAAGGCCGGGGAAGGCGCAACAAGGCTCTACCGGCTTCCAGCCGACCTGGGACACTAGCCAAGCCTTCCCAACACGGGAAAGGTCGACAGCATCCAGGTGGCGAACCAGGTCATCTGGCCGGTCAGCACCATTATGCCCATGATGATCAGCACAAGGCCCGCCAGTGCCCTTAGCGGCCTGCTCCAGCGGCTGAATCCGCGCACTCGCTTGCGAAAATGCTCGATGAACAGCGCGGTTCCGAGAAACGGGAGTGCCAGGCCGAGCGAATACACCGCTAGGTACAACATGCCCGTTTCTGCGTTGGCGTGGGTGGAACTGAGCGCCAGTATGGCTCCGAGTATCGGGCCGATGCAGGGCGTCCAGCCGACGGCAAAGGCGATGCCCAGCAAAAAGGCCGCTGTGGGGCGTCCTCCCTCGAGCGTTTGCCCCAGGCGCCCAGTCCCGTTGCAGCGCCGGCATGCTCCACCAGCCCAGCATGAACAGGCCCATCAGCACGATCAGCAGGCCCGCCACCAGATTGGCTTCCTGCCGGTAGGCCATCAGCCAGCGCCACGAAAACCACGCTGAACCCGAGGACAAAACAGCAGCTCAGCCACAAGGCTTTCAGGCGGTTTGATGCCTCACTAACGGCGCCGCCGGCACTGCCGGTGAATATGAATGGATATCCGGTCTGCCCGGCCCTGTGGCCCGGCGATGAAGCCGCATCGGATCATAAAACCTCTGAGCCACTCACATGTCAAGCAGTAAGGTATTGAGTGTCCATGAAATGATCCAGACTTGACTCCTGTCAGATCCGGATCAGTTAGTGGCGATTGTTCAGTTTCGGTTCAGCATAGTATGAGTTGCCGCCCCCGGTGTGGTATGGGATTGATGCAAATCATATTAACCAGTGCCAGGGCCGGAATTTTACTTTCTTTTGCTGGTTTTCAGGGTGAGTTCAGGTTGCAGGGTTTTACTTCGAACAGGGAACCTTATACCGGGCTGGCAATCATCAACCCAAACAAAGCGGGGACAACGAAATGCATATCAGAACCTTTGGTGAATTGATTGACTGGACGCGGGATCTGCACTCACACCTGGCGAGTTGTCTGTCCCACTGTGCGACAAAAAATGAAGAAGAGCGGGCCCGGGCACTGCTGGACTATCTGGCGGCCCATGAGTCCGAAATGGAGCGGATCGTGAGCGAGTTTGAACGTCAGGGGGATTCCAGGGCGCTAGAAACAAGAGTCTTTGATTACCTTTCGCATAATCCCGTCAAAACTCACCGTACCTGTGATGAGCCGTACGCAAAGCTTGATTTCCAGGGTATTTGCCGGGAGGTATTCGACTTTCATGATCAGATCGCCGACCTCTATAAAGCCATGGCGGACCGGGCGGAGATTCCCGAGGCAAGGGAACTGTTCCAGGCTTTGTTAACCATGGAACAGAACGAATCGATGCGACTGGCCCGTCAGGTCGGACGAATGGACGACCTCTGATCATCCACTGAAGCAGCGCTCTGATTTCCGGGCACCGATCCGGCATTTTCTCAATCAGGCGGAGGATGAGCGCAGATGAACATCACATTCCCGGGTGGAACGGAGACCGCGACCGGCTCCAGGTTGAAACCGGCCAGACACGTGTATTGGTCGATTGCGGTCTGGAAGCAGGGCCTGGGGTTCGGATAGTGCAGCGTGACAATTATCAAGTCTTTGTCGCCGCGGAGGCAGGGGCCCGGGGCTTTTGCCGCCAGGCGGGAATAAAAACTGACGTGAATCAAGGCCGGAGCGACCAGGCCAAAAAATTCAGTTTCGTTTCAGTTTCAAGGTGTTTAAATGTTAATGTTTTGGATCAGTAGCTTTTCGAAAGCCTTTTTCCGGAACAGCTATATACGTCTCTTCATCTAACCCAGAAGGGTGCACCTATGAAAAAACTCCATTTTATTAAGCTGTCGCACCGGCACTGTAGCTGTCCTGCAGAGGCACCCCAACAGAGGCGTAGTAATAGGCATCTCCTTGCACGAACACCCCATCACCACTGGTGTCGCTGTTGATCGTGTAGGCTAGGCCTACAGCAGCAATGCCATAGCTGATCT